>DXIH01000005.1 GCA_019112965.1 Candidatus Sphingomonas excrementigallinarum | reverse complement strand
TGACCGACGCCACCATCGCCGAGCTGGATGCGGCTGCGGCGGCCAAGGAAAAGGAAATCCTGGGCAAGTGAGTCCTCCGGCCGCCTCGGCCCAGACGGCTCTGGGGTCGCTGGTGGCCGTGCCCGATACGGGTGCGGTCCCGCGTCACGTCGCGATCATCATGGACGGCAATGGCCGCTGGGCCAAACGCCGTCTGCTGCCCCGCTTCGCCGGTCACAAGGCCGGGGTCGATGCCGTGCGCCGGATCGCGCGCGCGGCGCGGAGCATGGGGATCGAGGCGCTGACGCTCTATGCCTTTTCCTCGGAGAATTGGCGGCGGCCCGAGACCGAGATCAGCGACCTGATGGGCCTGTTGCGCATCTTCCTGCGCAAGGACCTGGCCGAGCTGGTGTCGGACAATGTCCGGTTGCGGGTGATCGGCGACTATCGCCGCTTCCCCGCCGATCTCGTCGCGATGATTGACGATGCGATGGCACGGACGGCGGGCAATAGCGGCCCGGTCCTCGCCATTGCGCTGAATTACGGGGCGCAGGCCGAACTGGTCGAGGCCGCCCGGCGGCTGGCGTGCAAGGTCGCGGTGGGCGAGATGACGGCCGATGCCATCACGCCGGAGGCGATCGAGGGCGAGTTGCAGACCAACGGCCTGCCGCCGCTCGACCTGGTGATCCGCACCTCGGGCGAGCAGCGCCTGTCCAATTTCCTGCTGTGGCAGGCGGCTTATGCCGAACTGTTGTTCGTCGACACGCTCTGGCCCGATTTCGACGAGACGGCGCTGGCCGATGCGGTGGCCGAGTTCGGGCGACGACACCGGCGTTTCGGCGGCCTGTGACCGACCCCGAATCCCCCAAGGCCGGAGCGCCCGAGGCGGCCCCGGCCAATCCTCCCGCATCCGGCATGTCGAACCTGACCAAGCGGGTGCTTGCCAGCATCGTGATGATCGCCGTGGCCAGCGTTTCGCTCGTGCTGGGAGGCCTGGCCTTCTGGTTGCTCGCGGTCGTGGTCGGACTGTTCATGATGGCCGAATGGTCGGACCTGCTGAAGGTCGATGCCAAGCAGAAGCGACTGGCGCAGTTCGCGTTGTCGGTGCCGCTGGCGATCATGGCGCCGGGTCTGGCGGCCGGGCCGGGCTTTTTCGCGCTGGGCCTGATCGCGGCGACCTTCTTCTTCCTGACCATCGTATCGCGCCGCCCGGAATATGGGGCGGGGGCTTTCTATGTCGGGCTTCCCGTCTTTTCGCTGCTGGCGATCCGGTTGCATGACGACGGGCTGGTGCTGTCGCTCTGGTCGATGGCGATCGTCTGGGCCTGCGACAGCGGGGCGTTTTTCGCCGGGCGGCAGTTCGGTGGCCCGAAGCTGGCGCCCAGTATCAGCCCGGCCAAGACCTGGTCGGGTCTGATCGGCGGTGTGGCGGCGGCGACGTTGCTGGCGGTGCTGATGCGCTGGGCGCACGGCCTGCCGATGCTCCTGGTCATTGCCACGCCGTTTCTGGCTGTGCTGGCGCAGATGGGCGACCTGTTCGAGAGCGCGCTCAAGCGGCGTGCGGGCGTCAAGGACAGCGGGAACGTGCTGCCTGGTCATGGCGGCGTCATGGACCGGCTGGACGGTATCGTGCCGGTCGCTCCGATCGCCGCTCTCCTGATCTTCCTGCCGGACCTGTTCTGATGCGTAGCGTTACTATTTTGGGCGCGACCGGATCGGTCGGCACCTCGACCCTGGACCTGATCGAGCGCGAGCCCGATCGCTACCGCGTCCGCGCGCTGACCGCCAATTGCGACGTGGCCAAGCTGGCGGCGGCGGCGAAGCGGACCCATGCCGAGCTGGCGGTGGTGGCGGACGAACGCTGCCTGCCCGATCTGCGGGCGGCGCTGGCGGGCACGGAAACTCGTGCCGCAGGCGGTCGCGCGGCGGTGATCGAGGCGGCGGCGATGCACGCCGACTGGACCATGGGTGCGATCGTGGGTTGCGCCGGGCTGGAGCCCGCCATGGCCGCCATCGCCAATGGCGGCACGGTGGTCCTCGCCAACAAGGAGCCGCTGGTGTCGGCGGGTGAGGTGGTGCTGGCGGCGGCGGCGAAGGCGGGTGCGACGTTGCTCCCGGCCGACAGCGAACACAACGCCATCTATCAGTGTTTCGACTTCGCGCGGCCCGAGCGGGTACGCCGGATCGTCCTGACCGCCAGCGGTGGGCCGTTCCGGACATGGACGACCGAGGACATGAGCCGCGTCACTCCCGAACAGGCGGTGGCGCATCCCAACTGGTCGATGGGCGCCAAGATCTCGGTTGATTCGGCGACGATGATGAACAAGGGGCTGGAGCTGATCGAGGCTGCCCGCCTGTTCCCGGTCCCCTCCGACCGGATCGAGATCGTGCTGCACCCGCAATCGGTGATCCACTCGGCGGTCGATTATGTCGACGGCTCGATGCTGGCGCAGCTGGGGCCGTCGGATATGCGTGTTCCGATTGCGCATTGCCTGGCCTGGCCCGACCGGATGCCGACGCCGATGGCGCCGCTGGACCTGGTGGCGCTGGGGCGGATGGACTTTGCCGCACCCGATCCGGTGCGCTTCCCGGCGTTGCGCCTGGCGCGCGCGGCGCTGGAGGCGGGCGGGGCGGCTCCGGCCATTCTGAACGCCGCCAACGAGATCGCGGTCGCGGCTTTTCTGGCCCGTCGCATCGGCTTCCTCGAAATTGCCGCAATCGTCGAGGATGTTCTTCATCGCTACGACCCCGCGCCCCCGGAGTCGCTCGACGCGGTGATCGCGATCGATGCGGAAACCAGGGCGATAACGGCCGAGCGCGTTGAGGATTGCGTCGTTTGATCGAAACCCCTGGCCTGTTGTTGACGATTCTGGCCTTTGTCCTTGCCCTCGGCCCGCTCGTGTTCGTGCATGAGATGGGGCATTATCTCGCCGGACGGCTGTTCGGCGTGAAGGCCGAGACCTTCTCGATCGGCTTCGGGCGGGAGATCGCCGGGTTCACCGACAAGCGCGATACGCGGTGGAAGATCGGCTGGCTGCCGCTCGGCGGCTACGTCAAATTCGCGGGCGATATGAACCCGGCGAGCCAGCCCGATGCCGCATGGCTGTCGCTCCCGCCCGAGGAGCGCGCACGGACCTTTCAGGCCAAGCCGCTATGGCAGCGCGCGATCATCGTGGTCGCGGGACCGGCGATCAACTTCGTCGCGGCGATCCTGATCCTGGCGGGCTTCGCCTATGCCTATGGCGAAGCGGTGGTGCCGCCGGTCGTCGGGCAGGTCATGCCGGGCAGCGCGGCGGCGGCGACCGGCCTTCGTCCCGGTGACCGGGTGACGGCGATCGACGACCGCACCGTGACCGACTTTGCCGATATCGCCCGCTATGTGCAGATTCGTGCGGGTGACCGGGTGACGATCGCGGCGACGCGGGGCGGCAGGCCCTTCACGACCAGCGCGACCATCGGCACCGAGGAACAGCGCGACCGTTTCGGTAATATCTATCGCATCGGCCGCCTGGGCCTGCGCGGGGCCGGCACGGTCGACATTCGTCCGGTCAGCCTGTTGCGCGCGCCGGTCGTCGCGGTTCAGCGGACGGGCGAGATCGTTCGCATGATGGTCGAGACCCTGGGCCAGGTGATTTCGGGCCGCCGCTCGGTCAAGGAACTGGGCGGGCCGGTGTCGATCGCCAAGGTGTCGGGCGAGCAGATGTCGCTGGGCCTGGATGCCTTTGTTTTCTTCGTGGCGCTGGTGTCCATCAATCTGGGGTTCATCAACCTCTTGCCAGTGCCGATGCTGGATGGCGGTCATCTCCTCTTCTATGCGATCGAAGCAATGCGGCGACGCCCCCTGGAGCCTTTGGCGCAGGAATGGGCATTTCGCGGCGGTTTGATCGCGATCCTGGCCCTGATGCTCTTCGTGACCTTCAACGATCTGGGCAATTTGGGGCTATGGAAAAATATCCGCAGCTTGATCGGCTGACGCCGATGGGGCAGGGCGCGACGACGACAGGGGTCGGTTCGACTTTTCTGGGGTGGGTTTGGTGACAGCAATGACGGGTATGAAGACTGTGCGCGCGGGCGCCATATTGCTGGCGGGCACGATGCTGTCGGGTGTGCCGGTCATGGCACAGACCGCTCCGGGTGCCGGAGCGGCTCCGGCCGCCACGCCGACACCGCTGGTCGCACCGGCGCCGGTGCGCACGATCAAGACGCTGCGCGTCGAGGGCGCCCAGCGTATCGAGCCCGAGACGGTGTTGTCCTACACCAAGCTGCGGGTCGGCATTCCGTACACCCCGGAAACGCTCGACCAGGCGCTGAAGGACCTTCAGGCGTCGGAGCTGTTCGCCGACTTCTCGATCTCCGGCGTGGAAACGGGCGACATCGTGCTGCGCGTGCGCGAGAACCCGATCATCAACCGGGTGATCCTGGAGGGCAACAAGCGCCTGAAGGAAGACAAGATCAAGAAGGAGATCAAGCTGTCTCCTCGCCAGATCTTCACCCGTACCGCCGTTCGCCAGGACGTGGCGCGCATCGTCGAGCTGTATCGCCGCCAGGGCCGGTTCGGCGCGG
>DXIH01000093.1 GCA_019112965.1 Candidatus Sphingomonas excrementigallinarum | reverse complement strand
GCCGTCCACCGTCTTTCCGCAGGCGATGGGCATGGCCGCGACCTGGGACCCCGCGCTGATCCAGAAGGTCGGCGATGTCGTCGCGACCGAGGCGCGCGCGAAATTCAATACCCAGCCGCTGAACGCCGATCGCGGCCTGTATCAGGGGCTGACCATCTGGTCGCCCAACATCAACATCTTCCGCGATCCGCGCTGGGGCCGGGGCCAGGAAACCTATGGCGAGGACCCCTATCTCACCAGCCGCATCGGCATCGCCTTCGTGCGCGGCCTTCAGGGCCCGGACCTGAAGCATCCGAAGGTCATCGCCACCGTCAAGCATCTTGCGGTTCATTCCGGCCCCGAGGGCGGCCGGGACAGCTTCGACGTGATGGTGGCCCCGCGCGATCTGGAGGCGACCTACCTTCCCGCTTTCCGCGCGACGGTGACCGAGGGCAAGGCGCTGTCGCTGATGTGCGCCTATAACGCGATCCATGGCACGCCGGTCTGCGCCAACCCGATGCTGCTGACCCAGCGGCTGCGCACCGACTGGGGCTTCAACGGCCTGGTCGTGTCGGACTGCGATGCGGTCGGCAATATCTGGATGTTCCACCATGCCCAGCCGGACGCGCCTGCCGCCGCGGCGGCGGCGCTACGGGCGGGCACCGACCTGAACTGCGGCAACGCCTATCGCTCGCTGCCCGAGGCGCTGAAGCGCGGCCTCATCACCGAAGGCGAGATCGACACCGCGCTCGCCCGCGCGCTGGCGGTGCGACGGATGCTGACGGTCGATTCACCGTGGAACGCGATCAAGCCCAGCCAGCTCGGCACCCCCGCCAACCGCGCGCTGGCGCTGGAGACGGCGCGCAAGGGCATCATCCTGCTCGACAATCCGAACGACCTGCTGCCGCTCAAGGGCAAGAAGCTCGCGGTGTTCGGCGCGGATGCCGATGACCTGGGCGTGCTGGAGGGCAATTATCACGGCACCGCGATCAACCCGGTCACGCCGCTCGACGGCATCCGCGCTAAGTTCGGCCGCGATGTCCGCTATGCGCAAGGGTCGGTGCTGGCCGAAGGCGCATTCGTGGTCGTCCCCGAAACCGCATTGTCGGCGAACGGCAAGACGGGCCTGACGGTCGAGACAATGGGTGCGAACGGCCAGTGGTCGGTCGCGGGTCAGGATCGCCGCATCGACTTCAACTATACCCGGACGGCGCCCTTCCAGCGTCGCTGGACCGGCACGCTGACCCCGCCGGGGCCGGGCCAGTATCGCCTGCGCCTCGACGGCCCCGCATGCTGGCACGCCTGCCCCGCGCATGACGCGGTGAAGCTCTATATCGACGACCAGCTGGTCGTGGACGACGTGATCGGCGGCAAGAAACTGGAAACCACCTTCGACGGCTCGGCCCCGCGCCGTATCCGGGTCGAGATCGACCATAAGGGCGGCGACGAGGGCTTCCGCCTGCAATGGCTGCCGCCTGCCGAGGCGCTGACTGCCGAGGCGTTGAAGGTCGCCGGGACCGCCGACGTGCTGGTCGCGGTCGTCGGCCTGTCGCCCGATCTGGAGGGCGAGGCGCTGGGCGTCTCGGTTCCCGGCTTCGCGGGTGGCGACCGCACCGAAGTCGTCCTGCCCGAGCCGCAGCGCAAGCTGCTGACCGCGCTTCAGGCGACCGGCAAACCGGTGGTTGCGGTCATCGTATCCGGCTCGGCGGTGTCGCTGGGCGATATCAAGCCCGCCGCGACGCTGGCGGCTTTCTATCCGGGGGCCGAGGGCGGCACCGCACTGGCCGAGATCCTGGCCGGTGACGTGAACCCGTCGGGCCGCCTGCCGGTCACCATCTATCACTCGACCGCCGACCTGCCTGCCTTTGCCGATTACGGCATGAAGGAGCGGACCTATCGCTACTTCACCGGCAAGCCCGCCTGGGGCTTCGGGCACGGCCTGAGCTACACGAAGTTCGACTATGGCCAGCCGACCGTCACCGCCAGCGTCGCGGTCGGCCAGCCGGTCGACGTCGCGGTGCAGCTTCGCAATATCGGCCAGCGTGCCGGTGAGGAAGTGACGCAGGCCTATCTGGTGCCGCCCGCGACCGACGAGAAGCCGATCCTGACCGATCCCGTGCTGCAACGCCAGCTGGTCGGCTTCACCCGCATCGCGCTGAAGCCCGGCCAGGCGGGCACCGCGCGCTTTACCATCGACCCGCGCCTAATGAGCCAGGTGTGGCGCGACGGCACGCGCCGCATCCTGCCGGGCACCTACAAGCTCTATATCGGCGGCGGTCAGCCGGGTGACGGTGCAGGCCAGTGGACCCAGTTCACCGTGACCGGCACCGCGCAGGACCTGCCGAAATGACCCCGAACCGTCGTGAACTGATCGCCGGGGGCGCGGCACTCGCCGCTGCCCCGGCCTTCGCCGCCGCGCCGTCGCTTATCAGCAAGCGCCCGCCGGTCGCCGATCGCCGTTTCGTGTCCAAGGCGGTCGAGGCGGAGATCACCCGCATCTCGAAGCTGATCGCCGATCCCGAACTCCGCTGGATGTTCGGGAACTGCTATCCCAACACGCTCGATACCACCGTGCTGTCGCTGGGCGAGGTGAACGGCAAGGCCGATGCCTTCGTCATCACGGGCGACATCCCCTGCCTGTGGCTCCGGGATTCGGCGGCGCAGTTGCGGCCCTATCTGCATCTGGTGAAGCGCGATCCGGCACTAGGGCGGCTGTTCCGCGGGCTGATCGGGCGGCAGGCGCGGTCGATCCTGATCGACCCTTACGCGAACGCCTTCATGCAGGACCCGGCCGCCAAGACGAACCTCAGCTGGGCACTGCACGACGATACCGAGATGAAGCCCGGCGTCGCCGAGCGGAAGTGGGAGATCGACTCGCTCTGCTACGCGATCCGGTTGGCGTACGGCTATTGGCGCGAGACGGGCGACGTGACGCCGTTCGATGCCGAATGGAAGGCCTCGGCCCGGTTGATCGTCAAGACCTTTCGCGAGCAGCAGCGCAAGGACGGCCTAGGCCCCTATCGCTTCCGCCGCTCCGCACCCGAGCCGACCGAGACGCTCTATCGCGGCTATGGGCTGCCGACGCGTCCCAACGGCATGATCCATTCGGGCTTCCGCCCTTCGGACGATGCCTGTCTCTACGGCCAGTTCGTCCCCGCCAACCTGTTCGCGATGACGACGCTGCGTGAACTCGCCGCGCTGTCGAGCGCGGTCGGGGAACCCGCATTGGCGCAGGACGCCACCGCACTGGCCGCCGAGGTCGAGGCGGCGCTCAAGCAGTTCGGCACGATGACCCTGCCGAGCGGCGAGCGCGTCTGGGCGTTCGAGGTCGATGGCTATGGCAATGCCGTCTTCATGGACGACGCCAATGTGCCCTCGCTGTCCGGTATGGCCTATTTGGGTTGCGTCGACCCAGCCGACCCGCTGTGGCAGCGGACAGTCGCGGCGTGCTGGAGCAAGGACAATCCCTGGTATTTCGAGGGCAAGGCACTGACCGGCATCGGCGGCCCGCATACCGGGCCGGGTCAGGTCTGGCCGATGTCGATCATCGTCCGCGCGCTGACCTCGACCGATCCCGCGCTGCTGCGCAACAGCCTGTCGATGTTGCGGGGATCGCAGGGCGGTACCGGCTTCATTCACGAAGGGGTCGATATCAACGATCCCACCAAGTTCACACGCGACTGGTTCGCCTGGGCCAATGGCCTGTTCGGCGAGCTGATCGTCCATGTCGCGGCCACCCGGCCGGAGGTTTTGCGGGAGACGTTCGCATGATTTTAACCCGCCGCTCACTCCTCGCCGGGACCGCGCTCGCCAGCCTGCCGCTCGGGGGCGTCAGCGCCGCCATGCCGATGACGGTCGCGCGGCCCAATCTGTTCGTCGGCACCGGCGGTGACGGCCATACCTATCCGGGCGCGGTGATGCCCTTCGGCATGGTGCAGCTAAGTCCCGATACCGATGTCGAGCGCTGGGATACCTGTTCGGGCTATCACCATGGCGACAGCTCGATCATGGGGTTCAGCCATACCCATCTGTCGGGCACCGGCATCGGCGACATGCTCGACGTGCTGGTCGTGCCGACACGCGGCGAGTTGAAGCTGGTCGCGGGGCCGCTGTCCAACCCCGATGAAGGCTATCGCCAGCGTTATTCGGACGAACAGGCCGAGCCGGGTTATTACCGGGTGAAGCTCGAGTCGGGCGTGCTCGCCGAACTCACCGTGACCGAGCGGACGGGCTGGCACCGCTATACCTATCCCAAGGGGCCGGGCCATGTCCTGGTCGACCTGTCGCACCTTGTCCTCGACAAGAGCGACGCCAAGCCGCTCATCACCGATGCCGAACTGACCATCGAGCCCGATGGCACCATCACCGGCACCCGCCGCGTGTTCCGCTGGGCCAAGGGGCGGCGCATCTTCTTTGCGATGCAGCTGTCGAGAAAGCCGACCCGTATCCAGCTTTACGGTGACGGCGACGCGCCCGCGAACGGCACCGCCGTCAAGGGCAACCGCCTGAAGGCCGCGCTGTTCTTCGACGAACTGGGCGATGCGCCGCTGCTGATCCGCTGCGGCATCTCGGCGGTCGATGTGGCGGGCGCGAAGGCGAACCTCGCCGCCGAGGCCAGGCATTGGGACTTCGACCGCACCCGCCGCGCCGCCATGACGCGCTGGGCCGAGACGCTGGGCGGCGTCCGGGTCGAGGGCGGAACGCCGGACCAGCAGGCGATCATGGCGTCGGCCAATTACCACACGCTCGTCGCGCCGACGCTCTTCTCCGACGTGAATGGCCGCTATGTCGGGCTGGACGGACAGGTGCACACCGCCCCCGCCGGACAGTTCGCCTATAGCACCTTCTCGACCTGGGACACGTACCGGGCGCTGCACCCCTGGCTGATCCTGACCCAGCCCGCCCAGGCCAAGAAGCTGATCGACGACATGATCCGCCAGACGCAGCAAAGCGCCTATGGCCCGCCGGTCTGGACGCTGCAGGGCAAGGAGACGGGGATCATGATCGGCTGGCACGGCACGCCGATCATGGCCGAGGCGATGGTGAAGGGCATCCCCGCCGATTACGCCGCCGCCTGGCCGGGCATCGCCAAGCGCAGCTTCGACTTCTCCGCGCCCGACATGGACAACTCCAAGGGCCGCGACCTGTACGATGCCAAGGGCTATGTCCCCGCCGACATCTGGTGGGAAAGCGTCAGCCGGACGCAGGAATATGCCTATGACGATTGGGCCGCGTCGCACATCGCGAAGGCCGTGGGCCAGACGGCACAGGCCGACCGGCTGCGCAAGCGCTCGGGCAACTGGCGCAACGTTATCGACGGCTCGATCGGCTTTGCCCGCCCCCGGTTCAGCGACGGCAGCTGGTGGAAGGATTACGACCCCGTCCAGCTCGGCCACATGCCCAAACCCTGGTGGCGCGACTATACCGAGGCGAATGGCTGGCAGGCGACTTTCCTGAACCAGCATGACGTCTACGGCCTGATCCGCCACATGGGCGGCGACGCGAAGTTCGAGGCGAAGCTGGATGAGCTGTTCAGCGCGCCATCGACGCTCCCGAAGAACGCGCCGCCGGATATTTCCGGGCTGGTCGGCCAGTATGCGCATGGTAACGAGCCGGACCAGCATGCGGCCTATCTCTACGCCTATGTCGGCGCGCCCTGGAAGACGCAGAGGATGGTCCGCCGCCTGCTGACCGAGATGTACAAGAACGCGCCCGACGGCATCATCGGCAATGACGATTGCGGTCAGATGAGCGCGTGGTTCCTGTTCTCTGCGCTCGGCTTCTATCCGGTCGATCCCGTCAGCGGGGCTTACGTCTTCGGAGGCCCGCTGTTCGACCGGGCGCAGCTGACGGTCGGGGGCAACAAGACGCTGGTGGTCGAGGCGAAGGGCAATGGCCCCGACACGCCCTATGTCCAGTCGGTGACCTGGAATGGTCGCCCCTGGACGAAGAGCTGGATCGACCATGCCACCCTGTCCAAGGGCGGCACCCTGTCCTTCACCATGGGCGCCAAGCCCAATCCCGCCTTTGGCCGCGATCCCAAGGACCGCCCGCCGTCCTTCGACCACCTGCCCGCCTGATCCCTCCCGGAGCCGAATTGAAGATGACCGATTTCTCCCGCCGCGCCGTCCTCGCCTCCGGGCTGGTGGCTTCTACCGCGCCCGCCTTCGCGCAAAAGGGGGCGGCTGCGCCTGCTCCCTACGGCGCGGTCCCCTCGGCACGGCAATGGCGCTGGCATCAGCGCGAGCAGTACGCCTTCATCCACTTTGCGATGAACACCTTCACCGACAAGGAATGGGGCTATGGCGACGAAGACCCCAAGATGTTCAATCCCAGCGATTTCAGCGCGGATCAGATCGTCGGGGCGGCTAAGGCGGGCAATCTGAAGGGGATCATCCTGACGGCGAAGCATCATGACGGCTTCTGCCTCTGGCCGACCAAGCTGACCGAGCATTGCATCCGCAACTCGCCCTATAAGAACGGCAAGGGCGACATTGTCCGGGAGATGTCGGACGCCTGCAAGCGCGCCGGGCTCGCCTCCGGCATCTATCTTTCGCCCTGGGATCGCAACCGGGCCGACTATGCCCGCCCCTCCTATGTCGACTATTTCCGCAAGCAGGTGGTCGAGCTGTGCACCGGTTATGGCGAGCTGTTCGAATTCTGGTTCGACGGCGCCAATGGCGGCGACGGCTATTATGGCGGCGCGCGCGAGACGCGGCAGATCGACGCGCCCAAATATTATAACTGGCCCTCGATCATCGCGCTGGTCCACCAGTATCAGCCGATGGCCTGCACCTTCGATCCGCTGGGCGCGGATATCCGCTGGGTCGGCAATGAGGATGGTGTCGCAGGCGATCCCTGCTGGCCGACCATGCCGGACCACCCCTATGTCCAGTCGGAGGGCAATTCGGGCGTGCGTGGCGGCGCATTGTGGTGGCCCGCCGAGACCAACACCTCGATCCGGCCCGGCTGGTTCTATCACGCGGACGAGGACTCCAAGGTTCGCTCGCCGGAGAATCTGGTCGGCTATTTCGACACCTCGGTCGCGCGCGGCACCAACATGAACCTGAACCTGCCACCCGACCGGCGCGGGCGCATCCCCGATCAGGACGTGAAGATCCTGAAGAGCTTCGGCGATGCGATCCGTGCCAGCTTCGCGACCGATCTGGCGCAGGGCGCGGTGGCGAGCGCCAGCCATGTGCGGGGCAAGGGGTTCGAGGCCGCCAAGGTTCTCGACGGCCAGCGCGACACCTATTGGTCCGCACCGGACGGCGTGACCACGCCCAGCCTGACGCTGGACCTCCCCCCGAACCGCAGCTTCGACCTGATCCGCCTCCGCGAATATTTGCCGCTCGGCGTGCGCGTCACCCGCTTCGCGGTCGATGCGGAAGTGAACGGCAAGTGGCAGCAGCTCGCCGAGCATGAGTGCATCAGCGCCCAGCGGATCATCCGCCTGCCCGCGCCCATCACCGCGCGCCGCGTCCGCCTGCGCATCGTCGAGGCGCCGGTCTGTCCCGCGATCAGCGAGGTGTCGCTGTTCCACAGCGTCGCGCCGGTCCCCGTCCCCGCCATCGTATCGAGCGACCCGACCGTTCTCGACACCAAGGGCTGGACCATCGTCTCGGCCAGCGCGCCGGGAGCGGAAAAGCTGCTCGACAACGACGCCAAGACCATCTGGACCCAGCCCGCACCGACACCGGGCAAGCCCGCCAGCGTCACCATCGACATGGGCCAGATTCGCGACGTCGCGGGCTTTAGCCTGACCCCGTCGCGCCAGGTCATGGTCGATGCCGCCCCGCCGCGCGGCTACGTCGCGGAGACGAGCGTCGACGGCAGGAACTGGACCCGGGCGGGCGCGGGCGAGTTTTCGAACATCGCCTATGCACTCTCCACCCAGCGCCTGCCCTTCACCAGCGTCCGGCCCGTTCGCTATCTGCGGCTGACCTTCGCGGAAATGTCCAAGCCTGCCGCCACGCTGGCGATCGCGGGGATCGGCGGCTTCACCAAGCGCTGAGCGACCCTCACATCCTGACCACCCCGGCGGAGGCCGGGGTCCAGTGGCACGGCAATGGAGTGACATACCGACGCTGAGCCAACTGGATCTCCGCCTTCGCTGGGATGTGGCTTAGAGCAAGATGACATGAGATGAACGCACCCCTCCCCTTCAGGGGAGGGGCCAGGGGTGGGGCGCCTCCGCAAGCGTGCAGCCCGTGGCGAGGCGCCACCCCAACCCCTCCCCTGAAGGGGGGCTCTCCTTGGTTCAACGCAACGTCATCACGGTCTAAGTTCTGTGGGGACCCGGTTGAATAAAAATTCGCCGAAACGGGATGGCGTTTGTCTTTTGTGCGTTGCAGCATGAAGCCGCGTAGGAGGAGCTATGCCATGACCGACCATCTCGAACCCGATGTCCCGTCCCGCCCCCGCGTCGCGCTCGCGCTGCAGGGTGGCGGCGCACACGGAGCCTATGGTTGGGGCGTGGTCGAACGGCTGCTCGACGAGGGTATCGAGATCGTCGGGGTCAGCGGGGCGAGCGCCGGGGCCATGAACGGCGCGGCGGTGGTATCGGGCTATGCAAAGGAAGGCGCCGAGGGTGCGAAAACGGCGCTCGAACGGCTGTGGCGCAGCGTCGCCGATGCCTCGCCGCTCGCTCCGCTCGATGTCGGCGCGCTGGGCGGCCCGTTCTTCGAGCCGCTGCTGCGCAAGTCGCTGGACATCGCCAAGCTCTCCAGCCGCTATGTCGCGCCCTTTCTGCCGGGGGTGCGCGACATGCGCGCATTGCGACAGGCGGTCGAGGACAGCATCGACCTGGACCTGCTCGGCCGCCAGACTCGCCTGCCCTTCTATGTCGCGGCGACGCATATCGCGAGCGGATCGGCGCGGCTGTTCACCGGCCAGGATGTGACGCTTGACGCGCTGATGGCCTCGGCCTGCCTGCCCGAGCTGTTCGCGGCGGTGGAAATCGAGGGTGAGCAATATTGGGACGGCGGCTTCACCGCCAACCCCGCGCTGGAACCGCTGCTGACCGAGGCGATCGGTGCGACCGACATGATGGTCGTCCAGATCACGCCCTTCACCGTCGAGGACATTGGCGGCTCGGTGGGCGAGGTGATGCGCCGGGTCAGCGACATCAGCTTCAACGCCTGTCTGCGCCGCGACCTGCGCGCCTTGTCGGAGATTCAGGACGTCGCCCGCGCCGAACCCTCGCGGGATCCCCGGATGCGGGCGATCGCCCGGGTCAACCTCCACCTCCTGTCGCCACCGCCCGAACTGGCCGGGCCATCGGGGACGAGCAAGGTCGATACACGCTGGTCGGTGCTTCAGGATTTGCGCGAGATGGGCCGCGCGCAAGCCGAAGAGTGGCTGGCCACCAACCGCCAAACGCTCGGCCAAGCATCGTCCTTCCAGGGACTGCCCGAGGACATGCTTCGCCACTGACGCCCTTTTTTTCCGTCGTTTCCGCTTTTTGATCGATCCCGGCGGAACACCCGTTGAACGCACCTGTTGTCGCAGGTCGGGGTACACCGACCGGAAACGGCAGGACAGGAGCGTCAGGCATGGCCCGATTCCAAGGCAAGATCGTGATCGTCACCGGCGCAGCCTCCGGCATCGGCGAAGGTGCCGCGCGCCGCTTCGCGAAGGACGGTGCAACCCTGGTGCTGGGCGACAAGGACAGCACGGGCCTGCAAGCGCTGGCCGACGACCTTGCCCCCGCCACCGTTGCGACGCGCCAAACCGATGTGTCGCAAATGGCCGATTGCGAGGCGCTGGTCGCATTGGCGGTCGAGCGGTTCGGACGGGTCGACATTCTGGTCAGCAATGCCGGAGTCGATCATCTCGGCAAGCTGGACGAGGGCGATTTTTCCGCCTTTTACAAGGTGATCGAAACCGATCTCTATGGCGTGGTACAGATGGCACATGCCGCGATCCCGCATCTCCGCCGGACCAGGGGGTGCATCGTCAACATGTCCTCTGTCTCCGGACTGGGCGGCGACTGGAACCACAGCTTCTATTGCGCGGCCAAGGGGGCCGTGACCAACTTCACCCGCGCGCTGGCATTGGACGAGGCGGCGAACGGTGTGCGTGTCAACGCCGTCAACCCGTCGCTGACCTATACCGCGCTGACCAAGGGCATGAAGGAACAACCCGAACTGATCGCCAAATTCGAGGAGCGCATCCCCATGGGCAGCGGCGCCGAGCCGGAGGATATTGCGGGTGCCATCGCCTTTCTGGCGAGCGAGGACGCGCGCTTTATCACCGGCGTGAACTTGGCCGTGGATGGCGGCCTGAGCGCTTCGAACGGGCAGCCGCCGTTAAGCTGACCTTGCCACTTATTGATATCGATCAAGATTATTGCAGGCTTCGATGACGGTCATGTCAATCGAATGCAATCTTTCCACTATGTGATTGGGAGCCAATCAATATTTACAACGTTGTCGCTCCATAACGAAAGGGGCGCGAT
>DXIH01000092.1 GCA_019112965.1 Candidatus Sphingomonas excrementigallinarum | reverse complement strand
GGCATATTCTCGCCCCGCTTGGCGACCCCGGCCTTCCACTTTTCGAACCGCATGATCCCCTCGATCCGGCGGGCCAGGAAGGCGCGGGTGTCCGCATGATCCTCGCTCTCGTCGTTCAGGAACACCGCGATGGTCGCGGCATAGACCGCGAACAGCGTCGCGCGCTTGGTATAGTGGTTGTAATCGGTCGCGGTATCGCCCGCCTGCGCCCAGATCGCATCGACCGTGCGCCAGCCCAGCCGGGCGCCCATGGCCGCGTTCTGCGGCATCGCCAGGATGGTCAGCGCGCGGCGCAGTGCCTCACGATTGGGGGCGGCGGCGGCCAGGCGCGCCTCGACCAGCGCGGTGATGCGCTGGCGGATCTTCATTTGCGCTGCCTGTTCGGCGGGGACGGTTTCGACCATCTCCTGGTCGATCGCGGCGAACCAGGCATCGATCATGGCGACCGGCCCGTCCTTGAAGGCGAGTCGGGCGATGTCGCGGTCGATTCCGGCCGCATCCGCCGCCATGTCGCGGGCATCGTCGCCCCAGCCGTCGAATGCGGCATTGGACGCGATCCCCTCGGCCAGCGCCACGCGCACCTCGTCGAGAGTCAGGTCCTGAACATCGGTCATGGCAGCCTCGGTCATATCAATCACCCGTCGTCACTGTCGTTCGGCCTTGGCGCCCGGCCTGGCAACCGTCTTGGTCGATCCGCGCCGGACCAGCACCAGCGCGACGGCGACCATCGCGACGCCGACCAGATCGGGCAGCGCCAGCGTCTCGCCATATACCAGCCATCCGATCGCCGTCGCCACCATAGGCTGAACCAGCAGCGCGAGACCCACGACCAGCGGGCTGAGCAGGCCCAGCGCATAGATCATCAACCCCTGGCCGATGATCTGGCTCCCCAGGGCGAGTAGGATCAGCGCGCTCCAGTGACCGGGCCAGACCCGCTCGCCCAGCAGGGTGGCGAAGACGAACAGCGGCACGATGCTCGCCATGGTCGACCAGGCGAGCGCCGGGACCGGCGGCATCGACGTCCGCACACGCGACATCAGGATGAAGTAGAGCGCGTAGAGGATGCCCGCCAGCACGCACAGCAGATCGCCGACCAGATGGCGCGGATCGACCTGATAGCTGCGCCCCATCAGCAGCCCCGCGCCGATCGCCGCCAGGATCAGCGCGATGCCCTGGGTCCGGGAGGGCCAGGCGCGCGCGACCAGGAAGCCATAGAGCGGGAAGATGAAGGTCGCCGAGTTACCGAACAGCGTGGCATTGGCCATCGTCGTCTGGCGGATACCGATATGCCAGGTGCCCAGATCGCCCGCAAAGGCGATACCGCCGACCAGCAACAGCGCCCATAGCCCGGCCTGCCCCTTGCCCGGCAGACGCGGTCGCGCGGGCGAGATCAGCGCGACGATCGCCAGCACGGGCGCGGCCAGGGTGATCCGCCAAAAGGCCGCGGCGACCGGCCCGGTATCGGCCATGCGCACCAGCAGCGGCCCGAAGGCGAGTGCGACATTGGCGATGATGACCGCGGCAAAGGCCAGCGGCGGCGTGGTGTTCCCGCTCCGACCCGAGAGATCATCGCTTTCAGGTCGTTCAGTTTTTCTTGGGGGGGCGGACACGGGCATGGGGTCCCTTAACGCCCTATCTGCGTTGCGTCAGGCCGGAAAGGCCGCAAAAGGATTGCATTTGATGCCAACGCTGTTCGATCCCATCGATCTCGGGGCGATCCACGCTCCCAACCGTATCCTCATGGCGCCGCTGACCCGCGCGCGTGCCACACGCGACGCGGTGCCGACGCCGATCATGGCGCAATATTATGCCCAGCGCGCCAGCGCGGGGCTCATCATCTCCGAGGCGACCGGCATCAGCCGCGAGGGCCTGGGCTGGCCCTATGCGCCGGGCCTGTGGACCGATGAGCAGGTCGAAGGCTGGAAGCCGGTGACCGCCGCCGTGCACAAGGCGGGCGGACGGATCGTCGCCCAGCTCTGGCACATGGGGCGCCAGGTCCACAGCTCGGTCACGGGGATGCAGCCGGTGTCGTCCTCGGCCACCCGCACCGAGGGGCAGGCGCACACCTTCGAGGGCAAGAAGGATTTCGAGACGGCGCGCCCGCTGGAGCTGTCGGAAATCCCGCGCCTGCTCGACGAGTATGAGCTGGCGACGCGCAATGCGATCGCCGCCGGGTTCGACGGGGTGCAGATCCATGCCGCCAACGGCTATCTGATCGATGAATTCCTGCGCGACGGCGCCAATCACCGCGAGGACGAATATGGCGGCTCGCCGGAGAACCGCATCCGCCTGCTCCGCGAAATCACCGAGCGCGTGATCTCGGTCGCGGGCAAGGAGCGCGTCGCGGTGCGCCTCTCGCCCAACGGCGACAGCCAGGGCGTGGACGACAGCGACCCCGCCTCGGTCTTCGTGCCCGCCGCCAAGATGCTGTCGGAGCTGGGCATCGCCTTTCTCGAACTGCGCGAGCCGGGACCGGATGGCACCTTCGGAAACACCGATGTGCCCAAGCTGTCGCCGCAGATCCGCGAGGTCTTCCAGGGGCCGCTGATCCTCAACAGCGATTACGACAGCCGGGAAAAGGCGCAAGAAGCACTCGACTCGGGTGTGGCGGACGGGATCGCGTTCGGCCGGACCTTCCTGGCCAACCCCGACCTGCCCGAACGCCTGCGCACCGATGCGCCGCTCAACGAAGGCGACATGAAGACCTGGTACAGCCAGGGCCCGGAGGGGTATATCGATTACCCCACGCTCGACGAAGCCGCGCGGGCGGCGTGACGGTTCGGGGCGGGGAATTTCCCGCCCCGACCACATCGGCGCCCCGTCGCGATACGCCGGTCGGATGGAGCCACCGAATGGGTGGCGTCCGGACCTTGGCCCTTGCCGGGGTAAGCTACTTTTCTGAAGACGCCCGTTCGGCCTGAGCGAGGTCGAAGGCCAAGGGATGGCCTTTCCTCAAGCTGCCGCATTCCCCTCCTCCAGCCCCCCGCTTGCGGGAGGGGAGAAAGAAGGGGGGGCGTGCAAGCGTTCAACGAAAAACGCCCCGGTGCGGGTGGCACCGAGGCGTTTTTCGAACCGAAAACCGGATCGCTTATTCGCGGCCGGGCACGTCGTGGTCGTGCGGCTCTTCGCCCTTGGCCTTGGCGTCCTCGTAGCGCTCGATCGCCTCGACGACGATGCGGCGCGCTTCGTCACGGTCGCCCCAGGTGCCGATACGCACCCACTTCTTCTTCTCCAGATCCTTATAGTGGGTGAAGAAGTGCTCGATCTGCTGGAACACGATCTCGGGCAGGTCGTCGCGACCGCCGACATTCGAATAATAAGGGAAGGTCGAGTCGACCGGCACGCAGACCAGCTTCTCGTCGCCACCGGCTTCGTCTTCCAAGTTCAGCACCGCAATCGGGCGCGCGCGGACGACGCAGCCTGGGATGAAGGGCGTGCGCGACACGACCAGCGCGTCGAGCGGATCGCCATCGGGGCTGAGCGTGTGCGGCACGAAGCCGTAATTGGCCGGGTAGCGCATCGGCGTGTGCAGGATGCGGTCGACGAACAGCGCGCCAGATGCCTTGTCGAACTCATACTTCACCGGCTCGCCGCCGGTCGGCACCTCGATCACGACATTGATGTCGTCGGGCGGGCTCTTGCCGACGGGGATAAGGTCGATGCGCATCGAATCGGTCTTTCTTGCCTAGGGGCCGGATGAGTTCCGGTGGAAAAACAATGGCGGGCGCGATAGCGCAACCCGCCATGGCCTGTCGATAGATGTCGGTCAGTCCGCGCTCAGCGCGCCGTCAGCAGACGATCCAGCCCGGTTTCGCCGGTCCCGACCTTCTGCAGATGCGGGTAACGCGGACCGCCGGTGTAATCGATCGTCACCTCGCGGAAGACATCCTGGTTCTTTATCACCAACTTGACCGGCTTCTTCGGGTCCTTGGCCGCCAGGATCGCGGCCTTCAGGCGATCGCCGCTATAGCTTTCGCCGTTTACCGCCTGAATCTGGGTGCCGACATCGATGCCCGCCTTGAATGCGGGACTGTCCCAAATTGAGCTGGTCACCTCGCCGCTGTTCGCCACCGACAGGCCCAGCGAATAGGTGACGTTGGTGCTGCCCTTTTCACCCTGCTTGAAGGTCGGGGTCGGCTGGTCGGTATAGACCAGCTTGTACCCGTTCATCGCAAAGCCCTGGATCGGGGCGGGCTGGCCCGTCTCGGTGATCCGGCGGTTCAGGAATTCGGCCCAGTCATAGGGGACGATCTTGTTCAGCGTCGCGGCGACATCGTCGAACGTGTAGGTCACCTCGCCCCAGTCGCCGTTGCGGATGCCGAAGAACGCCTTGGCGAAGTCGTCGATCGACTTGGTGCCGTTCGACTTCTGGCGGAGCATCGCATCGACCTCCATCCAGACCATCAGGCCTTCATTGTAATAGTCCTCCGACCGTTGCCAGCTGGTCCAGCCCTTGGGCTTGCGCGACGAGATGATGGGGTCGTTGGTGGTGTCGAGCAGGTTGCGCCACTGCCGCGCGGGCGCGGTGTCATAAATGGCGAGGATCGAGGCATACTGGTCCAGCGTATCCTGCTTGGACACCATGCCCGAGCGCGCCTGGAGCACATAGCCCCAGAACTGCGTCTGTCCTTCATAGACCCACAGCAGCGAATCGCGCATCGGCGAGCGGAAATCGGGCGTCCACAGGTCGGCGCCGCGCCGGAACTTGCCGTCCCAGCTATGGGTGAACTCGTGCGGCAACAGGTTGCGACGGCCCGGCCCGGCATCCCATTCGGTGAAATAGCCCGGCGTCACGCCGTTTTCGGACGAGCGGTGATGCTCCAGCCCGATACCGCCCAGCTGGTCGCTGATCGACAGCAGGAACTCGTAATGGTCGTAATGCTGCGCGCCGAAGGTCTTGACCGCCTGGTCGACCAGGCGCTGGTGCGCGGCGATCTGTTCGGGCTTGGCGTTCAGCTCGGCGGCGTTGTCGGCAAAGACGTTCAGCTTCACCTGCGGGGTCAGCGGGAAGACCTTGCCATATTTGCCCGCCAGCACCGGCGAATCGACCAGGATCTCGTAATTGGTGGTGTCATAGGTGTAGGTCGAGCCCGACGCCTTGGCCGGAACCGCGCCCGCCGCGGTCCAGCCGGTGGGGAAGGTCGCGGTCATCTGGATCGGGATCTGGCGGGTATAATAGCCCGCCGGATAGAGGCTGACCGAATTGGGCTGTAGCGAGATCATCGTCGGGGTGACGGCGATGCGGCCCTGGTCGGGCTTGGTCGCCGACAGGAACTGGAACGTCAGGTCGAGCTGGCTGGCGCCTGCGGGCACATCGATATGGAAGGCGAAGACATCGGCCGGGTCGCGCGTCCAGGGCAGGATGCGGCCGTTCGCCTTGATGACCAGGCCCGCCAGCTTCTCGATCTCGCCACGCGGGGAGTGGGCGCCGGGCAGCCATTTGGGGAACAGCAGCGCCATCGGCCCTGCCTTGGCGACGGGGATCGTCTCCTTGATGCGGAAGATGCCGCGCTCGGTATCGGTCGCGTCGACCACCAGCTTGATCGTGCCCGGATAGGGGGTGTCGACCGCATCGGGGATGGTGTTGACGAAGGGCGCCTGGGCGGCGGGCGCGGAGTTGCCCGGCGGCACCTGGGCGACGGCAACGGCGGAGGAGGCGAGCAGCGCGGCGACGAGTACGGAGCGAAGCGAATGGCGGATCATGAAGGGCCTTTTGCGGCGACGAGGAGATGGCGGCAGGTTAGGCACCCGATAGGCCAGTCGTCCAGACCCTTTCGGGCCGCCTCAACCCGACCCGCCGCCCAGCACATTGACCGTGAAGGCGATGACGCCGAGGTTGAAGATGAACGCCGCCAGGCACTGGCCCGTCACCACCCGCCGCATCCGGCGCGAGGCGATCGACACGTCCGACGTCTGGAAGGTCATGCCCAGCGTCACCGAGAAATACAGGAAATCCCAATAATCGGGCTCTGCCGTGTCGGGGAATTGCAGGCCGCCCGCATCGCCCCCGTCCCCTGCACTGTAGAACAGGTGCGCATAATGCAGCGCATAGACGATGTTGGAGAACAGCCAGGCCAGGATCAGCGTGCTGACGACCAGCGCGATGGTGACGACGCTGCTCCGCCCGCGCAACTCGCCGCCCACCGCGACCAGCACGACGAACAGCACGATCCCGCAAAAGACGAGCAGGACCGCCCGATTGGCATCGTTGCGCGCGGCGCGGGCCCGCATCTTCGCGGCCTGACCCTGACGCAGCAGCGGCAGGAGCGATCCGATGAACAGCAGTGCAGCGGCATCGAAGCCGATCAGGATGCCCCGCGTCATCCCCAGGACCGGCACCAGCCCCGCCGCCGCCCCGATGAGGATGAGCGCGAACAACAGGAAACGCGGCGGCGCGATCCGGTCACCAATACGGGTCTGAAGGCGCTGCCAGCGGGGGGTGGTCATCGACGAGGGTCTACGCTGGCCGGGGCGGGTCTGGCTATGGGGCGATTGATCGGCGACTGCAGGATGTCTCCGCTCCGGGACGCAGAGGCGTCGTTCCCGCCCAGAAGCGTGTGACGCGGAAACCGAATCCGTTGCAGCGTTCCCAGATCAATGTTGCGGGCAGGGGTTCGCGTGCCGTCTGCGCCGACGCGCCTCGCATCACCAACATGCCATCCATCCGCACCCTGTCGGCGGTTTCGCCGAAGATCACGTGGGGGAAGAAGGGCGCGTCCCCCACATGGCGGCTCCAGATCCGTGCGGCCGCCTCGCCATCGGTCACGACCGGCTCGCCGGGCCATGCGACATCGAGCTGCTCGGCGAACAGATAGGTCAGCGCGCGGGTGAAGTCTTCTCCGCGCGGGTTCGCGAACCACGGGGCGTCATAGACATTGGTAGCCTCCGCCGCTGCTGCACGGTCGCCGCTCAGACGGTTGCATTTGTTCAGTCGGGTGATGTCGTTGCGGGTCTTCTCGGCATCGAGCAAGGCGCAGGCGGGCATGGCTGCGATGGCGGCGGCGGTCATCCGTCGGGCAAGAGGCCAGACCAACGCATCATCGCCGCATCCCGACTGGATTCCCCGCCGAATCTTGCCGTCCGCCTCCACCATCTCCACGCGCGTCGTCCACCCGTGCAGGCAGATCGATCGCTCCTTCTGGGGCAACTGGGCCAAGGCTCGGTCGAAATAGGTGCCAGCAGCCGTCACCTCACGCCACGCGGACAGTGTCAGCGTCGCGTCGATCGGCGCCATGGCATCTTCACCGTTGCGCGGTTTGGGCATGCGCCACGCGACACGGGGTTCTGCGGCGGGCGCGTACCACAGCGTGACGAGGCCGACGTCATGGCCATAGCCATCGACGAAGAAGGCTCGGACCATCCGCGTTTTTTGCCGGGCATAGTCCTCGGCGGGTGGTGCGTCATAAAGCGCTCGCTGCGCCTTCTCTGCTTCCGCCACGCAGCGCGGCTGTGTGGGATCGTCGCGGCAGGATGGCGACTGGGCCAGCACAGGCACTGCCAGCAAGAGGGCTGGTATCGCCGTCAGCATCGCCTTCATAGCCTTGTCCCTCGATGGCTTTCCTTCCGCCATTCTACGCGCTCTCATGTTCAGGGAAAGTGGGGGCGAAGTGCCTGGGGATATTGTGCTATGTCAGTGTCTTAGGTTTCGGGGTGTGGCAATGTTCCACCATGGACTACGCCCCTCATGCCACTGCGCTCCTCATCATCGACATGATTAACGACCTGGATTTCGAGGGGGGCGAGGAATTCCGCGAACCGGCCGAGGCGGCGGCGCCTCGGATCGTGGCATTGCGGAAGGCCGGGGTGCCGGGCGATAGCGTCGCCAGCGAGAGCGCCGCGCATCGCCGCTGGGCGCTGGAGATCATGCGGCACAGCATGTGCGCGGAGACCCGCCCCACCACCGAACTGGCGCTCACCGACTGGCTGTCCCGGAGCGCGTGATCGCACTCTAGCGCACGGGGCTTCGCTACCTTAGATAGCGCCACCTCTATGGCACGGATCGAAACCCCCAAGCGCGTGCGCGGCACGCAGGACATCTTCGGCGACGAACAGCGCCGCTTTGCGCAGGTGCTGGCCACCTTCGAGCATGTCCATGGCCTCTACGCCTTTCAGCGGCTCGACCTGCCGGTGTTCGAGGATACGCAGGTCTTCGCCCGCTCTATCGGCGAGACGACCGATGTCGTGTCGAAGGAAATGTACACCTTCCCCGATCGCGGCGGCGACCTGCTGACCCTGCGGCCCGAATTCACCGCCGGGATCGCGCGTGCCTATCTGACCGAGGGGTGGCAGCAATATGCGCCCTTGAAGCTCGCGACGTCGGGCGCGGTGTTCCGTTACGAGCGCCCGCAAAAGGGGCGCTATCGCCAGTTCCACCAGATCGACGCCGAAATTCTGGGCGCGGCCGAACCGGCGGCGGATGTCGAGCTGCTGGTGATGGCCGACCAGCTGCTGCGCGAACTGGGCATCGCCGAGGGCGTGACGTTGCAGCTCAACACGCTGGGCGATGCCGCAACGCGCGATGCCTGGCGTGACGCGCTGGTCGCGCATTTCGAGGCGCATCGCGATCAGCTGTCCGAGGACAGTCTGGTGCGGCTGGAGAAGAATCCGCTGCGCATCCTCGATTCCAAGGACCCGCGCGACCGGCCGATCACCGATGCCGCGCCGGACATCGACGCCTATCTGACGCCCGAGGCGCGTGCCTTTTTCGAGGCGGTGACCGCCGGGCTCGATGCGGCGGGTGTCGCCTGGACGCGCAATGCGCGGCTGGTCCGGGGTCTCGATTATTACCGCCACACCGCGTTCGAGTTCGTGACCGACCGGCTGGGCTCGCAAGGGACGGTGCTGGCGGGTGGCCGCTATGACGGGCTGATCGAGTCGCTGGGCGGTCCCGCGACGGCGGGCGTGGGCTGGGCGGCGGGTGTCGAGCGGCTGGCGATGCTGCTCGACGAACCGGCCAAGCCGGTCATCGACGCGGTGGTGGTGCCGATGGGCGCGGCGGCGGAATTGCGTGCGACGGGCCTGGTTGCCGAATTGCGCCGTGCGGACGTTGCGACCGACATGGCGTTTCGCGGCAATATGAAGCGTCGCATGGCCAAGGCGAACGACCAGGGCGCGCGCTATGCGCTGATCCTGGGCGATGACGAGCTGGCGAATGGCCAGGTGCAGGTGAAGGCGCTCAAGACCGGCGAGCAGGCGACCGTCTCGCTCGACTCGGTGGCGCAGAGCCTGTCCGACCTGTTGTTCGAGGACGAGATCGCCGAGGAGCATGGCGAGCAGCTTCCTCCCTTGGTGCAGCGTCTGACCGCGCGATGAAGACCATCTCGGCGGAGCGGATCGCGCAGATCGAGGCGCGACGCGACGAACTCCAGGCGATGATGGCGACCGGCGACCTGCCCTCGGATCGCTTCGTCGCGGTATCGAAGGAATATGCCGAGCTGGAGCCGGTCGCCAACGCCGCCGCCGAGGTCCGGCGGCTGCGACAGGAGGCCGACAGCCTGGCGTTCATGACGCAGGACGGCGATGACGAGCTGCGCGAGCTGGCGGCGGAGGAACTCCACGCCAACCGCAATGCACTGGCCGAGGCGGATCGCCACCTGGCGCTCGCGCTGCTGCCCCGTGACGCCGCCGACGAACGCGCGGCGATGCTCGAAATCCGCGCCGGGACCGGCGGCGATGAGGCGGCGCTGTTCGCGGGCGACCTGTTCCGCATGTACCAGCGCTATGCCGAGCGGCAGGGCTGGCGGGTCGAGGTGATCTCCGCCTCGGTCCCCGACACCGGCGGCTATAAGGAAGTCGTCGCCTCGGTCGCGGGCGCGGGTGTGTTCGCCAAGCTGAAGTTCGAAAGCGGCGTCCACCGCGTCCAGCGCGTGCCGGTCACCGAATCGGGCGGGCGCATCCACACCTCGGCGGCGACCGTGGCGGTGCTGCCCGAAGCGGAGGAGGTCGATCTCCAGATCGACGACAAGGATCTGCGCATCGACATCTACCGCTCGTCGGGGGCGGGCGGCCAGCACGTCAACACCACCGACTCGGCGATCCGCATCACCCATATCCCGACCGGGCTGGTCGTCATCCAGCAGGACGAACGCTCGCAGCACAAGAACCGCGCCAAGGCGATGAAGGTGCTGCGCACCCGCCTGTACGAGGCGGAGCGCGAGCGTCTGGCGTCGGAGCGTGCGGGCGCGCGGCGTTCGATGGTCGGCTCGGGCGATCGGTCGGAGCGGATTCGGACGTACAACTTCCCGCAAGGGCGCGTGACCGATCACCGCATCAACCTGACCCTCCATCGCCTGCCGGAAATCCTGGAGGGCGAACTCGACGAACTGATCGGCGCGCTGCTGGCGGAGGATGAAGCCGAACGGCTCGCCGCGCTCGATGGCTGATGTTCGCGCGGAGACGCGGAGACGCGGAGGGGGCTGGCCCGCCGCGCCGCAGGCTCTTCATCTCCGCCGGTTGATGGCGCCCAGGCGTTGCCCCATGCCGGACACCTCCGCGCCTCCCCGCCTCCGCGCGAACCCATGTCTTTCACATTCCGGCATTCGCCGGGGTAAGATAGTGGCGTGACCGACGCCCGTACCGCGCTTGTGCAAGCTGCCGAGCATTTCACCTTCTCCCCCACCGCGCGACTCGATGCGGAATTGCTGCTCGCCCATGCCTTGGAAATCGAGCGGAACGCGCTTCTGCTCGACCTGACCCGCGCCGTGCCGGATGCATTCTGGCCGCTGGTTGAGCGCCGCGCCGCCCAGGAGCCGGTCGCCTATATCACCGGCACGCGCGGTTTCTGGACGCTCGACCTGATGGTCGGGCCTGGCGCGCTGGTGCCGCGTGTCGATAGCGAGACGCTGGTCGACGCGGCACTTCGACACTTCAGGGCGCGTGCCCCCGCTACCCTGCTCGACCTAGGCACGGGGCCGGGCACGTTGCTGCTCGCCCTTCTCGATGAATGGCGGGAGACGAAGGGGCTCGGTGTCGACCGTTCTCCGCAGGCGCTGCGATACGCCGTCGCCAATGCCACGGCCTGTGGCCTCGCCGACCGGGCGCGGTTCGTGTGCGGCGACTGGGCGACCGGACTGGCCGGGCCGTTCGACTGCATCGTCACCAACCCGCCCTATATCGGTACGGCCGAAGCACTGTCGCCCGAGGTTCGGGATTACGAGCCCGGCACCGCGCTGTTCGCCGGGCCCGACGGGCTGGACGATTACCGCCTGCTCGCCCCCGAACTGCGCCGTCTGCTGGTCCCCGGCGGGGCGGCGGTGATCGAGATCGGGCATGAACAGGCCGGGGCGGTGACGGCGCTTCTGGAGCGGGAAGGTTTCACCGTCTCGCTGCACCGGGACCTGGGCGGGCGGCCCCGCGCGCTTCTCGCGCATTGAACATTCGCCGATGATGCCCCATATTTCACTTGAAGGACCCCGGTTTAACCCGCTAGAGCGGGTGCAGGGGCACGCGAACATCGGCATTGTCACCGTTTTTCGGGGCATCGTTTTTTCGGAGTCGTTGCTTCGGGCCGATGCCCATACCCTTCGTCATGCAGTCGCTGCTGTCCGGCGGCCGTGGCAGCGCCCGAAATCGGGTGCGACAGCTTCGCATCGCGCGAATCGCGCGCGGTGTCGGGAAAAGTGGACCTTGTTGGTTTGACGACTAAGGACGAACAGCTTGATCAATAATCGGCAGGCCGGCCGCCGTCGCGGTCGTGGCGGCAATAATAATGGTGGGCAGCGTCCGGGCGGCAATCCCGGCCGTTCCGACAATGGCAATCGCATCGACAACCGCGCGCGTGGCAACGCCAGCCAGCTGTACGAAAAGTACAAGAATCTGGCGACCGAGGCGCAGCGTCAGGGCGATCGGGTCAACACCGAATATTACTGGCAATTCGCCGACCATTATTTCCGGGTGCTGAGCGAAACCCGCTCGCGCTTCGAGGAGCAGAATCAGCGCCGCCAGCGCGAGGAATCGCGCGACGACCAGTATGACGACGGCTTCGACAACGATGCCGAGGATTATGGCGACGAGGGCGATCCGATCCGCCCCGGCGAGCAGCAGGGCGAGGCCGAGCAGCCGCGTCGCGAGCGCCAGCCCAGAGAAAACCAACAGCGCGAGAACCAGCCACGCGAGAATTATCAGCGCGACACGCAGCAGCGTGAGGACCGTCCGCGCCGCGACCGCGACGATCGCCCCAGGCGCGAGCCGCGCGAGGATCGCCGCCCGATGCGCGCCGAACAGCCCGTCATGGCCGAGGACGCCCAGCCGGTCATCGCCGCCCCCGCCATGAACGCGGAGGTCGCCACGGCGCCTCAGGCAGAGGAGGAGGCACCCCGCCGTCGCGGTCGTCCGCGTCGCGAGCGCGCGACCGAGGTGCAGGATGCCGGCGAGCAGAGCGTTGGCTTCGACGCCGATCGCCTGCCGCCCGCGCTCAGCGCCGCGCCCGAGGCCGACGCCGCACCGGAGGAAAAGCCCCGCCGTCGTCGCGTTCGCGCGGCCGCTCCGGTGGAGCCGGAGGCGGCGGCGGGCTGATCGCCCTCCATCCCTTCGAACGATGAAGGACCGGCCTCCGCGATCGTCGCGGGGGCCGGTTTTTTATGGCCGCCGGTCGACATCCTCGTCATGGCCGGTGCCCGAGCTCAGGAACACCAGCCCCATCAGCGCGCCGGTCAGCATCACGGTGCCGCCGATACCGCCAATGACCCCCAGCATCGTCACCCAGTTGAGCGGGCCATAGACCTCGGCCAGCGCGATCATCGAACATCCGACCGCGACGGCGGCGGCGACCGTCATCCACGCCATCAGCATGCGGAACCGCGCCCAGGCAAAGGCCGCCTGCTCGGGATCGTCGAGTCCGGGTGGAGGAGGGGACATGCCGCCGACTATGCGCATCGCATGGCCGCACGGCAAGCAAGGCCGGTCAGCCCGCGCGGCGGAACCGCCCCATGGGCAGCTTGGCCCAGATGCCCCCGACGATCGCATCGATCTCGTGCCGAATCGGGTGGCGTACCGCATAGACGACGGCCAGCCACGCCAGCACGCCCAGCGCCGCGCTCACGCTCAGCAAGGTGAACCCGACCGTCTCGGGTGGCGCGACCCAGCGATAGACGGCAAGCAATGGCGCGACGGTCGCCAGCGTGGCGAGCAGGCTCTGCGCATAGACGATCAGCATCCCGCGCCAGGCAAAGCCGGTCAGCGGCTTCATCAACGTAGCATACAGCCCGAACCAGATGATCCCATAGCCGATGCGCGAGATCGCCGCCCATTCCAGGCTGACCGTCGCGCCCAGGATCAGCAGCCCGATCGACGCGACCGTGTCCAGCGCATTGGCGACGATCAGCCGCCGGATATGCCCCAGCAGGATGGGCAGCTCGAAATGCAGCGGCACGGCGGCGAAGAACAGCTGGCCCAGCGCGATCCAGCTGAGCAGCGGCGCCACCCCGGCCCAACGCGGGCCGTACAGCATCAGTACGATCGGTGTCGCGGCGGTGGCCAGGAAGGTCATGGCGGGCCACGTCACCCCGCTATAGGCCGCGACCACCCGCTGATAGGGAGCGGCCAGATCGGCCCCCGCATCGCGCAGTCGGGCAAAGGCGGGGTAGAAGACGCCGTCGACCGCGCCGCTGACCAGCATCTGCAACTGCGCGCCCAGGCTGGAGGCGCGGCTGTACAGGCCGACCGCGGTCAGGGTCAGGATGCGCCCGATGACCAGCTCGGGACTGCGCGAGCTGATCGCGTCGCTGATATACAGAAGCGAGCTGTTCGACCCGAAGCGCAGGATCGGCCCGATCCCCTTCAGGCTGGGCGGGAAGGGCGGCCGGATGCCCGATCGCCACTGGCCGATCACCGCGCGCGCCGCCTGTTGCGCGACGGCGGCCCAGGCGAGCGCAAAGGCGGAATAGCCCGCCCAGGCCAGCGCCAGCGAAAAGACCGCGTTGATCACCGCCGCGCCGACGCTGGTCAGGAAGATGGAATAATAGTCCATCCGCCGCTGCAGCATAGCGCCCGGCACGATGCCGAAGGGCACGATCAGATAGGAGGCCGCGATGATGACGAGCAACGGCGTCAGCCGGGCATTGTCGTAGAATCGCGCCACCGGCCAGGCGAGCGCCAGGATGACGAGCCCGATGCCCAGCGCAAAGATCAGCGACACCGAGAAACAGGTTCGCAACTGCTCCTCGGTCAGGTCGCGTTCGCCCGCGACGAAGCGCCGGATGCCGAAATCCTGAAGCGCGGACACCAGCATCGCGGCGGACAGCGCGATCGAGAAAAGCCCCATCTCGGACGGGCTGAGGAAGAAGCGCGAGATGACCACGCTGACGACGAACTGGATCGCAAAGGCGATATATTGCGCCCCGATCGACCAGAGCGCCGCGCCGCGTACCGAAGACCCGCTCATCGCCGGATACGATGCCGGGTCAGCAGACCGGCAAGCCGGATCGCGCCCAGCGGCTGATGGTGACGCGCCAGCCGCGCCACCGCGCGCCAAAGCCCGGCGACGGGAGCGCCACCTGTCCGGCGTACGTCGTCGAGATGCGCGGCGATCCAGGCCAGCCCCTCTCCCGCCATCACGTCCGGCGCGTATAGGAGCCCGCGCACCACTTCGGCGCGGACGTCGCGCGCCACACCCGGCCGCCCGAAGACGGCATCGAGCGTCTCGATCGGGGGAAGGGCGGTCCAGCCGTCCGAAGGGTCGGGGCGCCCCTCGGCACGCTCCACCCGGGCCAGCCGCGCCACCGCCACGCCATAACGCTGGGCCAGGACATGCCGGTGCGACACTTGCGACGGTGAATAGCGATAGAGATGCAGCCGCTCGGGCAGATTGGCGATCCGTGTCCGCTCCGCCAGCCGAAGCCACAGGTCGTAATCCTCACAGTGACGATAGGCCGGCCGATAGCTGCCTGCGGCTTTCAACACGTCACGGCGCATCATCACCGAAGGATGGCAAAGCGGCGAGGCGGTCGGCAAGGCGGCGGCGATGACGTCGGCGGACAAGGGATGATCGACCGGCGGTTCGCTGCGGCGATGCCCCTGCGCATCGATCGTCCAGATCTGCGTGCCGATGACGCCATGATCCGGATGCGCGTCGAGAAAGGCGACCTGCAGTGCGAAACGCTCGGGAAGGGCAATGTCATCGCCGTCCATCCGCGCGATATAGGGCGCGCGCGCGACCGCGATGATGTGGTTGAGGCTCGCCACCAAACCCTGATTGGCCTGGCGGATCACCCGGATACGCGGATCGTTCGCCGTATAGCGGTCTATGATGGCCGAGGATCGGTCGGTCGAGCCGTCGTCGACGATCACCAGCTCGAAATCGGCAAAGGTCTGCGCAAGGATGCTGTCCAGCGCCTCCGCCAGATATTCCGCGTTGTTATAGACGCTGAGGGCAACGGTGATGCGGGGCGACGTCATGCTCGTATCACTCGTTCCTGGTACGCGGTCACTGGGAAAGCCCTACACACAGGTCTGCCTAGGCGGGAATCGCGAAGCTGCCAAAGGTTCCGCGAGGGGCCGAGCATGGCGGCAGGCTTAAACGACCAAAACTAAAGGATTTTTGAAATTTTGCAGAAAAATGGCACTTTTTGTGTTGACCGCCTGGGAGCCTCGGCCTAGAGGGGTTTCACCGCAGCGGTGGTCGCCACAACGACTTACCGGTTGCAGCTACGACAGACTGGCACGCTGGACGCCCTGGGAACGGGGAGTTGTGGTGTTGCCGGTGATTTGTTGTCGGGGCTCTTTGACATTGTAGGTTAGATGAAGGGACATGCGGGCGGCGGCTTGGCGGTTGTCCTGGGCATTCAAGGTGCTCGGGGATCGTTAAAAAGCACTAAGCCAG
>DXIH01000091.1 GCA_019112965.1 Candidatus Sphingomonas excrementigallinarum | reverse complement strand
TCGTTGATCGCGTCCATTTCCTCGCGATCGACCTGCTCGCCCTTCAGCAGCGTGGTGTCGCCGCCGTCGGTGATCTCGACCTTCTGCAGCATCTGACGAACGATCGTCTCGATGTGCTTGTCGTTGATCTTCACGCCCTGGAGACGGTAAACTTCCTGGATTTCGCTGACCAGATATTCGGCCAGCGGCTCCACGCCCATCGTTTCCAGAATGTCGTGCGGATCGGGCGAACCGCCGATCAGGTTGTCGCCACGCTTGACGTAGTCGCCTTCCTGAACGTCGATCACCTTGGACTTCGGCACCAGATACTCGACGACCTCGCCGCCATCCTCGGGCTGGATGCCGATCTTGCGCTTCGCCTTGTAATCCTTGCCGAACACCACGCGACCCGAGACCTTGGCGATGATCGCCGAGTCCTTGGGAACGCGCGCCTCGAACAGCTCGGCGACGCGCGGCAGACCGCCGGTGATGTCGCGGGTCTTGGCCGACTCGCGGGCGACACGCGCCAGAACGTCACCGCCCTGCACCTGCGCCCCGTCCTCGACCGAGAGCGTCGCACCCGGCGCCAGCATGTAGCGACCGGCCTCGCCCGAATTGTCGTCGAGCAGGGTCATGCGCGGACGCAGATCCTCCTTCGACTTGGTCGAGGCGCGGTATTCGGTGACGACGCGCTGGGCGATACCCGTGGCTTCGTCGACCTGCTCGGTCAGGGTCTTGCCCTCGATGAGGTCCTGGAACTTCACCGTACCGGGGTTTTCCGTAATCACCGGCATGGTGAACGGATCCCACTCGGCCATGCGGTCGCCCTTCGACACGATGTGACCATCGTCGAACAGAACGTACGCACCATAGGGGATACGGTCGACCGAGAGCTCGCGGCCGTCCATGTCGACGATCGCGATCTCACCCGAACGGCTGAGAACCACGCGACGGCCACGCTGATCGGTAATCAGGCGCAGGTCGCGGAATTCGACCGTACCATCGGCCGCCGCTTCCAGGTTCGACTGCTCGTTCAGCTGCGCCGCGCCACCGATGTGGAAGGTACGCATGGTCAGCTGCGTACCCGGCTCACCGATCGACTGCGCCGCGATGACGCCGACCGCTTCGCCGATGTTCACCGGCGTACCGCGGGCGAGGTCACGGCCATAGCATTTGCCGCAGACACCGACCTTCGATTCGCAGACCAGCGGGCTGCGGATCTTGACCGACTGGGTGTTCGCCGCTTCGATCTTGGCCACCATCGGCTCGTCGAGCAGGACGCCCGATGCGATGATGACTTCGCCGGTCTTGGCGTTGACGATGTCCTCGGCCGTGGTGCGGCCCAGGATACGCTCGCCAAGCGAGGCGATGGTCGAACCGCCCTGCACGATCGCCTTCATCTCCAGGGCGCGGGTGGTGCCGCAATCCTCTTCGATGATGACGCAGTCCTGAGACACGTCGACCAGACGGCGGGTCAGATATCCCGAGTTCGCCGTCTTCAGTGCCGTGTCGGCCAGGCCCTTACGCGCGCCGTGGGTCGAGTTGAAGTATTCAAGAACGGTCAGACCTTCCTTGAAGTTCGAGATGATCGGCGTCTCGATGATCTCACCCGACGGCTTGGCCATCAGGCCGCGCATACCCGCCAGCTGCTTGATCTGGGCGGGGCTACCACGGGCGCCCGAGTGGGCCATCATGTAGATCGAGTTGATCGGCTTCTCACGGCCTTCCATCGGGCCGTCCTCGTAATGCCGGACCGCCTTGATCTCGTTCATCATCGAGTTCGCGACCTGGTCGCCGCAACGGCTCCAGGCGTCGATCACCTTGTTGTACTTCTCCTGCTGCGTAATCAGGCCGTCCTGATACTGCTGCTCGAAGTCCTTCACCTGCTCGCGCGTCTCGTCGACCAGACGATCCTTGTCCGGCGCGATGATCATGTCGTCCTTGCCGAACGAGATGCCGGCGCGGAACGCGTGACGGAAGCCCAGCGCCATGATCGCGTCCGCGAACAGCACGGTCTCCTTCTGGCCGGTGTGACGATACACCTCGTCGATCACCTCGCCGACGTCCTTCTTGGTCAGGACGCGGTTGACGATGTCGAAGGGCACCTTGTGGCTCTTCGGCAGGCACTCGCCCAGCAGCATGCGACCCGGGGTGGTCTCATAGCGCTTGAGATACTGGTTGCCGTGCTCATCGGTCTGCGGAACGCGGCTGATGATCTTGGTGTGCAGCGTCACGGCACCGGCGAAGAGGGCCTGATGGACCTCCTCCATGTCCGCCAGCATCATGCCCTCGCCCGGTTCCTTCTGCTTCTCGAGCGAGAGGTAATACAGGCCCAGCACCATGTCCTGCGACGGCACGATGATCGGCTTGCCGTTGGCGGGCGACAGGATGTTGTTGGTCGACATCATCAGGACGCGCGCTTCCAGCTGCGCCTCGAGCGACAGCGGGACGTGCACGGCCATCTGGTCGCCGTCGAAGTCGGCGTTGAACGCCGAGCAGACCAGCGGGTGAAGCTGGATCGCCTTGCCCTCGATCAGCACCGGCTCGAACGCCTGGATGCCCAGGCGGTGGAGCGTCGGCGCGCGGTTCAGCATGACCGGGTGCTCGCGGATCACCTCGTCCAGGATGTCCCAGACTTCCTTGCGCTCCTTCTCGACCCACTTCTTGGCCTGCTTCAGGGTCATCGACAGACCCTTGGCGTCCAGACGGGCGTAGATGAACGGCTTGAACAGCTCGAGCGCCATCTTCTTCGGCAGGCCGCACTGGTGCAGCTTCAGCTCCGGGCCGGTCACGATGACCGAACGGCCCGAATAGTCGACGCGCTTGCCGAGCAGGTTCTGACGGAAGCGGCCCTGCTTGCCCTTCAGCATGTCGGACAGCGACTTCAGCGGACGCTTGTTGGCGCCCGTGATCGTGCGGCCGCGACGGCCATTGTCGAACAGCGCGTCGACCGCTTCCTGCAACATGCGCTTTTCGTTGCGGACGATGATGTCCGGCGCACGCAGCTCCATCAGGCGCTTCAGGCGGTTGTTGCGGTTGATGACGCGGCGATACAGGTCGTTCAGGTCCGAGGTCGCGAAACGACCGCCGTCCAGCGGCACCAGCGGGCGCAGTTCGGGCGGGATGACCGGAATGACTTCCAGAATCATCCATTCGGGGCGGTTGCCCGATTCCAGGAAGCTCTCGACGACCTTCAGGCGCTTGATGATCTTCTTGGGCTTCAGCTCCGACTTGGTCGTCGCCAGCTCTTCGAGCAGCGCGACCTTCTCGCCTTCCAGGTCGAGATTTTCGAGCATGATGCGGACGGCTTCCGCGCCGATCCCGGCCGAGAAGGCGTCCTCGCCATATTCATCCTGCGCGTCGAGCAGTTCGTCCTCGGTGAGAAGCTGATACTTCTCCAGCGGGGTCAGGCCCGGCTCGATGACGATATAGGCTTCGAAGTACAGCACGCGCTCGAGCTGCTTGAGCTGCATGTCGAGCAGCAGGCCGATGCGCGACGGCAGCGACTTCAGGAACCAGATGTGCGCGACCGGCGCGGCCAGTTCGATATGGCCCATCCGCTCGCGGCGGACCTTCGACACCGTGACTTCGACACCGCACTTTTCGCAGACGATGCCCTTGTACTTCATACGCTTGTACTTGCCGCACAAGCATTCGTAATCCTTGATCGGGCCGAAGATGCGCGCGCAGAACAGGCCGTCACGTTCCGGCTTGAACGTGCGGTAGTTGATCGTCTCGGGCTTCTTGATCTCGCCGAACGACCAGGAACGGATCTTGTCTGGCGACGCGATGCCGATCTGAATCTGGTCGAAGGTTTCCGGCTTGGCCACCGGATTGGCGAAGTTGGTCAGTTCGTTCATTTTGCTTTCCTCACAGGGAGGGAAAATTCATCGGGCGAGCAGGAATGGTGTCGGTGAGGCGGGGCGCCCCACCGGCTCCGTATCTTACTCCGCCGCCTCGGCCAGACCGTCGTCCTGGGCGTCTTCCATCGACTTGAGGTCGACGTTGAGACCCAGCGAGCGCATTTCCTTGACCAGCACGTTGAAGCTCTCCGGGATGCCCGCCTCGAAGGTATCGTCGCCCTTGACGATCGCTTCGTAGACCTTGGTGCGGCCGACCACGTCGTCCGACTTCACCGTCAGCATTTCCTGGAGCGTGTACGCCGCGCCATAAGCCTGCAGCGCCCACACTTCCATTTCCCCGAAGCGCTGGCCACCGAACTGCGCCTTACCGCCCAGCGGCTGCTGGGTAACGAGGCTGTACGGCCCGATCGAACGCGCGTGGATCTTGTCGTCGACCAGGTGGTGGAGCTTCAGCATGTAGATGATCCCCACGGTCACCTTACGGTCGAACTGATCGCCGGTACGCCCGTCGAACAGGTCCGACTGGCCCGAGGTGTGCAGACCCGCCAGCTCCAGCATCTCCGACACGTCGCTCTCGCGCGCGCCGTCGAACACCGGGGTCCCCATCGGCACGCCGGTGCGGATGTTCTGGACCAGCTCGGCCACTTCCTCGTCGTCGCGGTTCTGGATGTCTTCGGCATAGTGATCGCCGTAGATTTCCACGAGCCGCGCCTTGACCGCTTCCGGCACCGCACCCGGCTTGGCGTCGGGATTGGCTTCGCGCCAATCCTCGAGCTGCGCCGCGACCTGCATACCCAGGTTGCGCGCCGCCCAGCCCAGATGGGTCTCGAAGATCTGACCGACGTTCATGCGCGACGGCACGCCCAGCGGGTTCAGCACGAGATCGACCGGCGTACCGTCCGCGAGGAAGGGCATATCCTCCTGCGGCAGGATGCGGCTGATGACGCCCTTGTTGCCGTGACGGCCGGCCATCTTGTCGCCCGGCTGCAGCTTGCGCTTCACCGCGACGAAGACCTTGACCATCTTCAGCACGCCCGGCGGCAGCTCGTCACCACGCTCCAGCTTGTCGCGGCGGTCATGGAACTTGTCCGTGATCCGCTTGGCGGCTTCGTCATACTGCGCCTTGACCGCTTCCAGATCGCTCTGGCGCGCATCGTCGGCGACGGCGAACTTCCACCATTCGTGACGATCGACCGATTCCAGCACCTCGGCATCGATAACGATGCCCTTCTTCACGCCCTTGGGCGCGGCGGTGGCGGTCTGGTCGAGCAGCATCTCGCGCAGGCGGCTCCAGGTCGCCCGGTTGAGGATCGTGCGCTCGTCGTCGGCGTCCTTCTTCAGACGCTCGATCTCCTCGCGCTCGATCGCCATCGCGCGCTCGTCCTTGTCGATGCCGTGACGATTGAAGACGCGCACGTCGACGATCGTACCGGCCACGCCCGGCGGCAGGCGCAGCGAGGTGTCACGCACGTCGCTGGCCTTTTCACCGAAGATCGCGCGGAGAAGCTTTTCTTCCGGCGTCATCGGCGATTCGCCCTTCGGCGTGATCTTGCCGACCAGGATGTCGCCCGGCTCCACCTCGGCCCCGACATACACGATGCCCGCCTCGTCGAGGTTGCGCAGCGCCTCTTCACCCACGTTCGGAATGTCGCGGGTGATGTCTTCCGGCCCGAGCTTGGTGTCGCGCGCCATGACTTCGAACTCGTCGATATGGATCGACGTGAACACGTCGTCCTTCACGATCCGCTCGGAGATGAGGATCGAGTCCTCATAGTTATAGCCGTTCCAGGGCATGAACGCGACGAGCGCGTTGCGGCCCAGCGCCAGCTCGCCGAACTCGGTCGAGGGGCCGTCGGCGATCACGTCGCCCGCCTTCACGACGTCGCCCACCTTCACCAGCGGACGCTGGTTGATGCAGGTCGACTGGTTCGAACGCTGGAACTTCATCAGCGTGTAGATGTCGACGCCCGACTTGCCCGCATCGACCTCGCCGGTCGCGCGAACCACGATACGCGCCGCATCGACCTGGTCGACGATACCCGCACGCTTCGCCGCGATCGCCGCGCCCGAGTCGCGGGCCACGGTCTCTTCCATGCCGGTGCCGACGAAGGGCGCTTCCGCCTTCACCAGCGGCACGGCCTGACGCTGCATGTTCGAGCCCATGAGCGCGCGGTTGGCGTCGTCGTTTTCCAGGAACGGAATGAGCGAGGCGGCGACCGAGACGAGCTGCTTCGGCGACACGTCCATCAGGGTGATCTGATCGGGCAGCGCCATCAGGAATTCACCCGCCTGACGTGCCGACACCAGATCCTCGGTGAAGCGGTTGTCGGCATCCGTCGCGGCCGAAGCCTGGGCGACGGTGTGCTTCTGCTCTTCCATCGCCGACAGGTACACGACCTCGTCGGTGACGCGGCCGTCGATCACCTTGCGGTACGGCGTCTCGATAAAGCCGTACTTGTTGACGCGGGCGAAGGTCGACAGCGAGTTGATCAGACCGATGTTCGGGCCTTCCGGCGTCTCAATCGGGCAGATACGGCCATAGTGCGTCGGGTGAACGTCGCGGACCTCGAAGCCCGCGCGCTCACGCGTCAGACCGCCCGGCCCGAGCGCCGAGACGCGACGCTTGTGCGTCACTTCGGACAGCGGGTTGGTCTGGTCCATGAACTGCGACAGCTGCGACGAACCGAAGAACTCACGCACCGCGGCGACTGCGGGCTTGGCGTTGATCAGGTCGTTCGGCATCACGGTCGACACGTCGACCGACGACATGCGCTCCTTGACCGCACGCTCCATGCGCAGCAGGCCGACGCGATACTGGTTCTCCAGCAACTCGCCCACCGAACGCACGCGGCGGTTGCCGAGATTGTCGATATCGTCGATCTCGCCCTTGCCGTCCTTCAGGTCGACCAGCGTCTTCACCACGGCGAGGATGTCCTCGGTGCGCAGCGTCGTCACCGTGTCCGGGCAGTCGAGGTCGAGGCGCATGTTCAGCTTGACGCGACCCACGGCCGACAGGTCGTAGCGATCGGGATCGAAGAAGAGACCCGCGAACAGCGACTCCGCCGTCTCCAGCGTCGGCGGCTCGCCGGGGCGCATGACGCGGTAGATGTCGGACAGCGCCTGCTCGCGCTCTTCGGCCTTGTCGGCCTTCAGCGTGTTGCGGATCCACGGGCCGGTGGCGACATGGTCGATGTCGAGCAGCTCGATCGTGTCGACGCCCGCCTTGTCCAGCGCTTCGAGATTCTCGGCGCTGATCTCGTCACCGGCCTCGACGTAGATTTCGCCGGTCTGCTCGTTGATGAGGTCATAGGCCGAGTAGCGACCAAAGATTTCCTCGGTCGGGATCAGCAGCTGCGACAGGCCGTCCTTGGCCGCCTTGTTCGCCGCGCGGGGCGAAATCTTCTGGCCCGCCGGGAACACCACCTCGCCCGAATTGGCGTCGACGATGTCGAACATCGGCTTGGCGCCGCGCCAGTTCTCGGCCTGGAACGGGATCTTCCAGCCGCCGTCGCCACGAACGAAGGTCAGGCGGTTGTAGAAATAGTTGAGGATCTCTTCCGAGTTCATGCCCAGCGCATAGAGCAGCGCCGTGACCGGCAGCTTGCGCTTGCGGTCGATACGGACGTTGACGATGTCCTTGGCGTCGAACTCGAAGTCCAGCCACGAGCCGCGATACGGGATGACGCGCGCGGCGAACAGATACTTGCCCGAGGCGTGGGTCTTGCCGCGGTCATGGTCGAACAGCACGCCCGGCGAACGGTGCATCTGGCTGACGATGACGCGCTCGGTGCCGTTGATGAAGAAGGTGCCGTTCTCCGTCATCAGGGGCATGTCGCCCATGTAGACGTCCTGCTCCTTGATATCGATGACCGACTTGGCCTCGGTGTCGGGATCGACCTCGAACGCGGTCAGGCGCAGCGTGACGCGCATCGGCGCGGCATAGGTGATGCCCCGCTGGCGGCATTCCTCGACGTCGAACTTCGGGTCCTCGAGGACGTAGTCGTCGAAGTCGAGATAGGCGGTGCCGGCGAAATCCTGGATCGGGAACACGCTGCGCAGCGTCTTTTCCAGCCCCGAGACATGGCCCGTGGACTTGTCCGAACGCAGGAACTGTTCGTAGCTTTCGCGCTGAACCTCGATCAGGTTCGGCATCTGCACCACTTCGTGGATGTCGCCGAACACCTTGCGGATACGCCGCTTGGCGGTGCCGCCATCACCCTTGCGCGGGGCGGAGCCGCTGTCGATCGCCTTGGTTGCCATGGGTCTGTCTGCCTCGTCAGCCGTAAATCACTGCCCGGATGCCTCCGGACCAGACGCAACGACAGACGCCGAAAGGCCGCGCGCAAGTCTCTGCGGCGGCATCCGGCGTCCGTTGAACCAGCGATCCTCCATTCGACCGACACGCTGCGCGAAGGCGCGTCATTTCCCGAAGATCGTGGTGAGTGATCGCGATATAGGCGCGGCGCCCGTCAGTGTCAAACCGGCGCCACGCGCGGGCGGGTCCAAAGTTCCCGCCAGCAAGCCGCCTGCCACATATTGGCCGCATATCGGCTTACTATATGGGGTTGCATCGGTCGGGCCCAGCGGGCACGGCTGATGCGGCCGGGTCCTCGACCCGGACGGCGGTTGAAGATTGTAGTTACCACGAGGAATGCATTTCATGACATCGTCCGGGCCGCGCCGCGCCGCGCGCCTTCTTGCCCTGACGCTGGTGCCGGTGCTTGCCCCGCTGCCCGCCGCTGCCGTCCCGTTCCAGAGCACGTCGCAGGACAATGACGCCGCGCGCCCGGGCACCGGCGGGCTGGAAGGCTTCAGCCTGAGCCCGCGCCTCTCGACTCCTCAGACCAACCCGACCACGGTGCCGACCCCGCCGCCGCCGCGTATCGTACTGCCCGGCCAGTCCGCCGCCCAGGCCACGCCAGCGGCGACCCCGACACCGCGCGCTACGCCGACGCCCCGCCCGGCCCCCCGGCCCACGCCGACCCCGACGCCCAGCCCGACCCCGGTCGAGACGCCCGCACCGGCGCCCTCACCGGAGCCGCCCGCCACACGCCTGCCCGACCGCACCGCAGAGGCGGGCAGCGACACCGCGCCCGGCGTGGACGGCGTGACCATCGCCAACAATCAGGCGCCTGCCATCGCCGCACCGGGCACGGCCGCCCCCGAACAGGGCGAGACGGAACGCGGCCTGCCCTTCTGGCCGTTGCTGATCGGCACCGGCCTTGCTGCGCTGGCCATCGGCATCTGGCTGGGTCGCCGCAGCCGCAAGGTTTCGGCGCTCCCGGCCCCCACCCCGCGTGCCGCCGCCGACCCCGTCGAGCCGCCGCCCCCGCCTGCGCCGGTTCCCGATGCGGCACCCCGCGCCCAGGCCGCCCCGCCACCAGCCCCGGCGCTGGCTATGCCGCCCGAGCCCAGCTTCCTGGCGGTCGAGGCAAGGCCGCTGCGCGTCGGCCTCAACATGCTGACCGCGACGATCGAGGCCGAGGTCACGGTCCATAATAGCGGCGCGACGCCGATCGGCCGGGTCGCGGTCGATCTGCGGCTGCTCAGCGCCCATGCCGGACTAGATACGCAGCTGATCGAACTGGCCCATCAGCCGCAGGGCCGCCCGATCGTCCCGGCCTTCGCGCTGGCGCCGGGCGAGAGCCGGACAGTTCGCGGCGTCACCGCGCTGCCGCGCGAGGCGATCCATGTGATCGATGCGGCGGGCCGCCCGATGTTCGTGCCGATCCTGGCCGCCGCCGCGCATACCGACTGGGGTGTCGCCCGCTGCGCCTATGCGGTCGGGCTGGAACGGGTCGATTCAAGCAAGCTGTCGCCGATCTGGCTCGATCAGCCGGGGCGGATGTACGATCAGGTCGCGGCGCGGCCGCATGTGATGCGGGGGTGATCCAGGAGCCTGAGTGTAGCCTTCGAATTCGCTCAGGCTGAACGGCTGTTGGTGATGAAGCCGAAAATGCCAGAACTCCGTTCAGCCTGAGCGTAGTCGAAGGCCACGCCCCACACCTGCCACTACCCCGCCCGCATATCCTCGGTGATCACATGCGGCGCGGTTTCGCCGAAGCTGCGGACCAGCGTCTCGAATCCCTTGCCCTCCACCCGTAACTCGTTGAACGCGGGCGGCGTCTTGCGCGTCCGCTTGGACAGGGTGCCCGCCCCGATCATCCGGATGATCCGGCCATTGCGATCGATCGGCACGTCGAACGGGTCGTGAACATGGCCCGACAGCACCGCATGCGCGCCCGCCGCCGCCAATTGGGTCAGGGCGTCGTCGCCGTTGCGGGTCTTGGCGGTGCCCTTGGTCGGCCCCTCGATCAACGGGTGGTGGGCCGCGACCAGGATCAGGTGGTCCTTCGGCGCCTCCTCGATCAGCGCCAGCGCGCGGCGGAGCGAACCGGAACTCACCCGCCCCTTGGACCAGTTCCAGCGCCACTGCGCACGCGCCGTGGTCTTGAGCGGCACGACGGTCACGCCGGGCAGGTCGAGCGGCTTTTCGATCATCCGCTCGATCGCGGCATAGCGCTGGTACGGCGCGAACAGCCGCCGGAACGGGTCCCAATAATAGGGGATGTCGTGGTTGCCGACCTCGACCGTCACCGGAACGCCCAGCGATTGCAGCCATGCGCCGCCCGCCTGGAATTCACGCTTGGTCGCGCGCATGGTCAGATCGCCGGTCATGATGACCGCATGGGGCTTTTCCACCGCGACCCGCTCGGCGAACCAGGCGAGTGCGGCGGGGTCCTCGGCACCGAAATGCACGTCGCTGACATGAAACAGACGGATCATGCCGCCCGTCCTAGCCGCTGCTGCCGCGTCACGGCAACTCGGCCATGTCGCGTGGTTCGTGCATCGGGCAGCCATTCACCCGGCCGCGATACTCCGCCGAGAAGCGATAGGTGTCCTTGCGCGCGCGATTGATATTGCCCAGCGGCTGGTGCGCGGCCAGCCCATGCCAAATGCTGTAGGACAGCGCGTCGTCGATCGCGTTGGTCTGGCCGTCCTGCCAGCTTATCTGGGGTTCGGCGGTGAAGGTCGCGACGGTGATATAGGGGCTGTCCTCCTCGCTCCATTCGGCGGTCGCATCCTCGATCGGCATGGACTCCAGATCGCGGTTGAGCTGAACGCGCAGCTCCCAAGTGCCGCCCTGCTCGATCATCACCTCGCGCACCACCTCGCGAAGCGCGTCGGGGCGATCGTGCGTGTTGACCGTATCGCCGGTCAGCTGGGTCAGCGCCGGGCTGACCGGGAACAGGCCGAACTTGGCGATATGGTCGCCGTAGCGGAACGGCGTCTGGCTGTAATAGGTCTCGCCCAGCGGGTGCACCTGCTTGGCCCCGCCCAGCGTCTGGAGCGTCGCGCTCTGCACCCCGACCGTCTCCAGCGTCGCCTCAATACCGCGCAGGATGCCGGAGAGCAGTTTCTTGCCGCCCTCGAACTTGTCAGTGGTAGAGGCCAGCATCTTCAGATTCTTGGCAAAGGCGTCGGCGGTCGGCGCGGTGAAGACCGGGGCGTTGGCCATGACGAAGTCCTGCGTCGCATCGCCCTCCGAACCCGGCAGCCGCTCGCCTTCTACGCCGATGACCTTCAACGCCAACCCGCGCGGAAGGCCGATGGCGTCGTCCAGGATATCGCCCGGATTGGTCGAGATGCGCGCCACCGCGTCATAGTCGCCCGGCTTCGCGAACAGCCCCTGCGCCAGTTCGGGCGGGAGGTTGTCGTGAACCGTCAGCTTGCCCCGGATGATGCCATGCGCCTTGGCATGGACGGCACGGACGCCGTGGCCGTAATCCTTGGAGGTGGTGTCGAGGATATGCTCGAACGACTGCTTCATCTGGTCGACGGTTTCACCCTCTTCGGGCTTCACGTCTTCGACCTGGGGGGTAAATGCGACGGGGGTCTTCATCGGGGCTCTCCCTGTGGATCCCCACCAACCCATGTTGGGTGATAGCGTTCCTCAAGATCGCTCATGCGCGCCGGTCTTGCCGCTCCCCTCCCGCAGGCGGGAGGGGATGGGGGAGGGAAAGACCAAGGGCGACAGGCTCGGTGAGACACCCTGCCCTCCCCCCGACCCCCTCCCGCCTGCGGGAGGGGGAGCAGTGAAGCGCGGGAGGGGAGAAGATAGAGCCCTGCTTCCCCCTCCCCCCGCAATCCGCTAACCGGGCCGACATGGCCTTTTATCACCCGCTCCTCTTCGCCCTCGATGCCGAACGCGCCCATGGTCTGACGGTCGCGATGCTGTCGCGCTGGGGCGCGCTAGGGGCCCCGTTGGGAGCCGATCCGGCGCGTTATCCCCGGCTGGCGACGCGGGTCGCGGGGATCGGCTTCGCCAATCCGCTGGGGCTGGCGGCAGGGGTCGACAAGAATGGCGAGGCGATCGACGGCTTTTTCGGCCTGGGCTTCGGCATGGTTGAGATCGGCACGCTGACCCCCAAGCCGCAGCCCGGCAACCCCAAGCCCCGCCTGTTCCGGCTGGTCGAGGATCAGGGCGTGGTCAACCGCTATGGCTTCAACAATGGCGGGCTGGATGCGGGACTGGCGCGGGCGAAAGCGGCGAAGCGCAAGGGCGTGCTGGGCATCAATGTCGGCGCGAACAAGGACGCCGCCGACCGTATCGCCGATTATCGCCACGGGGTCGCCTGCGCCGCGCCGATCGCGGACTATGTCACGATCAACATCTCCAGCCCCAACACGCCGGGACTGCGCGACCTGCAACATGGCGCGGCGCTCGCCGAACTGCTGGCCGCGTCGCGTGAGGCGGCGGGCCGTGTCCCGCTGTTCCTGAAGGTCGCGCCCGACCTCGACCCCGCCCAGATCGACGAGATATCGCGCGCCGCGATCGACAACGGGCTGGATGCGATCATCATCGGCAACACCACCATCACCCGGCCGGACGTGAAGAGCGCCAACGCGGCCGAGACCGGCGGGCTGTCGGGCCGCCCGCTCGCCCCGCTCGCCCGCGCACGGCTGGCCGATTTCCGCAAGGCCACCGGCGCGGCGATGACGCTGATCGCGGCGGGCGGGATCGACAGCGGCGCGGAGGCCTATGCCCGCATCCGGGCAGGCGCCAGCCTGGTCCAGCTCTACTCCGCTCTGGTTTATCAGGGGCCGGGACTGGCCGCGCACATCCTGGCCGATCTCGACGCGCTGCTCGCCCGCGACGGGTTCGCCAGCGTGAGCGAGGCCATCGGCGCCTGACGTTACGGCTTGGCGCCGGCCGAGCCTTGCCGCTAGGGTTGGCCGCATGAAGCATTGGCTCCTCTCCGCAGCCGCGCTCGCGCTGGCTCCATCCCTGCCCGCCGAGGCGCGCCGCCCCACCCCCAAAGCCCCGACCGAAGGCATGGTCAGCGCCGCCGACCCGCGCGCCGCCGCCGCCGGGGTCGAGATCCTGCGCGCCGGGGGCAGCGCGACCGACGCCGCCATCGCGACGATGCTCGCGCTGAACGTGGTCGAGCCGCAAAGTTCGGGCATCGGCGGCGGCAGCTATTGGGTGCGCCATGATGCGCGCGGTACCAACACTATCGACGCGCGCGAAACCGCGCCGATGGCCGCCACCCCCGACTGGTTCTACGGCCCCGATGGCCGCCCGCTCAGCCATGCCGATGCCGTGCCCGGCGGGCGCAGCGTCGGCGTGCCCGGCGCGCTGCGCGGCATGGCGATGGCCCACCGCCAAGGCGGCAAGCTACCCTGGGCGCGGCTGTTCCAGCCCGCGATCCGGCTGGCACGCGACGGATTCAAGCTGACCCCGCGCCTCCAGTCCGCGCTGACCCGCTATGGCGGCCATGTCGACGCCGCGACCCGCGCCCGGCTGACCGGCCCCGACGGACAGGTGCTTCCGCTCGGCAGCGTCATCCGCAATCCCGAACAGGCCGCCCTCCTCGAGCGGATCGCGAAGCTCGGCCCCGATACTTTCTATGTCGGCCCTCAGGCGCAGAAGCTGGTGACGACCGTCAACACCGCCCAGCGCAATCCGTCGAAGATGACGACCGGCGACCTCGCCAGCTACGCCGCCAAGCCACGCCCGCCGCTCTGCGCCACCTATCGCGGCTACCGGATTTGCAGCATGGGGCCGTCCTCGGGCGGCGGATCGACGATGCTGTCGATCCTGAAGCTGCTCGAACGCTTCGACATGGCCAGGCTGGGCAAGGTTTCGCCGGTCGCCTGGCATCTGTTTGCCGAGGCCTCGCGCCTCGCCTATGCCGACCGCGACATGTATCTGGGCGATCCCGATTATATCCGGGTGCCGATCAAGGGGCTGTTCGACCCGGCCTATATCGCCAGCCGTTCGGCGCTGATCTCGCCCGACCGCACCATGGCATCGGTTTCGCCGGGTACGCCGCCGGGCGCACCGCCGCGCGTCCGCGCGCCGGTGAGCGAGGTGCCGGGCACCACCGACCTCGTCACCGTGGATGGCGCAGGCAATGTCGCCGAGGTCACGACCACCGTCGAAGGCTCGTTCGGATCGGGCCTGTCGGTCGACGGGACGATGCTGAACAACCAGCTGACCGATTTCGACATCGTGCCGGTCAAGGACGGCGACCTGGTCGCCAATCGGGTCGAGGGCGGCAAGCGTCCGCGCAGTTCGATGTCGCCGACCATCGTCTATGGTCCCGACGGCAAGGTGCGCCTGGCGGTGGGTGCTGCGGGCGGATCGACCATCATCGCGCAGGTCGCCAAGGCGATCATCGGCGTCATCGACTGGAAGCTGAGCGCGCAGGACGCGATCGCGCAAGGCCTGCTCTTCGCGCCGTACAAGGTCGCGACGGTCGAACAGGGCACCGCGCTGGAATCGCTCGTCCCCGGCCTGCAGGCGTTGGGAGAGACGGTGGTCGTGGCGCCCATGGGGCTGAAGGCCAACGCGATCGAGCGAGTCGGCGGCCGCTGGGTCGGTGCCGCCGATCCGCGCAGCGAGGGCGTGGCGATTGACGTGACCGGCCGGACGACCGCGATCCAGCGGGTCGGCGACAAACCGAACCGTCCGGCGGAATAAGAATACAAAGAGCCCGATCATGCGTTGCGTAGCGTGATACGGGCCGGTGGGAGAGGCACCATGCGTACGCTCGAATATTTCCCCAATCTCGTCACCATGTTCTTCACGCGCGCTCGCGAGAAGGGCGACGCGCCGTTCCTCTGGCGCAAGGGAGGTGGGGCTTGGCGCTCGATCAGCTGGGCGCAGGCCGCGCAGCAGGTCGCCAGCCTGTCCGCCGGACTGAAGGCGACGGGCCTGCAACGCGGCGACCGGGTGATGCTGGTGTCGGAGAACCGCCCCGAATGGTGCATCGCCGACCTCGCCATCATGGCGGCGGGCGGCGTCACCGTGCCGACCTACACCACCAATACCGAACGCGACCATGCGCACATCATCGAGAATTCTGGCGCGCGCGCGATCATCGTCTCGACCCAGAAGCTGGCGACGACGCTGATGCCCGCCGCGCTGCGCTCCAACCATGTCCAGACGGTGATCGGGATCGAGCCGCTGAAGCTGGGCCAGAGCCAGATCGAATGCCGCCAATATGACGCGATGATCGCCGCGCATCCCGCCGATCCGGTGGTGGTCGCCGCGCAGGCCGATTTCACCCGCGAGGATCTGGCCTGCATCATCTACACCTCGGGCACCGGCGGCGCGCCGCGCGGGGTGATGCAGCATCACGGCGCGATCCTGCACAATTGCGCCGGGTGCAGCGCGGTGATCGCCGAGGATTTCGGTTGGGAGGACGAGGTGTTCCTGTCCTTCCTCCCGCTCTCCCACGCCTATGAGCATACCGGGGGCCAGCACTTCCCCATCTCGCTGGGCGGGCAGATCTATTATGCCGAGGGCCTCGACAAGCTGGCCGCCAATATCGAGGAGGTGCGCCCGACGATCATGTTCGTCGTGCCCCGCCTGTTCGAGGTGCTGCACACCCGCATCGCCAAGGCGATCGAGAAGAAGGGCGGGCTGGGCGCACGGCTGCTCGACCAGGCGCTGGCACTTGGGGCGAAGAGCTATGACGGCCGCTTGCGGCTGATCGACCGGCCTGCGCAACTGGCGGTCAACACGCTGTTCAAGCCTAAGATCGCCAAGAAGTTCGGTGGCCGGTTGAAGGCAATGGTATCGGGCGGCGCGCCGCTCAACCCCGAGATCGGCCTGTTCTTCCACTCGATCGGCCTCACCCTCCTGCAAGGCTATGGCCAGACCGAGGCGGCGCCGGTCATCGCCTGCAATCGGCCCAAGGCCGGCGTGCGTATGGACACGGTCGGCCCGCCGCTCGACAATACCGAGGTGCGCATCGCCGGGGATGGCGAGATCCTGGTGCGCGGCGAGCTGGTCATGCACGGCTATTGGCGCAACCCGACCGAAACCGAGCGGGTGCTGAAGGACGGCTGGCTCCACACCGGCGACATCGGCGAGATCGATGCGGCAGGCCGCCTGCGCATCACCGACCGCAAGAAGGACCTCATCATCAACGACAAGGGCGAGAATGTCGCCCCCCAGAAGGTCGAGGGCATGCTGACCCTGCAGCCCGAGATCGGCCAGGCGATGATCGCGGGCGACCGGCGGCCCTATATGGTCGCGCTGATCGTGCCCGACGCGGAATGGACCGCCGAATGGTGTGCGAAGTCGGGCACCGGCTGCAACCGCGCCGCACTGGACGATGACCTGGATTTCCGGGGCGCGATTTCGGCCGCGATCGACCGGGTGAACCGCGACCTGTCGGTAACCGAGCGCATCCGCCGCTTCATCATCGCCGACGAACCCTTCGCGATCGAGAACCAGCAGCTGACCCCGTCGCTGAAGATCCGCCGCCACGTCCTGCGCGAGGTCTATGGCGAGCGTCTGGACGCGCTTTACAAGAATTGACCCGATCCTCCCCGGCACGGGGAGGTGGCACGCCGCAGGCCTGACGGAGGTGGCACGCCGCAGGCCTGACGGAGGGGGATTGCCGCAAAGGACGTCCCCAGCGGCAATCCCCCCTCCACCATGCTTCGCATGGTCCCCCTCCCCATCTGACGATGGGGAGGATTTTACGTTACGCCGGGGTCAGCAGCCCTTCCTTGGCGATCTTCTCGCGCCACACCAGCGGGGCGAGCGTGTGGACGTTCTGGCCCTCGGAATCGACCGCGACGGTGACGGGGAAATTCTCTACGTCGAACTCGTAGATCGCCTCCATGTCCAGATCCTCGAAGCCGACAACCTTCGATCCCTTGATCGCGCGGGCGACGAGATAGGCCGCGCCGCCGACCGCCATCAAATAGGCGGACTGGTACTCGCGGATCGCGTCGGTCGCCGCGGGTCCGCGCTCGGCCTTGCCGACCATCGCGAGCAGGCCCTGGTCGAGCATCATGCGGGTGAACTTGTCCATGCGGGTCGCGGTCGTCGGGCCAGCCGGGCCGACCACTTCCTCACCGACCGGATCGACGGGGCCGACATAATAGATCACGCGGCCCTTGAACTCGACCGGCAGTTCCTCGCCGCGGTCGAGCATGTCCTTGATCCGCTTGTGCGCGGCGTCGCGGCCCGTCAGCATCTTGCCGTTGAGCAGCAGCCGGTCGCCATGCTTCCAGCTCTTCACCTCTTCCGGCGTGAGCGTGTTAAGGTCGACACGGCGAGCGGCCTGGAGGTCCGGCTTCCAGTCGACCTTGGGCCATTCCTCCAGCTTGGGGGCCTCCAGATAGACCGGGCCGGAGCCGTCCAGCGTGAAGTGCGCATGGCGGGTCGCGGCGCAATTGGGGATCATCGCGACGGGCTTGGACGCGGCGTGGGTCGGCCAGTCGAGGATCTTGACGTCGAGGATGGTGGACAGGCCGCCCAGCCCCTGCGCGCCGATGCCCAGCGCGTTGACCTTGTCGAACAGCTCGATGCGCAGCGCCTCGATATCGTTGCGGGGGCCGCGCTCCTTGAGCTGGCCCATGTCGATCGCGCCCATCAGCGATTCCTTGGCGAGCAGGACCGCCTTCTCGGCCGTGCCGCCGATGCCGATGCCCAGCATGCCGGGCGGGCACCAGCCGGCGCCCATTTGCGGCACCATCTCCAGCACCCAGTCGACGATCGAGTCGGACGGGTTCATCATCTTGAACTTCGACTTGTTCTCCGACCCGCCGCCCTTGGCCGCGACGTCGACGGTGACCTTGTTGCCCGGCACCATCTCGACATGGAGGACGCTCGGCGTGTTGTCCTTGGTATTGCGGCGGGTGAAGGCGGGGTCGGCCAGGATCGAGGCGCGCAGCTTGTTCTCGGGGTGGAGATAGGCGCGGCGCACGCCCTCATCGACGACCTCCTGCAAGCTGCGGTCGCCCGACAGGCGGCAGTCCTGGCCCCATTTGACGAAGACCGTGACGATGCCGGTGTCCTGGCAGATGGGCCGGTGCCCCTCGGCGCACATCCGGCTGTTGGTCAGGATCTGCGCGATGGCATCCTTGGCCGCCGGGCTCTTCTCGGCCTCATAGGCCTTACCCAGCGCACGGATATAATCCATCGGGTGGTAGTAGCTGATGAACTGGAGCGCGTCGGCCACGCTCTCGATCAGGTCGGTGTCGCGGATCAGGGTCGTCATGCCCCGTCCTTAGCGAAAGCGGCGCGACCGACGCAATGGATGCGACCGACTTCAAGCAATCTTAACCGGAGTTAGCGCAGGATCGTCCGGCAATATTGGAAATCCGCAACCCCGCATGTCGTCCGCTTCCTCCTCCAACCTGTCCTTCCTGGCCCTGATGGGCCTGGTCGAGGACAATGACGAGCTGCTGGTTTCGCTGCATCTGACACGGTTGAAGACGCTGTGCCGCACCTGGCCGCTGGCCATCCTGCAGAATATCGTGGCGGTGGCGATCATATTGGCGCTCGACGCCTTCGCCGCGCCTGCTCCCCGGTTGGTCGACAAGGCCGTGGCGGGGGGGCTGATGGTCGGGTCCACGCTGGCTTTCGGGGTGGTGCTGTGGCGCGGCGTGTCGGGGCAATGGCCCTTCTACCGGCTGAAGCAATGGCTGAGCGGCCTGGGGCTGCTGGTCGCGCTCGCCACCGGGCCGATGCTGCTGATCGTGGCGAACGCGCATCACGGCCATGGCGGATGGGCGGCGACCCTGACGCTGGCCTGTACGATGTGGACGACCGCATACATGCTGAACGCGGTGCGCGGCGCGCTGCTCGGCTATTCCTTCGGCTTTGCGTTCCTGGCGCCCGTCACCGCGCTCGCCTGGGGCGTGCCGGTCCTGCCGATACTGGCGGCGGTCGTCCCGCCGCTGTTCTTCCTGGTGCTCAAGGCCCGGGTGGTGGGCCGGATCGATTATGCCGGTGCCCGCGCCCGCGCCCGCGCCTTCGGCCAGGGGCAGCAGGCGGTGAAGATGATCGCCGAGTTCGAGGAGCATGGCACCGGCTGGTTCTGGGAAACCGACCGGCATGGGCGGCTGACCTATCTGTCGGAAAAGGTGGCGCACGAACTGGCCGCGTCCGGGATCGACAGCCGGGGGCAATTGCTGACCGAGCTGTTCCAGATGGACCCCTCCGCGCCCGGCACCGAGCGCACCCTGTCCTTCCACATGGCCTCGCGCACCAGCTTTTCCGACTATACCGTCTGCGCGGTGGGCGAGAATGACCTGACGCCCGAGCGCTGGTGGTCGATCTCGGGCCGGCCGATCCTGGACAGTGTCGGCCGTTTCCGCGGTTTTATCGGCTCGGGCTCCGACCTGACCGAGAAGCGTCGATCCGAGGCGGAGATCACCCGCCTGGCGCTGTTCGACAGCCTGACCGGGCTGGCCAATCGCCAGCGCATGACGCTGTCGCTCGACAAGACGTTGAAACAGTCGGTCCATCCCTGGCGCCCCAACGCGCTGTTCCTGATGGACCTCGACCGATTCAAGGCGGTCAACGACACGCTCGGCCATCAGGCGGGCGACCTGCTGTTGCAACAGGTCGCCCGGAGGCTGGAGCGGGTGGTCGGCGACATCGGCCTGGTCGGGCGGCTCGGGGGCGACGAGTTCCAGATCCTGCTGCCCGGTATCGATGCACGCGACCGGCTGGCCATGCTGGCGGATCGGATCATCGCCGCGCTGTCGCGGCCCTATGACATTCAGGGCAACGAGGTGACGATCGGCTGTTCGATCGGCATCGCCATCGCGCCGCATGACGGCGAGGATTCGCACACGCTGATCCGCAATGCCGACCTCGGGCTGTACGCCGCCAAGGGCGACGGGCGCGGCGTCCATCGTTTCTATGCCGAGGCGATGCTGGAGGGCGCGCGCAGCCGCAAGCGGATGGAGGAGGACCTCCGCCTCGCCCTGGCGCAGGATCAGCTGCGCCTCGTCTATCAGCCGATCGTGTCGACGCGCGATGCGATGATCGTCGGCTATGAGGCGCTGCTGCGCTGGAACCACCCTGTCCAGGGCGCGATCCCGCCGTCGCAATTCATTCCGGTCGCCGAGGATTGCGGCCTGATCGAACAGATCGGCGAATGGGTGATGCGCACCGCCTGTATCGAGGCGGCGGGCTGGCCGCAGGACGTGCGCGTCGCGGTCAACGTCTCGTCCATCCAGTTCGCCAAGCCGCATCTGACCTCGCTGGTCGCGCAGGCGCTGGCGCAATCGGGCCTTGCGGCAGCTCGGCTGGAGCTGGAGATCACCGAGAGCGTCTTCCTGAACGACGATCAGGAGTCGCACCGCCAGTTCGCCGCGCTGAAGGCGCTGGGCGTCCGGCTGGCGCTCGACGATTTCGGCACCGGCTATTCCTCGCTCGGCTATCTGCGCCACGCGCCGTTCGACAAGATCAAGATCGACCAGTCGTTCGTGCGCGGCGCGGGGAATGCAGGCAGCCGCAATGCCGCGATCATCCGCGCGATCGTGACCATGGCCGACACGCTGGGCATGGAAACCACCGCCGAGGGCGTCGAAATCCAGGACGAGATCGACCTGATCCGCAGTCTGGGGTGCAGCCATATCCAGGGCTTCGTCTATGGCAAGCCGATGGAGGCGGCCGACGTGCCCCAATCGATGCGCGAGCATGACGGCCATGCCACGCCGGTCGGCCTGAAATCCATTCGTCCCCCGCGCGTGAAAATCCTGCGCGCCGCCCAGATCCTGTCGAACAATGCGACGATCGACGTGCGCATCCGCGACCTGTCGACCGCGGGCGTCATGATCGAGGGGCTGCCGCCCGCCTATGTCATAGGCGGGGCCGCCGTGGGCATCAGTATCGGCGGCGACACCCCCATCCGCTGCTATATCCGCTGGGAGCGCGAAGGGCGGGTCGGCCTGGCCTTTGCGACCCCGCTGCCCGAGAATCATCCCTGGCTGGACCATGGCCAGGATGCCGGAGAGGCGCAGCGCCGATCGGCATGATCGGCCTCCCGCAGAATCGGGGCGGGATAGGAACGGCGCGCCGGACGTTCGCGCCGTCATGACCTCCCCCACTCCGACTCCGGCCCCCACGCCGGAAGGCGCGTCGCCCCGGATTCCCGCGCTCAGTCTGATCTTCGGCTATGGTCCGGTGCTGGTCCTGCCGATCGCGGCGCTGGCCGCCTGGACGGGCATGCCGCTGGCGCTGCTGATCGGGCAGATATGGGGGGCGGCCATCCTCATCTTCCTGGCCGGGGTCGCGCGCGGCCTGAGCTTCTTCACGCCGGGCGGCACCCATGTTTCGCAGATGGCGACCATGGCCCTGCGCTTCTCGCTGGGTCTGCTGGCCTTGATCGCGGGGCCCTCGACCGGCTTCGGCCTGCTGATCCTCGGCTATGCCTCGATCGCGCTGACCGATCCCTGGCTGGCGAGCTGGGGCGGGGCGCCGGGCCATTTCGCGCGGTTGCGTCCCCCACAGATGGTGGTCGCGATTGTGGGGCTGATCGCGCTGTTCCTGCTCGCCCCGCGCTGATCCGACCGACCAAAAAATATTTTTAGGGACTTGCGCTTCCCGAACCCCGCAGACATCCATGCGTCGCGGCTTTTGGGCGGCCCGAACGCGCCCGCCATTCGTCGCAACCAACCCCCTCGCCACGCTTTACCCTCTTGCGGTGCCGCTCGGGATTTTCCACTAAGGATTGTGGAAGAGGCCGGGGACGCCCCCAAGCACTGGTAGGACGAGGTCATGCCCCCATGCATGATCGGATACGCGGAGAGCCCCGGAATCGGGGATTTTCCGCTCCCCCTCGTCCCGATCGCGACGCGTGTGGCGCGTGGTGCTAAGGGCAGGATGCCGACTCGAACGGAACAAGAACAAAGGAGCGGCATCGGTGATGGATTTCAGGGATAGCCGGGATAGCGACATGACGACTGATATGCTCGAAAAGATGGCGGCGGACACGGCTCAGACGAGCGCCCCCGCGCCGACCCCGGCGGACACCAAGTCGGTGCGCCCGCAACCCTATCCGGTCGAGGTCGACCATGCCCGCGACGCGCGGCTGACCGATTTCGGCAAGGAAACGCTGAACGACCGCTATCTCCTGCCCGGCGAAAGCTACCAGGACCTGTTCGTGCGCGTGGCGTCGGCCTATGCCGACAATGCCGAACATGCGCAGCGGCTGTACGACTATATCTCGAAGCTGTGGTTCATGCCCGCCACGCCCGTCCTGTCGAACGGCGGCACGGGGCGCGGCCTGCCGATCAGCTGCTACCTGAACTCGGTGCCCGACAGCCTGGACGGCATCGTCACCACCTGGAACGAGAATGTGTGGCTCGCCTCGCGCGGCGGCGGCATCGGCACCTATTGGGGCCAGGTGCGCGGCATCGGCGAGCCGGTCGGCCTGAACGGCAAGACCAGCGGCATCATCCCCTTCGTCCGCGTGATGGACTCGCTGACGCTGGCGATCAGCCAGGGTTCGCTGCGGCGTGGTTCGGCCGCCTGCTATCTCGACATCTCGCACCCCGAGATCGAGGAGTTCCTCGAAATCCGCAAGCCCAGCGGCGACTTCAACCGCAAGGCGCTGAACCTGCACCACGGCGTCCTGATCCCCGACGCCTTCATGGAAGCGGTGCGCGACGGCGCCGAATGGCACCTGAAGAGCCCGAAGACCGGCGAGGTCCGCGCCACCGTCGATGCGCGCGCGCTGTTCCAGAAGCTGGTCGAAACCCGTCTGGCGACCGGCGAGCCATACATCGTCTTTGCCGACCATGTGAACAAGAACATGCCCAAGCATCACCGCGAGCTGGGGCTGAAAGTGTCGACCTCGAACCTGTGTTCGGAAATCACCCTGCCGACCGGCATCGACCATAAGGGCAATGACCGTACGGCGGTCTGCTGCCTGTCGTCGCTGAATCTGGAAACCTGGGACGAGTGGAAGGACGACAAGCAGTTCATCGAGGACGTGATGCGCTTCCTCGACAATGTGCTGCAGGACTATATCGACCGTCACGAGCCGGGCATGGAGCGTGCCGCCTATTCCGCCAGCCGCGAGCGGTCGGTCGGCCTCGGCGTGATGGGCTTCCACAGCTTCCTCCAGGCGCGAGGGCTCCCCTTCGAGGGCGCGATGGCCAAGTCGTGGAACCTGCGGATGTTCAAGCATATCAACGCGCAGGTGAACCAGGCGTCGATGACGCTGGCGGTCGAGCGGGGCCCGTGCCCTGATGCCGCTGACGTCGGTGTGATGGAGCGTTTCAGCTGCAAGATGGCGATCGCGCCGACCGCGTCGATCAGCATCATCTGCGGCGGCACCAGCGCCTGCATCGAGCCGATCCCGGCGAACATCTATACTCACAAGACGCTGTCGGGATCGTTCTCGGTCAAGAACCCCTATCTCGAAAAGATTCTGATCGCGAAGTCGAAGAACTCGGATGCGGTCTGGAACTCGATCCTGGAACATGGCGGCTCGGTCCAGCATCTCGACTTCCTCAGCCAGGAAGAGAAGGACACGTTCAAGACCTCGTTTGAGATCGACCAGCGCTGGCTGCTCGAATTGGCGGGGGACCGGACGCCTTATATCGACCAGGCGCAGTCGCTGAACCTGTTCATCCCGGCGGACGTCGAGAAGTGGGATCTGCTGATGCTCCACTTCCGCGCCTGGGAGCTGGGCATCAAGTCGCTCTATTATCTGCGGTCGAAGTCGGTGCAGCGCGCCGGGTTCGCAGGGTCGGGCGGCGTCGAGGCGGACAACACGATCAGCGCGCCGAAGTTCGAGATCGGTGAGACGACCGATTACGACGAATGCCTGGCGTGCCAGTGAGGTAACGGCTGCCCAGCGGGAAGGCAGAGCCATGGCCCCTTACTCACCTAAACCTCCCTCTCCCCTTGTGGGAGAGGGAAGGGGCCCGCGGCTGCAGGCCGTGGGAAGGGTGAGGGGCAACGCCCAAGGCCTGACCAAGCGTCAGTTGCTTCCCGCTACAACAGTCACCCGGTCGCGTGAACTGCGGAAAAATGCTGGCGAATCAGAGCGTCGGCTATGGCGTGCCTTACGCGAAGCCCTGCCGGACATGAAGTTTCGCCGTCAGGTTCCGATAGGCTCGTACCACGCCGATTTCTGCTCACACGCTGCACGGTTGATCGTCGAGGTCGACGGCGACGACCATGCAATGAAGCTGAAGTGCGATGCCGCGCGCACCCGCTTTCTTAAACACGAAGGCTATGACGTGATCCGCTTCGCCAATGCCGATGTGATGACCAACCTCGACGGCGTCGTGACGGCGATCGGCGCGCGGATCGCGCATAAGCAAAAGGGCCGCCCGTGATGGACGGCCCCCTCACCCTCCCACGACCTTCGGTCGCGGGCCCCTCCCTCTCCCACAAGGGGAGAGGGACCGGGACATCACTCGGCCTCTTCGAACTGGTCGACGGCGTTCTGTGCGGTGGCCGACAGGCGGACCTTGTCGCCCTCGACCTCGGCGACCAGGCCGATCGGCAGGTAATGATGCTTGGCGCCCTGCCCGTCCTGGGTCTGGGGGCTGTCGTTCTTGGTCAGCTTGATGCGGTCGCCCTGGACGTGGTCGACGGTGCCGACATGGACGCCGTCCGCACCGATGACTTCCGCATGTTCCTTGATCTGGCTGACATCGACCATCGTTCGTCTCCTGTGTTGGGGTCGGTCTGGGAACGCGCCACGCCGGAATTGGTCGCATGACATCGGCGTTCATCATGTACGCGGTCGCCGCGCTGCTCGGCGGGATCGGCGCGGTCCTGCTACTGCAACTCCGTCACCCCCGATCGGACCAGGGCCGCTACGCCCGGCTGATCGCGGGCACCATGTTCGCCATGGGCGGGATCATTCTCGCCGGTTTCGCCACCGCGCTGCGCTCCTGGGCAAGCAGCGGCTGAACCGGCCTTCACCCTCTTCACCTCATTTGATTTGTATCCGGAGTAACCCCGATGCCTCTCCTCCAAGCCTCCAAGCAGTATAAGCCCTTCGAATACCCCTGGGCGTTCGAGTTCTGGAAGCGCCAGCAACAGCTCCACTGGCTGCCCGAAGAGGTGCCGCTGGGCGAGGATTGCCGCGACTGGGCGCAGAAGCTGACCGATCATGAGCGCAACCTGCTGACCCAGATCTTCCGCTTCTTCACCCAGGCGGACGTCGAGGTGCAGGACTGCTATCACGAGAAGTACGGCCGGGTGTTCAAGCCGACCGAGATCAAGATGATGCTGACCGCCTTCTCCAACATGGAGACGGTGCACATCGCCGCGTACAGCCATCTGCTCGACACGATCGGCATGCCCGAAAGTGAATATGGCGCCTTCCTCGAATATGCCGAGATGAAGGACAAGCATGACTACATGCAGAATTTCGGCGTCGACAGCGACGAGGACATCGCCCGCACGCTCGCCATGTTCGGCGGCTTCACCGAGGGCGTTCAGCTGTTCGCGTCGTTCGCGATGCTGATGAACTTCCCGCGCTTCAACAAGATGAAGGGCATGGGCCAGATCGTCAGCTGGTCGGTGCGCGACGAGAGCCTGCACTGCGAGGGCATCATCCGCATGTTCCACGCCTTCTGCCAGGAGCGCCAGTGCCTGACCAAGGCGGTCAAGGACGACATCGCCGATGTGTGCCAGACGACGATCCGCCTGGAGGACAATTTCATCGACCTCGCCTTCGAAATGGGCCCGGTCGAGGGGATGAAGCCCAAGGAGATCAAGAAGTATATCCGCTACATCGCCGATTGGCGCCTGGGCCAGCTGGGCCTGAAGCCGATCTACATGATCGACGAGCATCCCCTGCCCTGGCTGACCCCGCTGCTCAACGGCGTTGAGCATGCCAACTTCTTCGAGACGCGCGCGACCGAATATTCCAAGGCGGCGACGCGCGGCCAGTGGAACGATGTGTGGGACTCGTTCGACAAGCGCCAGAAGGCCAAGACCGGCAAGGCCGCCAACGAAGAGGCGAGCGAGACCGGCGACATGTTCTCGGCCGCAGGCGTCGCGGCGGAGTGAGCTTCGGAAAGGGCGGGCTTCGGCCCGCCCTTTTTTGTTTCGCGCGATGACGCGAGGGCGCGAAGAAGGTTGGTTCGTGTGGAGGCGCGGAGGGCGCAGAGAAGGCAGGGAACGCCGCCCGCTCCCCCGCTCCGTTCAGCCTGAGCGTAGTCGAAGGCCAAGGGACACCAGCGCCCCATACCCCTGACCACAGGACAAACCAAAAGACCGGCTGAAGTGGCGGACGTTATCCCGTGACCTTCGACTACGCTTAGGCTGAACGGAGGTAGGGATCGATCGTCTTCTGCCCTTCTTTTCTGCGCCCTCCGCGTCTCCGCGCCTCTGCGCGAACCAACCTTCTTTGCGTCATCGCGGCTTCGCGCGAACCCAACCTACCGCGCCGCCCGCGTCGGCGCATGAAAGTCCGCAGGCTTTCCCGCGATCCATCGCAAGAACCGTGCGATCTCCGGCTGCGCGCGCAACACCGCAAAGTCCGCATAGCCTCGCCCCAACTCTGCGTTGCTCAACGTCGCATGGATCGTCCGGTGGCAAATCGGGTGGACCGGCACCGTCTCGCGCCCGCCTTCGCTCTTGGGGACCGGGTGGTGCCATTCCACCTTCACCCCCAGCGGCCGAGCGCACAGCGCGCAAGTCAGCGGCACAGCCCGCTCGACCCGTTCGGCAGCGGCCATCAAACCCGCCTTTCGCTTCACTCGTCCGACCATGCTCCCAATATGGGGAACGACACGCCCACAAAAAACGGGGTCCGGCATCGCTGCCGAACCCCGCTCCTTTACGCCAACTGGATCCGTAAGGGATCAGAAGTGTGCGACAACACCCGCCATCGGACGGAAGGAGTGCGCGTTGTCGAAGGTCGAGACTTCCATACGCAGACGCAGACCCGAATTGCCGGTCAGGCCGCCCAGACCGATGTCCTTCGGGCCGACTTCGGCGCCGACGCCGTAGACGGTCGCGTGATAGTCACGCTTCAGGTCGCCTTGGACGCCCGGAGCGAAGTTGTGGAAGTTGTTCCAGCGATAGCCGACCTTGCCATAGAACAGGCCGCTCTCACCAGCGCGGAAACCCGCGCGGCCATAGGCGCCATACTGCCAGTCGATGTCACCCGACACGCCCTTGGCGACCGCGCCCTCGGCACCGACGAACACCGGGCCCAGCGGAACGTTGAAGCCGACGATGCCCTCGACCAGCGCGCCGTCCAGATTATAGCCCTTGGGCTGCGTGGGGATGCCAGCAACCGACTGGCGATCGAACTGCTCCCAACCACCCATGATCGCCACGTACGGCTCGATACCGAAGGCGCGGGTGCCGTCGGGAGCGGTCGCGGTGTCAGCGGCCGGGGCAGGAGCCGCCGCCGTGTCGGTGGTGTTCATGTCCTGAGCCATGGCAGGCACGGCAACGAACGCAGCCGCCGCAGCGGCGACGAGGGAAAGCTTACGCATGTGAGATACCCTTCTCTTATTCTATGTGGGGCGGCGGATCGAACCGCTCAGCCCAGGCCCGCTTAACCGGCTAGACGCGCAGGGGTTGCACACGATTTGAGATTTTTGGTCGCCTTGCCGGAACCTGTGGCGCCAGAGCCACACTTCCTGTCATCAAGATGAACCAATTGGGGGCGGAATGCGGCAATGGCGGATTTCCGCCACTTTTCAGCCTCGTTTCCGTACCCCGTCCTTACCTCGCGGCGGTACAACGTACGGAATCACCCGTGGGGCGTGTCAAAACAACCTCACCCCCCTTGCCGCGCAGGTCGTGACCAAAACCGGCATAGTGGATGCCGGATGCGACACGCTGCCCCTCCAGCCGCATCTCCAGATCGTCTCCGAAGCGCACCAGCGCGCTGTCGTCGCGATTGTCGAAGCGCACCCAGAAGCTGCTGCCATTCTCGCACTGGAAGGTCGTCGAGACCATCGGCGGCAGGGTCGAGGCGGCACGCGGATCGGGCATGGTCGAACAACCGACCAACACGATCCCGCCCGCCGCCAGGGCGATCGGCAGGCCGTTCATGGCCGCAGGGCGGTGTCGTCGGCGTCGTCGATATCGCCGTCAGCCACCGTGTCGCCCTCGAAATCTTCCTGGAGATCGTCCTCGTCGATATCCTCGGCATCCATATCGACCGAGGCATCGCTGGTCCCGACCGCTTCGGAGTCCATGTCGAGCTCGCCGATCGGCTCGTCCTCGACGCTGTCGTCGCCCAGATCGGGTTCGATATCGGTCAGCAGCACGCCGTCGCTGGGGCCGTCGCGCGTCACCTCCAGAATTTCGGCGCGCTGGCTTTCGTCATAGCCTTCTTCGTCCCAGCCATCGTCGCCGGGTCCCTGGCTTGGAACCTGATGTCCGCCCATCACTGCCTCCTCTTGAACTGTGGAGGGGGAACACGGGGGCGGGCCGGGCGGTTCCCCCGGCCTCGATCGGCAGACGTCAGGCGGGGCGGAACATCCGCCCGCGCTCGGTCGCAAAGACGAAGGCAAAGGCCGCGCATCCGGCGAGCAGGAAGCCCAGGGTCAGCGGCTGCGTCGTCCCGTCATAGGCCTGGCCGATCCCGGCACCGATCACCGAGCCGATGGTGACGCTGGTAAAGCCCTGGACGCTCGATGCGGTCCCGGCGATCCGCCCCATATTCTCCATCGCCATCGACGAGAAATTGGAGGTCGCCAGACCGAAGCACGCCATCGTGATCGCCTGGAGCACCGCGAAGACGATCAGCGACTCGCCGCCGAAATGCGCGATCGCAAGGTGGATCGCCGACACGACGATCAGGATCGTGACCGAGCTGTGGCTGATGAGGCGCGTGCCCAGCCGCATGACGATCCGCGAATTGAGCAGGTTCGCCGCCGCCATCGTGACCGAAGTGGTGGCGAAGATCAGCGCCAGCAGCTTTTCGCGTCCGAAGGTCTGCGCCATGATCGGTTGCACCGAATTGAGATAGCCATAGAGCGCCGCCATCAAGGCGGTCGCCGCCAGCGTATAGCCGAGCGACAGCCGGTCGCCGAGCGTCTCGCGCCAGCCGCCGACGATCCGCGAGGCGGAGATGGGCAGTTGCGCCTCCGCCGCCAGCGTCTCGGGCATGCGCAGCGAGAACCAGGCCAAGACCAGCGTCGCGAGCCCCGCGATCGTCCAGAAGATCAGCCGCCAATTGCCGAACAGCAGCACCAACTCGCCGAACGCAGGCGCCAGGATCGGCACGATCATGAACACCATGAAGGCGATCGACATGACCTGCGCCATGGCGCGCCCGTGATAGCAGTCGCGGACCAGCGCCACCGTCGCCACCCGTGTCGCCGCGATCGCCGCACCCGCACAGACCCGCGCGACCAGCAACAGGGTAAAGCTGCCCGCGACCGCCGACGCCCCGTTGGCGATGATGTAGATGACGAGCGCGACGATCAGCACCCGCCGCCGTCCATAGCGATCGGCCAGCGGCCCATGCACCAGCTGCGCCACGCCGAAACCGATCAGAAACGCCGTGACGACGAACGGCCGTGCAGCAGGCGACGCCCCCAGCGCCTCCCCGATGGCAGGCAGCGCGGGCAGCATCGAATCGATTCCCAACGCGGTCAGCGCCATCAGCGCCGCGATCAGCAGAACGAACTCGACAAAGCCGATGGGCGCACCGGGGGGCTCGGCGGTGACGGGCGTCACCGGATCAACGGAACGGGATTCGGACATGATGGCTGCCACATAGGGGAGATGGACGGAGAGGGAAACCGGGAAAACCCGGCGGCCGCCTCATGGTTGCCCTTCCGGCTTCCAAGGTCAGCCGGGTTTCACCGCGTCGTAATAATGATTCTGTCCTTCATCGGTCAGGCGATCGGCCAGAACCAGCCCGCACGCCTGCAACCGTTCCGCATAGGCCGACGCCCCCAGCGAACGGGAAACGCGCCCGGTCAGGCTGTCGCGCCATTCGCATCGCTGATGCGGGGCACTGAACAGGAAGCGTCCACCCGGTTCCAGCACCTTCGCCACCTTCTCCAGCAGCCTGTCTTGATCGGGCTCCGCCAACAGGAAGATCAGGCCGATCGCCACGACACCGGCAAAGCGTCGCCCGAATAGCTCGCTGCCCTGCACCGGCTCGCAAAGGGCGGGCATGTCGGGAAAATGGGCGCGATAGGCGGCAAGGAGTGAGGATGACGCATCGATCCCCCATACTGAAAAGCCCTCGTCAACCAACGCCCGCGCGATCGGCATTCCGGAGCCGCAACCCAGGTCGAGGATCGCCGTCGATGGCGGGAAGGCGTCCATCGCCCAGCGGCGAACGATGTTCGCACCGACCTCCGAACGAACCGCCATGAACGTCTTCGCAACGGCATCCCAGCCTTCGGATGTGTCGGTCGTCACCGCATGGTTCCTTCCAGCATTGCCGCGCCCCTGGCACCGACAGCGCCATCCAACTGTTAAAGGCGGACATTCAGCGTGGCTAAAGCATAGCAGGCCGACAATCCCCGGTCAGCCATCTCGGCCCACAGGACGCGTAAGGAGTTTATCGCCATGTCCATCCTGTCCCGCTCGCCCCTCGCCCTCCCGCTGCTGGCGGCGCTGGCGCTGTCCGCTTGCGATCGGCCCAGCCAGGGCACGTCGATCACCGTGAACAGTTCGGACGGCGAGACGCTGGCGTCGGTCGATGGCAAGTCGGGCGAAGTGAAGCTGGCGCTGCCGGGCTTTTCGGGTGCGTTCAAGCTGCCCAAGGTGTCGATGGAAGCCGATAATTTCGAACTGAACGGCGTGCACCTCTATCCCGGCTCGACGATCCGCAACGTCGATGTCGGCAATGGGCGCGACAAGGCGTTCACCATGACCTTCGACAGCCCGGCCGATCCGGCGACCGTGCGCGACTGGTTCCGCGACAAGATGGACGAGGCCGACTTCACCCTCACCGATCGGGGCGGCGCGCTGGTCGGCAAGACGGCGGAGGAGAAATCCTTCCGCCTCGACCTGCGCCCCGCAGGCGGCGATCGATCGACGGGGACGATCACGCTAGGCGGATGACGCACCCTGTTCGCGGATGACGGGCGCGTTATATAGAGGCCAGCCTATTCGTTTTTCTGGACATATCGCCATGACCGACACCCGCTCCGCCGAGGTTCCGACGCTCAGCCTCGCCGACCAGGACCGTGACCCCGAAGGCTTTGCCGCCGCGCTGGGCCAATCGTTCGAGCGGTTCGGCTTCGCGATCGTCGCCGATCACGGCGTCCCCGCCGACCTGATCGACCGCGCCTGGACGCAGACCAAGGCGCTGTTCGACCTGCCCGAGGATGAGAAGCGCGCTTACCATGTCCCCGGCGGCGGCGGCGCGCGCGGCTACACCCCGTTCAAGACCGAAATCGCCAAGGATGCCAAGGTCGTCGACCTGAAGGAATTCTGGCACGTCGGCCGCGAGCTGCCCGAGGGCCACCCTTATGCCGACCGGATGCCCGCCAATATCTGGCCCGACCGGCCCGAGGGGTTTCGCGAGGATTTCGTCGAACTCTTCTCGGCCTTCGACCGGGCAGGCGACCGACTGCTCTCCGCCATCGCACGCCATCTGAAGCTGGAGCCGAACTGGTTCGACCCGGCCGTGAAGGACGGCAACTCGGTCCTGCGCCTGCTCCACTATCCGCCGATCCCGGCCGATGCCGAGGGCGTGCGGGCGGGGGCGCATGAGGATATCAACCTCATCACCCTGTTGCTGGGGGCCGAGGAAGCGGGGCTGGAACTGCTCGACCGCGATTCGGGCGAGTGGCTGGCCATCCGTCCGCCCGAGGGCGCGATGGTGGTCAATGTCGGCGACATGCTGCAGCGGTTGACCAACCATGTCCTGCCCTCGACCACGCACCGGGTGGTCAACCCGCCGGTCGAGCGGCGCAGCTTCTCGCGCTATTCAATGCCCTTCTTCCTGCACCCCGCGCCGGACTTCCTCATCAAGACGCTGCCGGGGACGGTGAGCGAGGGGCACCCGGATCGTTACCCGGAGCCGATCACCGCGCACGACTATCTGTTCGAGCGGCTGGTCGAGATCGGGTTGATTAAGAAGTGATAGGGCGGGCTCGGTGAGACACCCTGCCCTCCCCCATCCCCTCCCGCTTGCGGGAGGGGAGTTTCAGAAATTCACACCCGCGTACTAGCCGCTCCCCTCCCGCAGGCGGGAGGGGTTGGGGGAGGGTAAGGAGCCTCGCAGAGACCTTACCCTCATCAAAAACCTCACCCTAGAATGTGCATCAACAACGGCTGCCCGACCAAGCTTTGGCTGCCCCGCAACCGCTCCAGCGCCTGCGCGACTGCGCGTTCCGGCCCTTCATGCGTCACGATGGCGATCATGACGCCACCGTCCGCCGCCTCGCCGCGCTGGATCAGGCTTTCGATCGACACCCCGGCATCGCGCATCGCGGCGGCGATCTCGGCCAGGACGCCGACCTTATCCTGCACCGTGAAGCGCAGATAGGCCCGGCCGCGCCGCTCGCCGCTATCGGCCTTGGACGCCGGGGTCAGCTCGTGCGCAGGCATGGCGAAGGATGCGCCATATTCGCCGCGCGCGATGTCGATCAGGTCGGCGACCACCGCGCTGGCGGTCGGGCCATCGCCCGCGCCCGCGCCCTGGAACAGCAGGCGGCCGACGAAATTGCCCTCCGCGACGACCGCATTGGTCGAGCCGGTGACATGCGCCAGCGGATGGTCGAGCGGTACCAGATGCGGGTGCACCCGCTGGATCAGGCCGTTCGCGCCCTCCTCCGCCACGCCGACCAGGCGCACGCGGTAACCGAGCGCTGCCGCCTGCGCGATATCGGCGGCCAGCACATGGCGCACGCCGCCGATCGCGACGTCGTCAAAGGCAGGCTGGGTACCGAAGGCGATGGCCGCCAGGATCGACAGCTTGTGCGCCGCATCGACGCCGTCGATATCGAAGCTGGGGTCCGCCTCGGCATAACCCAGCGCCTGCGCCTCCGCCAAGACCTCGGCGAAGTCGCGGCCTTCGGCCTCCATCTTGGACAGGATGAAATTGCAGGTGCCGTTGAGGATGCCATAGACCCGCGCAATGGCATTGGCGGCCGCGCCCTCGCGCAGGCCCTTGATGACCGGGATGCCGCCCGCGACCGCCGCCTCGAACTTCAGCGCGGCGTTGGATTCTTCGGCCTTTTGTGCCAGTTCCAGCCCGTGATGCGCCAGCATCGCCTTGTTGGCGGTCACGAAACCGCGTCCCGCCCCCAGCGCCGTGCGTGCCAGCGTCAGCGCCGGGCCGTCCGACCCGCCGATCAGCTCGACCACGACATCGGCGTTCGGGTGCGAGGCGAGCGCGGCGGTGTCGTCCACCCATTCGAAGCGCGACAGGTCGACGCCCCGATCCTTGGTCCGGTCGCGCGCGGACACGGCGACGATTTCGATGGGGCGACCGGCGCGCCGGGTAATCAGGTCACGGTTCGCATCGAGCAGGCGAATGACGCCGCCCCCCACCGTGCCCAATCCCGCCAAAGCCACTCGCAAAGCATCGCCCATCGTCCAAATCCCGTATCGGAGCGTTTGTTGAGTGCAGGCCGGTAGCGGATAGAAACGGTCGCTGTCGAGCCGGTCAGCGACCTTTTATTGCTCGAATGGGGCAATGCCGCTAAAGGCCGTTCATGATCTCCCCCGATTTCGTGGTCATCGACGTCGAAACCGCCTGTTCGCGGACCAGCAGCATCTGCCAGATCGGCATCGTCGGCTATGCCGCGGGCGTCGAAGTGCTCACCTATGAAACGCTGGTCGACCCGTGCGACGAGTTCAGCGCGTTCAATGTCGCCATCCATGGCATCACCGCCGACCATGTGCTGGGCAAGCCGAATTTTGCCGCGCTGCATCCCGAACTGGCGGGGCATCTGGCCGGGCGGGTGACGGTGGCGCATTCGAGCTTCGACAAGGGCGCGCTGGGCCGCGCGTGCGAGCGCGACGCCCTGCCGCCCATCGCCGCGCGCTGGCTGGACAGTGTGACGATCGCGCGGCGCGCCTGGCCGGAGCTGCCCAATCACAAGCTCAATACGCTGGCGGCGTTCCTAGAACTGGAGCACCGCCACCATGACGCGCTCAGCGATGCGCGCGCAGCGGGTCAGGTCGTGCTGCGCGCGATGGCGGAGACGGGCATGACGCTGGCCGACTGGTTCCTGCCGCCACCCTCCGCACGCTCGCGACGCCAGGTCCGGCGCGGCTGATGAAGTCCAATAATCTCCCCTCCCCTGGAGGGGAGGGGCGGAGGGTGGTGGCTTCGACAGGTACGCAGCCTGAGAACAGGCCCCCATTTCTCCCTTGATTCCTCCGCGAAGGTCCGCACGTCGCCTAGAGCATGATGACATGAGATGAACTCACCCCTCCCCTTCAGGGGAGGGGCCGGGGGGTGGGGCGCCTCCGCAAGCGTGCAGCCCGTGGCGAGGCCCCACCCCAACCCCTCCCCTGAAGGAGAGGGGCTCTCCTTGGCTCAACGCAACGTCAGCACGGTCTAGGAAAATGTACCGCCCCGGCGGAGGCCGGGGTCCAGTTGGGCAACCATAAGAGTAACTTACCGTCGCCCCGCAAATGGATTCCGGTCTTCGCCGGGATGGCGGAGAGGGAGTTTTGCAGAGGATTCCTCCCCTTTAGGGGAGGGGCTCAGCACTCGCGCAAATTCAGGGCTCCAGATGCCCCCGAGGCCCGGCATCGTCGAGCGCGATCGGCACGCGCCGGCTCTTGTCGCGCATCTTGTCGACGATCCTGCTGATCCCGATCCGCGCTTCGTTGGCGAGCAGCAGGGCGGGTGTGAGGATGTCCATGCCGACCTGACATCCTCCCTGCCGCGCCGCGCAAGGTGTACCGGCAGCCGCCAGCGCGCCCGCGCCGGTCAAGTCGGGATTGGACATCAGCGGCTTGGCGGGCGGCGCGTCCGGATCATGTGGCAGCCGGTCATTCCCCAACCGCCGCCCACAGACCAGAATATCCGCCTCCGTCCCGGCCGAGGGCGGACAGGGATCGTGCGTCAGGATCGAAAAACGCTCGGTCCCCGGCGGCGGAGCGGCGGGCGCCGCCTGCAAGGCGATTAGCAACAGCGGGATCATCGCGCATCCCCCTTGGTCACGGCGCGGGCTGGCGCAGGGTGGGCTTGCCGCCGCTGCCCCGGGCATTGCTGTCCATCGTCACCCCGGCCATGCCGCCGCCAACCTGAAACGGCGACAAATCCTTGACCGGCGTGGTCCGCGCGAGCAGCCGAGTACGCTCCTCCATCACCCCTTCATGACGGGGATCGCCGGGTTCGGGCGGCAGTGCGAAGGGGATGCGGAAGCGATCCGCATTACGGCGGCCGCAGACCGTGATGTCGGCGTGGTTGGGATCATAGACGCAGCGTGTCTCGACACTGGTCAACTGGCGAGTCTTCGCCATGATCGTATCGACCGAGGGCGGCGGCGCATCCTCGCCCTGCCCCGACAGTCCCGCCATCACCATGACCAGCATCGTCGCAATCATGACGCCCTCCCGGCATCGCCCGCTCGTGCCTGAAGGCCGGGGCGGGGCGATCATGCCGCTTTTCCGAGCCGTCCGCCAGCGCCGAAAGAGTCCCGCTTTCGCTCAGGGTTCGAGATGCCCCTGCGGCCCCGGCCCGTCGAGCGCGATCGGCACCCGGTTGCTCTTGTCGCGCGCCTTGTCGAACAGCTTGCTGAGGCCGACCCGCGCCTCGTTGGCGAGCATCAGCGCAGGGGCGACCAAATTGAGCTGAGAGGAGCAACCCCATTGGGTGGCCGCACACGGCGTCCCCTCCGCACGCAAAGCGCCGATGCCCGTCATGGCAGGATTCGAGGGCATCGGACGATCGGACGGCGCATCACGCAATTCGGGCGCGCGGTCGCTTCCCGGGCGACGCCCGCAAACGACGACGTCCTGCTTGGCGTCCGCCGATGCCGGGCAATCCGGGAGAAGGATGGAAACGCGCTCATGCCCCGGCGACGGAGCGGCGGGAACGGCCTGCAGGGCGACCAATAACAGGGGCAGCATCGGCGATCCTCCTCGGTTCGACGAACCTAGCGCCCTTCGCCACCGCTAATCAATCGCGGTGCGGAACAAGGTGCGTGGCTTGCTGGTGCAATATTTGTCGCCGACCACCGCACAATAGGTCCCGTCATTGGCAAAGGCGCGCGCCTTGGAATCGGTCGGCACCACATGGCTGGGGGTCAGACGATAGGGCGAGGGACGCTTGTCGCCATGACAGCGGGACAGGGTGCAGGCGGGCGTCAGGCGCGGCAAGGACAGCTTCTGTTCTCCCTCCGCCATCGGAACGGCCCACAACAACAGCAACGGCACCATCGTCTCTCTCCCCTTTGAATATCGCGCTTCGCCCCTTTGTGCCTTGTCAGTCCTGCCCGACCGGCGCGATACCCAGACGGGGTATCTCGATCGCGGGGCAGCGGTTCATCACGACCTTCAAACCAGCGGCTTCGGCCCGCGCGGCGGCCGCTTCGTTGACGACACCCAGCTGCATCCAGACCGCCTTGGCTCCGATCGCGATCGCCTCATCCACCACGTCGCCCGCCGCCTCGGATCGGCGGAAGATGTCGACGATGTCGATGGGGTCGCCCAGCTGGACCAGCTCGCGAAAGACGAACTCGCCGTGCACATGCTCGCCGGTGATCTGCGGATTCACCGGAATCACGCGGTAGCCATGGTCCTGCAGGCGCTTCATAACGCCATAGGACGGCCGATCCGGCCGATCCGACGCGCCGACCAGCGCGATCGTCCGCGCATTCGCCAACAGCTCGCGAATATCGTCATCGGCGGTCAACGGCATAGGCTATCCCCTTGTTGCCCACCGGCGCCGGACATTTTCGGGCAGGGGCGGCAGGCTATCGCAGTCTAACGCCCCGCCGCCATGCCGGTTTCATCATGCCCGAGCGAGCCATTCAACAACCTTGTCCGCCAGTGGCGAAAAGACCGTGTCGCCCTCGCCCGCCGCCGGAGGCCGGCCCGCATCGGAGGCGGTGCGAATCGCGATGGTCAGCGGCACCCGGCCTAGGAACGGAATGCCCAGCTCGGCGGCGGCCGCCTCCGCCCCGCCAGATCCGAACGGGTCGGAGATGCCACCGCAATGCGGGCAGCAATAGCCCGCCATATTCTCGACCAGGCCGATAATCGGCACCCCGGCCTTGGTGAACAGGTCGATCGCGCGCCGCGCGTCGATCAGCGCCAGATCCTGCGGGGTCGAGACGATCACCGCGCCCGCCGGGCGATGCTTCTGCACCATGGTCAGCTGCACGTCGCCGGTGCCGGGCGGCAGGTCCAGGACGAGAAGCTCGGTCGCGCCCCAGTCGCCGTCGACCAACTGGCTCAGCGCCCCCGCCGCCATCGGCCCGCGCCATGCGATCGCCTTGTCCGGCTCGACCAGTTGGCCCATCGACAGCAGCGAGACGCCGTAGGGCGTCGGCACGGGTTGCAGCTTGCCGTCCTGCGCGACCGGCTTCACCCCCTCCGCCGCCATCAGGCGCGGCTGGGACGGGCCATAGATATCGGCATCGACTAGGCCAGTCTTGCGGCCAGCCCTCGCCAACGCGATGGCGAGATTGGCCGACAGGGTGGACTTGCCCACCCCGCCCTTGCCGCTGGCGACCGCGATGATGCGACGCTCGCGCTTCTCGGCGGTCAGGACGACGCGGACATCCTCGGCGCCAGACTGGATCGCGGCGGCCTTCACCTCTTCCTCCAGCGCCTGGCGGCCTGCGCCGTCCAGGCCGGTCGTGTCGAGCACGACCCCCGCCCGCGCGCCCTCCATCCGCACATTCGCGCGCTTGCCCGCCACCGCGGCGACCGCCGCCTTTACCGTCTCGATGATGCTCATGCGCGGCAGATAGGACGCGATGCGCGGCTTGGCACTGTTTTTGTCGGCGAACCGTTCCTATAACGATGACCATGAGAAAGCTGACGGGCCGGTTTCAACGCCCCCCCATCCTAGCCGCCAACACGCCAAAGGGCCCCTGGGGCGGGTCCGGCGAAGACCCCGATGGTGGTCCCCGCAACCCATGGGCGGTGCCGCCGGGCGGCCGCAAGGCGCCGGGCAAGCCCACTGCGCTGGACGAATTCATCCGCAAGGCGCGTGGCTCCGGCGGCGGCCCCGGTGAGGGTCCGGGCGGATCGGGCAGTGGTTTCGGCGGGCTTCCCGGCGCGCCAGGCGGGCGCACGCTCTGGGCAATCGGCGCGGCGATCCTGATCGTCGTCTGGCTGCTCTACACCTCGATCCACCCGATCGGCCCGCAGCAACGCGGCGTCGTCACCTATTTCGGGCGCTATACCGGCATCCTCGATCCGGGCATCCAGATTACCGCTCCCGCCCCGTTCGCCAATGTCCGGGTGCTGGACGTGCAGAAGATCCGCACCGAGAATTTCCCGGAAGGGTCGGGCCAGAATCTGGTCCTGACCAACGATCAGAACATCATCGACCTGACCTATTCGGTGCGCTGGGACATCGCCAATCCGGCCGATTATGCCTTCCGTCTGGCCCAGCCTCAGCAAACCGTCCGGGCGGCGGCCGAAAGCGCGATGCGCGCGGTGATCGCCGACACCTCGCTCGACCAGGCGCTGGGTTCGGGGCGCACCGGCATCGAGCAACGGGTGCAGGAACTGACCCAGTCGATCCTGAACGAGTATCGCTCGGGCGTGCGCATTCAGGGCGTGGCGATCAAGCAGGCCGCCCCGCCGCAGCAGATCGTCGACGATTTCAACAAGGTGACGGTGGCGCAGCAGCGCGCGGTCGCCGACGTCAACCAGGCACGCTCCTATGCCCAGCAGGTGGTGGCCCGCGCCCAGGGTGAGGCGGCGCAGTTCGACAAGGTGTACGAACAATATCGCCTGGCCCCCGAAGTGACCCGCCGGCGGATGTATTACGAGACCATGGAGGCCGTACTGGCCAAGTCGGACAAGACCATCGTCGAGACGCCGGGCGTCGTGCCCTATCTGCCGCTGTCCAAGGCGCAGCCCCGGCCGCTGCCGTCCGAGATCACCGCGACCGCCCCCGCGACGCCAGCGGCCGGTTCGGATCAGGCCAGTTCGGTTCAGGGAGGTGGCCAGTGAACGGCCTGAACGCACGCAACCCGATCGTGCTGGGCGTCGCCCTGCTGATCGCGGTCATCATCGCGGCGTCGACCTTCGCGATCGTGCCCGAAACCAAGCAGGCGGTCATCTATCGCTTCGAGCAGCCGCGCCGGGTGGTCAACGGCTATCGGCCGGGCGAACAGCTGGGCGATAGCGGCGCCGGGCTGATCGCACGCATCCCGTTCGTCGACCGGATCGTCTGGGTCGACAAGCGCGTCCTCGACCTCGACCTGGAAAAGACCCAGGTGCTGTCGACCGACCAGCTGCGCATGAATGTCGACGCCTTCGCCCGTTTCCGCGTGATCGATCCGCGCCGCATGCTGGCGACGGCGGGCAGCGTGGACGGCGTCATCAACCAGCTTCGCCCGATCTTCGGCTCGGCGCTGCGCAACGAGCTGGGCAAGCGTCGGTCGTCCGAACTGCTCAGCCCGGAGCGTGGCCAGGTGATGGACGCGATCCAGGTGCGGCTCGACCGAATCGCGCGCCAATATGGCGTCCAGATCGTCGACGTCCGCATCAAGGAAGCCGAACTGCCCGAGGGCACGCCACTCGACAGCGCGCTCGCCCGGATGCGCACCGCTCGTCAGCAGGAGGCGATCACCATCGCCGCGCAAGGCCAGAAGCAGGCGCAGATCGTGCGGGCGGACGCCGATGCCGAAGCCGCGCAAATCTATGCCCAAGCGTTCGGCAAGGATCCCGGCTTCTACGACTTCTATCGTGCCATGCAGTCCTATCGCCATACCTTCGGCGCGGACGGCTCGAACCAGGAACACGGGTCGACCCAGATCATTCTGTCGCCCGAGAACAGCTATTTGAAGGAATTTACCGCGCCGGGCCGATAGGTGGACAATCCACCTTTCCGCTCGTTCACATTCAAGCGTCGTTCAGCCAGACCGTGGCAAATAGGTCACGGTCAAACTGAATTTTCTTTGAGAGGACCCTAGCCCAGTGCGCTACGCCTACGCCATTACCAGTGCGCTCCTCCTCGGTGGCGCGACCGCGACCCTGGCCCTTCAGCCCGGGACCGCCCAGGTTGCGCAGAACGAACCCGGGGCGATCCAGGCGGTCGCCCCGCGCGCCGGTGCGCCGATGAGCTTTGCCGACATGGTCGCCAAGCTCCAGCCCGCCGTCGTCAACATCTCGACCAAGCAGTCGATCACCACCAAGCAGCAGGCGAACCCGTTCGCCGGTACGCCGTTCGAGGGCTTTTTCGGCCAGTTCGGCGGTCAGGCCGGGCCGCAGCCGCAAAAGCGTGAGGGCATGTCGCTGGGCTCGGGCTTCCTGATCTCGCCCGACGGCTATATCGTGACCAACAACCACGTCATCGCGCCGGGCGCGGCGGGCGCGTCGGTTGATTCGATCACCGTCACCCTCAACGACCGCAAGGAATATACCGCCAAGGTCGTCGGCCGCGACGAGACCTCCGATCTTGCGGTCCTGAAGATCGACGGCAAGAACCTGCCCTTCGTCCGCTTCGGCGATTCGTCGCGCGCGCGTCCGGGCGACTGGGTGCTGGCGATCGGCCAGCCCTTCGGCCTGTCGAGCACCGTCACCGCCGGTATCGTCTCGGCGGTACACCGCGTCACCGGACAGGGCGGTGCGAACGATCGCTTCATCCAGACCGACGCCGCGATCAACCAGGGCAATTCCGGCGGCCCGATGTTCGACATGAACGGCAACGTCATCGGTATCAACAGCCAGATCTATTCGCAGTCGGGCGGCAATATCGGCATCGGCTTTGCCATCCCGGCGGAGGACGCCAAGCCGATCATCGACCGTCTGATGAAGGGTCAGAAGATTGAGCGTGGCTATCTGGGCGTGCAGATCGGTGGCCCGGTCACCGACGATGTCGCGGCTTCGCTCGGCGTGCCCAAGGGCCAGGGCGAGATCATCGCGAAGGTCGAACCCAATGGCCCAGCCGCCAAGGCTGGCCTGAAGGCGTTCGACGTCGTGACGAAGGTCAACGGACAGTCGGTAACCCCCGACCAGACCCTGTCCTATCTGATCGCAAACGTGCCGCCGGGCGGCCGCGTCAACCTGGAGGTGCTGCGCAACGGCAAGCCGGTATCGGTCACCGCCACCGCCGCGACCCGCCCCTCGAACGAGGAACTGCGCTCGACCATGGGCGACGGCTCCGACGCCTTCCCCGACCAGGATGACGATGCGCAGACCACCCCCACCCCCGGCGGCGGCCTGGGGCTGGCGGTACAGGCCCTGACGCCTGCGATCGCGCGCGCGATCAACGTCGATCCGTCGACGCAGGGCGTGGTTGTCGCGGCGGTCGATCCGTCGAGCGATGCGGCGTCCAAGCTGAAGCGCGGCGACGTCATCACCGCCGTCAACGGCACGCCGATCCGCAGCGCCGCCGACCTCCAGCAGGTCGTAGCCGCCGCCAAGGCCGCGGGCCGTCCGCAGGTGCTGGCGCAGATCACCCGCGGCAAGATCGCAGGCGCGCTGATCCCGCTGCGGATCAAGTAACCCGCACGCTCTTTACGGGCGGGCACGAAAGGCCGTCGCATCCCAGGGGTGCGGCGGCCTTTTGCTATTCCCGTCCCCGTTCACCGCGATAATATGCGCACCATGGACGGCATCTTCATCGGCATGGGTGGCGGCAAGCCACAGGCGATCGACCTCAAGCGCGCGAACCGGCACGGCCTGATCGCGGGCGCGACCGGCACCGGCAAGACGGTGACGTTGCAGACGATGGTCGAGGGCTTTTCGCGCGCCGGGGTGCCCAGCTTCGTCGCCGACGTGAAGGGCGACCTGTCGGGCCTGGGCCTGGCCGGATCGGCGATGGGCAAGACCCATGCCGCCTTCGCCGCCCGCGCCGCCGAACTGGGAATGACCGACTGGGCCTATGACGCGGCGCCTGTGCAGTTCTGGGACCTGTTCGGAACCCAGGGCCATCCGGTTCGCGCCACCGTGTCGGAGATGGGGCCGCTGCTCCTCGCGCGCATGATGGGCCTGAACGAGACGCAGGAGGGCGTGCTGACCATCGCCTTCCACGTCGCGGACAAGGAAGGACTGCTGCTCCTCGACCTGGACGATCTCCAGGCGATGCTGGCCGAATGCGCCGCGCGGGCGGACGAGCTGACCACGACCTACGGCAATGTGTCGAAACAGTCGGTCGGCGCGATTCAGCGCGCGCTACTCCAGTTGCGCACGCAAGGGGGCGAGCATTTCTTCGGCGAACCCGCGCTCGAACTGAGCGACCTGATCGCCACCGACGATGCGGGGCGCGGGGTGGTCAACATCTTGGCCGCCGACCAGCTGATGGCGAGCCCCAAGCTCTATGCCACCTTCCTGCTCTGGCTGCTGTCCGAATTGTTCGAGCAGCTTCCCGAGATCGGCGACCCCGACAAGCCCAAGCTGGTCTTCTTCTTCGACGAGGCCCATCTGCTGTTCGACGAGGCCGCGCCCGCCTTGGTCGACACGATCGAGCGCGTCGTGCGGCTGATCCGGTCCAAGGGCGTCGGCGTCTATTTCATCACCCAGAATCCGATCGACGTGCCCGACAAGATCGCCGGGCAGCTGGGCAACCGGGTCCAGCACGCGCTGCGCGCCTTCACCCCGCGCGATCAGGCGGCGGTACGCTCGGCCGCCGAGACGTTCCGCGCCAATCCCGGCGTCGATGTCGCCACCGCCATCACCGAGCTCAAGGTCGGCGAGGCGCTGGTCTCGCTGCTCCAGCCCGACGGCTCGCCCTCGCCGGTCGAGCGCACGCTGATCGCCCCGCCGCGCAGCCGGGTCGGCCCCGCGACACCCGAGGAACGCAAGGTGCTGGTCGAGACCGACGCGGTCGGCACCAAATATGACGAGGCCATCGACCGCGAGTCGGCCGAGGAACTGCTCGCCGCCAAGACGCAGGAGGCGGCCGCCGCGGCCGCCGAGGCCAAGGCGGCGACCGAAGCCGACAAGCAGGCGGCGCAACAGGCCAAGGCGGACGCAAAGGCCGCCAAGGAGGCCGAACGCGCCCGCATCGCCGAACAGCGCGCCGCCGCGAACTCGCCCTGGGCCAAGATGGCGAGCAGCGCGGCGCGCTCGGCCAGTTCCTCGATCGGGCGACAGGTCGCCAACGAGATCGGCAAGCAGGTGTTCGGCGGTGGATCGCGGCGGCGGTCGAACAGCGCGGGCGGAGGGATCGTGGGCGCGGTGGTACGCGGCGTGCTGGGGAATCTGTTTCGGGGGTAGTGCTTCCCCCTTTCACCACGGCCATCCCAACCTCCGTTCGGCCTGAGCGAAGTCGAAGACCATGGGATCGGCCTCCCAGGGTGGGGTGGGTCGTGCGAAGGCGAAGGCACCGCCCTCACCCTTCCCACCCGCCGGGGCGGGGCCCTTCCCTCTCCCGCTGGGAGAGGGAGGGAGCGAGGGAGGCGTCTCAGATTGTGAAGACATTGCCTTGAACCAATGTAAGCCCCTCCCCTTCA
>DXIH01000090.1 GCA_019112965.1 Candidatus Sphingomonas excrementigallinarum | reverse complement strand
GCGCAAACTCGCCCTCAATATCCTTAGACAGCACCCTGACAAAGGATCCATCAAGGGCAAGATCAAGCGCGCAGGGTGGAACAATGCTTTCCTACTCTCGCTACTCGCTCATATGCGATAGCCCTGCCCTGGAAGGGGAGGAAAGGAGACTTACTTCGTCACGAGCACCCGCCCGAAGAAGGGCAGCACCTGTTCCTGGAACCGCACCCCGATCCGGTTCACATGATCGCCGTCGTAAATCTCGAACTTATGGGCAATGCCATAACGATCGAGCGCTTCGTGCAGAGCCTGCGCATCGGCTTTCAGACCGTCCTGCGAACCGACATCCAGCCCGATCGCGCGGTAGCTGCGCAGGGGCGTGACATACTGGTCGACAAAGGCGAGCGGCGTGTTGGCCAGCCATTTGGCGACGATGTCGTCGCGGGCCTTGCCGTCCTTGATAGGCAGATCGAGATAGAGCGGCGGGTTCTTGGGATTGGGCGACCAGGCGGCCGAGGCGGCGAGCATGGCGCGCTGGCCCCAGTTGAGCTTGGCCGACTCTGCGGGCGAGGTGAGGCCGGTCAGCAGCTTTTCGTCTGTCCCCTCGGGCCGTGCCATCGTGCGCGGCGACAGGCAGCAGGGGCTCATCATATAGATCGCCCCGTACATGTCCGCATGCTTCATCCCGATGCGCGCAGTGCCATAGCCGCCCATCGAATGACCGGCCAGGCCTCGCGCGTCGCGACGCGGGATGGTGCGATAGCGCGCGTCGATCGCGGCGATCAGGTCATGGCTGATGAACCGCTCGAAATCACCCACCGTCTGCGACGAGGAATACATCGAGCCGTTGTGCATCGTCTTGCTGTCGGGGAAGACCAGGATCATCGGCGGGACTCCGCGCGCGAAGGCCCCCTCGACCGAGGCGGGGACATGGATTTCCTTCGTCCATTGCTCCGCGCCGATCGAATAGCCGTGTAGCGCATAGACCACCGGATAGCGGCGCGTGCGGTTCCTGGCATAGTCGGGCGGCAGGACGACGACGACGTCGCGATCGGCGCTGTTGCCCTCCAGATTGCCCTCGATCGCGGCGGAATGAACCTTGATCCGCTCGACCGTGACCGGCTTGGCGCCCGGCACGACGGTGGGTTGCTGGGTTGTCACTTGGGCGGGTGCCGCCGCGATCGGCAGGAGCACGATACCGACGGCGAGCAGCCAGTGAGCGGGCGATAAGCGAAGGGCCAAGCGGGTCATCCTCTGTCCTGAAAGCGCGCCGACCTGAACGTGTCGGTCTTTGTAAGGGCGACCCGCGATGGGAGCGGCGGGGCCGGATATCGTTACCAACTATGCGGGCGTCTATCTTGTCAAGCGGAGGAATCCCTTGGCCTTCGACTTCGCTCAGGCTGACCGAAGGCGAAAAATGTCTCGTGCACCAAACTCCCTTCAGCCCGAGCGAAGTCGAAGGCCACGCCCCAAACCGTCCCATTGCAAAATACCGAACCGGCCTTGCATCCCGTATCCTGATAGCGCTATCGTTCAATCAAAGCTCCAAAGATGGGGCGCTTGGAGAGGAAAGCGATGAAGCGCTTGATGATGGCCAGCCTGGTGCTGGGTCTCGGCACCGCCGCCTGCGGGACGCAGCACACGGCCGATAATGCCGTGGCGGAAAACATGACGACGGCCTCGAACGATGCCAACCCGACTTCGCCCGATGGCCGCCATTACCTGTCGCAGCCGCTGGTGCGCGAGATTTTCACCGCCGATCCTTCCGCGCATGTCTGGCCGGACGGCAAGCTCTATATCTATCCCAGCCATGACGTGCCGACCGACACGCCCAACGACGATCTGGGTAACCAGTATGCGATGCGCGACTACCGCGTGCTGCGCATGGATGAACCGGGTGGCAAGGTCACGGTCGGCCCCGTCGCGCTCGACGTGAAGGACGTGCCCTGGGCGTCGCAGCAGATGTGGGCGCCCGCCGCCGCCTATAAGGACGGCACCTATTATCTCTACTTCCCGGCGCGCGATAAGTCGAAGGACCGCAACGGCCTGGGCGCATTCCGCATCGGCGTCGCGACCTCCAAGAACCCGATGGGGCCGTTCAAGGCGGAGCCCGAGGCGATCCCCGGCAGCTTCTCGATGGACCCGGCCGTGTATCAGGACACGGACGGCACCGCGTATATGTATTTCGGTGGTATCTGGGGCGGCCAGCTTCAGCGTTGGAAGGACGGCAAATATGATCCGAACGGAAGCGACACCGATCTGAAGCAGGACGACCGGCCCGCCATCTCGGGCAAGATCGCCAAGATGAACCCGGACATGAAGACCTTCGCGGAAACCCCGCGCGACGTCGTGATCCTCGACGAAAAGGGCAAGCCGGTGCTGGGCGGCGACCATGACAAGCGCTTCTTCGAGGCGTCTTGGGTCTTCAAGCGCGACGGCAAATATTATTACACCTATTCGACCGGCGATACGCATTTCCTGAACTATGCGATCGGTACCAGCCCCTATGGTCCGTTCACCTACAAGGGCCATATCCTCAAGCCGGTGCAGGGCTGGACCACCCACCACTCGATCGTCGAGTGGAAGGGCAAGTGGTGGCTTTTCTACGCCGACTCGCAATTGTCGGATAAGAACCACCTGCGTAACGTCAAGATGACCGAGTTGAAGTTCAACCCGGACGGGACGATCCCGACCATCGACCCGTTCGTGAAGTAAGGACGCGGGATG
>DXIH01000089.1 GCA_019112965.1 Candidatus Sphingomonas excrementigallinarum | reverse complement strand
GATCAATGCAAAGTTGATCAGGACGCCTGGATCGGGAATTAATAAGTCAGCGGCGCAAGGCGTCATGTTTATCGTAACAGATGGAATGCGTGACGAGTATCGCCCTGGTGGATTGCCCGAGGTGCAAATCGAAGTTGCCAAATGTAATATGATAAAGGCGCGTGGATTGCGGATTGCAATACTATATACTGAATATCTACCTCAATCACTCGACAACGACGGGTGGTCGCAAAGAAATATCAAGCCCAATCTTTACAAGGTCGAACCCGCTCTTCAGGCCTGTGCATCGCCCGGCCTCTATACCAAGGTGTCGACCGACCAGGACATATCGGCAGCGATGGCCGCGCTTTTCCGGAACGCCGTGGCGACCGCGCGCATCACGCAGTAACACGTAGGGCGGGGATCATCCCGCCTCACCCACGTCACCCCGCCAGCGCCTCGACCTGTTCGGCCAGTTCGAGCCAGCGCATTTCGGCCTCGTCCTTTTCCTCGCGTGCCTTTTCGATCGCCTTCATCAGCCGGTCGAATTGCGCGGGGTCCTTCGCATAGAGATCGGGGTCGGCGAGCTTGGCCTCGTCGCGCGCGATCCCGGCTTCCAGCTCCTCGATCCGCTTGGGCAGCAGCTCGTAATCGCGCTGGTCCTTGTAGCTCAGCTTGGTCTTCGCCTGCACGGGCGCGGCGGGGGAGGGGGCGGCCTTGGGCGCGGCCTTCTTCGCATCCGGCGCCGCCTTGCGCTTGGCGACCCAGTCGGCATAGCCGCCCGCCACCACGTCCACCGTGCCCGACCCGTCGAGGCCCAGCGTCACCGTGACGGTGCGGTCCAGGAAGTCGCGGTCGTGGCTGACGATCAGGACGGTGCCCTCGTAATCGCCGATCACCTCCTGCAACAGGTCGAGCGTCTCCAGGTCGAGATCGTTGGTCGGCTCGTCGAGGACCAGCAGGTTGGATTCGCGCGCGAACTCGCGGGCGAGCAGCAGGCGCGAGCGCTCGCCGCCCGACAGCGTGCCGATCTTCGCCTCGGCCAGCGAGGGGTCGAACAGGAATTCCTTCAGATAGCCATGGATATGCTTGCGCGTGCCCCGCACGTCGATCCAGTCGCCGCCGTCGGCCAGCACTTCGCGCACGCGCTTTTCGGGGGCCATCAGCTTGCGCTGCTGGTCGATGATGACGCCGTCGAGCGTCTTGGCCTGGAAGACACTGCCCTCGTCGGGCTGGATCTCGCCGGTCAGCAGGCGCAGCAGGGTGGTTTTCCCCGCGCCGTTCGAGCCGACGATGCCGATCCGGTCGCCGCGCGTGACCTTCAGGCTCAGGTCCTTGATGATCGTGCGGTCGCCGTAGCGCTTGGTGACATGCTCGGCCTTGATGACCTCCTTGGTCTTCACATCGTCCGAGGCGATGCCGAGCTTGGCGGCGCCCTGCGGCCCGATCATCGCGGCGCGGGTCGCGCGCATCTGGACCAGCTTTTCCAGACGGCCCTGGTTGCGCTTGCGCCGCGCGGTAACGCCGCGATGGAGCCAATGCTCCTCGATCTTGAGCTTCGCGTCCAGCTTCTCGGCGGCACGCTGTTCCTCGGCATAGACCTGTTCGGTCCACGCATCGAAGCCACCGAAGCCCACCTCGTTGCGGCGCATCTGGCCGCGATCGAGCCACAGCGTCGACTTGGTCAACCGGGTCAGGAAGGTGCGGTCATGGCTGATGACGATGAATGCGCCGGTAAAGCGCTTCAGCCAGTCCTCCAGCCATTCAATGGCGGCGAGGTCGAGATGGTTGGTCGGCTCGTCGAGCAGCAGCACGTCCGGGTTCATCGCCAGTGCGCGCACGATCGCGGCACGGCGCCGCTCGCCGCCGCTGGCGGTCGATGCCTCGCGGGTCAGGTCGATGCCCAGCTGTCCGGCGATGGCTTCCGCCTCATAGGCTTCCGGCGCATCCTCGCCCGACAGGACGTAATCGCTCAAGCTCGAACAGCCGGTCAGGTCGGGATCCTGCTCCAGATAGACGACATGGGTGCCCGGCACGATCACCCGGCGTCCCTCGTCCGAATCGATGATCCCGGCCATCAGCTTGAGGAGCGTCGACTTGCCCGCGCCGTTGCGCCCGATCAGCGCCAGCCGGTCGCGAGGACCGACATGGATGTCGAGATGCCGGAAGAGCCAGCCCGAGCCTTGAACAAGGCCCAGGTCTTCGTAGGAAAGAACGGGTGCTGCCATGATGGATCGGCAGTTAGGGGCGGATGCGGAACCCGGCAAGCGGTCCATGCGCTGTCAGGCACCTGCACGATCCATTCAGAGGCTGTTCAACGGTTGACCGCTATGCCAGTTTCATGTCGATGACCGTCCTCCTGGCTCTGCTCGCCGCACCGATGGGTTCGCCGCCGCTGATCGAAGCGTCACTCGATCAACGTCGCGGCGACCAGATGCGCGCCTATCAGCAGCGTAAGGAAGGCAATCTGTCGCTCCGCGAGATCGAGGCGCGGGTGGTGCCGACGATGCGCGACGCGCAGTATATCGGCTTCGACTATGATGCGTCGGCGGCGGTTTACACGCTGAAGTTCCTGCGCAATGGCACGGTCATCTGGGTGGAGGTGGACGCCCGCACCGGCAAGGTCATCGGCCGTACCGACGGCTGATGACCGGCCGGTCGGACAGCCCCATGAATATACAGGGAGTTTTGCGATGCGCGTTCTGATCGTCGAGGACGAGCCCAATCTCGGCCAGCAGTTGAAGTCCACGCTGGAAGGCGCAGGCTATGCCATCGACCTCGCCACCGATGGCGAAGAGGGGCATTTCCTGGGCTCGACCGAAAGCTATGACGCGATCGTGCTCGACTTAGGGTTGCCCGAGATCGACGGGCTGACCGTCCTCGACCGCTGGCGCAAGGAGGGCAAGACCACGCCCGTCCTCGTCCTGACCGCGCGCGACAGCTGGTCGGACAAGGTGGCGGGGCTGGATGCGGGCGCGGACGATTATGTCGCCAAGCCGTTCCAGACCGAAGAGCTGATCGCCCGTCTGCGCGCGCTGATCCGGCGCGCCAGCGGCAATGCCTCGTCCGAGCTGACCGCCGGGGACGTCCGCCTCGACACCCGCTCGGGCAAGGTCACGCGGGCGGGCGAGCCGGTGAAGCTGACCGCGCAGGAATATAAGCTGCTATCCTATCTGCTCCACCACAAGGGTAAGGTGGTCAGCCGCACCGAGCTGATCGAACATATCTACGACCAGGATTTTGACCGCGATTCCAATACGATCGAAGTGTTCGTGACGCGCATCCGCAAGAAGCTGGGCCAGGACGTCATCACCACCATCCGCGGCCTGGGCTACAGCCTGGACGATCCGGCGGCGGGCGGTTCTGCGGTGGCGGCAGACTGATCCGGTCTTTCCCGTGACGGACGGAACCACCACGCGCCCGACGCTGCGCACGGGATCGCTGTCGCGGCGCATGATCCTGATCGCCGCAGGGTGGATTCTGGTCCTGCTGACCGGCGGCGGTTTTGCACTCGACCGGGTGCTCGTGTCCGCCGTCACCCAGAATTTCGACGACCGCCAAGCCTATGTGCTTCAGTCGTTGCTGGTATCGGCGGCGATCGACTCGCAGGGCGAAGTCTGGTTTACCCGCGAGCCCGCCGATCAGGGCTTTCTGGAGCCGGGTTCGGGCGTCTATTGGCAGGTTTCGGGCAAGGGGCATGAGCCTTTTCCGTCACGCTCGCTCTGGGATCGTCGGCTGGCATACGGCACACCGCACAATGACGATACGATCCATGTCTATACCAGCAACCAGTTTGCCGACGAGAAACTGCGCGTCGTCGAACGCGACGTGAAGCTGCCCGGCTCGGACGTGCGCTGGCGGTTTCAGGTGGCGCAGCGGACGACCGGGCTGGATGCGCAGATCGGCGCGCTGCGACGGACTTTGGTGCGCAGCTTTGCGCTGCTGGGCGTCGGCTTGCTGCTGATGGCGGCGATGCAGACCTTTTACGGCCTCTATCCGCTGCGCCGCGTGCGCGAGGAGATTGCGGCGATGCGCGCGGGCAAGGCCGATCGCATCTCCGACGCGATGCCCAACGAGGTCGCGCCGATGGTCGAGGAGCTGAACGCGCTCATCGAGCATAACGAGAAACAGGCCGAGGAGGCGCGACGTCATGCGGGCAATCTGGCGCACGCGCTCAAGACCCCGTTGACCGTCATCATGAACGCCGCGACCGCCAAGGCCGACGATCTGGCGGAGACGGTGATCCGCGAGGCGCGGACGATGCGCCGCCAGGTCGACCACCATCTGGCACGCGCCCGCGCGGTCGGGCGGCGCGGCTCGGCGCACAGCCGGGCGGAGGTCTGGCCCAGCCTGCAATCGGTCGAGCGCGCGGTCGGCCGCCTCTATCGCCATGTCCGCATCGATATCGACGGCCCGAAGGACCTGGCGGTCCATGTCGAGCGCCAGGACTTGGACGAGATGCTCGGCAACCTGGTCGAGAACGCGGCCAAATATGGCGGCGGCAGCGTCTTCGTGACGGTCGGCGCGCAGGCCGGGTTCGTCGAGATCCTGGTCGAGGATGACGGCACCGGCATCCCCGAGAACGAACGCGTCCGCATCTTCGATCGTGGCGTCCGGCTGGACACGGGCAAGCCCGGCACGGGCCTGGGCCTCGCGATCGTGCGCGACGTGGCGGAGATTTACGGCGGCACCGTCGCGCTGGAGGAAAGCGAGGACCTGGGCGGGTTGCTGGTGCGGCTGCGGCTTCCTGCGGCGGTGGGATAAGTCTGGTCCGGTTCGGCGATATCCGGGTGAATCCCGGATTGCCGATACCCCGCCGATCCGTTAGCGGCGCCCGCCTGTCGATGCGCGGGGCGTCGGCAACGGGGGAAATCCATGAAGATCATCAAAGGGCTGGCGCTCATCGTGAGCCTGTGTGCCGCATCTCCGGCACTGGCGGACGGGGTGATGCTGGAAGCGAACGGTGCGCGCGCGCAGGAGCGTTGGGGCGGCGAACTGGGACTGGGCTATACGTTCGACCTCGGTCGGTTTCGGGTTCGCCCCATCGGCGGCGCATTCATCTACGGTGATGAAAACGGCCGATATCGTAACGACACCATCAGCGGGGGGCGCACCGTCTGTCGCGACTATTCCACCGGGGCATTTGCCGACAAGGACCGTTGCAATAGTGTTGCCGTCGATTGGTACGGCAAGGCCGAGCTGACCTATGTCATCCCGCAAGGCATGGAATTTGGCGGCGGCGCGCGCTTCAGCGTGGATAAGGTCCGCGGCTATGGCACGGTGGCTTTTCCCATCGGCGGTGATCTGCGTTTGAAGGGCAGCATCGGCGATCGCTATTATGCGCTTGGCCTGAAAGCCCAGTTCTAAAATTTGGGTGGCGGCCCCGTCAGGCCGCCACCATCTCCAGCGCATCCATCGCCCGCGCCGCGATCCCGATGGACCGTTTCCGCGCCTCATGGTCGAAGATCGAACTGACGATCATCACCTCGTCCACCTTGGTCCGTTCGACGAAGGCGGCGAGTTGCCGCTCGACGGCGGCGGGCGAGCCGATCGCCGAGCAGGACAGGACATGGTCGAGGATCGCCGACCCCTGCACGCCCAGGCTCTCGCGATAGCCGGGTACGGGCGGGGGTAGCTTGCCGGGGCGGCCGGTGCGCAGCGCGACGAAGGCCTGTTGCTGCGAACTGGCGAGCAGCTCCGCCTCTTCGTCCATATCGGCGGCGAAGACGTTGAAACCCGCCATCGCATAGGGCTTGTCCAGTACCGCCGAGGGCCGGAAATCGCGGCGATAGATGGCCAGCGCGTCGTCCAGCGCATCGGGCGCGAAGTGCGAGGCGAAAGCGTAAGGAAGGCCCAAAGCGGCGGCGAGTTGCGCGCCGTACAGGCTCGATCCCAAAATCCACATCTGCGGTTTGGCGCCCGCGCCTGGCGTCGCGACGATGCCGGTCTGGCCGTCATCCGCGAAATAGCTCTGTAGCTCCATCACGTCGCGCGGAAAGGCGTTGGGATCGCTGTCGAGCGTCCGGCGCAGCGCGCGGGCGACGCGCTGGTCCGATCCCGGCGCGCGGCCCAGCCCCAGGTCGATGCGGCCGGGGAACAGCGCGTCGAGCGTTCCGAACTGTTCGGCGATGGTCAACGGCGCATGGTTGGGCAGCATGATGCCGCCTGCGCCGATGCGGATCGTGCTGGTCGCCTGCCCAACATGCGCCAGAACCACGGCGGTCGCGGCGGACGCGATGCCTGCCATGCCATGATGCTCGGCGGTCCAGTAGCGGTGGAAGCCGACCGCCTCGGCATGGGCGGCCAGGTCGGCGGCGTTGGCCAGTGCCTGGGGCACGGTGCCGCCCTCGACGACGGGCACCAGATCGAGCAGGGAATAACGTGTCATGGCAACAAGATGGGGACGACGTGCCGCCCCCGCCAGCCAAGACCGCGTATCAGAAGGTCAAGCCATACTTCACCGCCATGCCCCGCTCGGGCGGTAGCATCGCGATATTGCCGGGGTCGCGCCGCCAGAACAGATGCGTCGACCATTCACCGCCGCCCAGCCGGATGCCATGGCGCAGCTCGACCAATGTTTCCTGACCCATCGGGGCGAGCGACAGGCGGTTGGTCGTCCAGCCATCGACCTGCCCGCTGGCATAATCCCAATGCCCCGGCAGCCGCAGGTCGAGCCCGCCGCCGCTGACTCGCAGGGGCCGCGACAGGCGCAGGTCGATCCGGTCGCCGCCGAACAGCCCGGCCTTGCCCGCCTCGACCGACCAGGCCCGGCTGGCGAGCATCCCGCCGCCCATGGCGCCCGCCGCGCGGGTCCAGCCGCTGCGCCAGCGCGCGGCCAGCGTCCAGCCGCCATCGTCCTGCCAGCGCGCGGCGGTGTCGGCGAACCAGCTGACCCCGCGCGCCTGCCCCAGCGCGCCGCCGAACCAGCCGCCCAGCACCGTCGCCTGCTCATCCAGCCGGGTCACGCCGAAGGTCGCCGCGACCGGCCCGATCCGCCGGTCGAACGTTACCGCCATCTGGTCATAGCCGGGCGCGGCCATGCCCGGCATCGGCGCGGCGAAGCGTCCCGTCTCTGCCGTGACGCTCAGCCCCAGGCGGCCCATGACATGATGCAGCGCGGCGGCGGTGCGCGGCACGCGGTCCATGCCCGCGCCGGGATCGGTCATCAGATAGGAGGGGCCCGTTTGGCCCGTCCACCCCGCGACCATCGCATCGCCGCTGCTGGCAAAGCCAAAGCCGATCGCGGTGTCGGGGGAGAGCGCCTGGGTGACACTGCCCGCGACGATGCGCTGCGCGGCAGTGGGCGCGTCGGCGGGGACGATGGCACGCAGCCGCGCTTCGCCCGGCATGGCGATCGCGCGGGTCAGCGCGACCGTGCGCGCGCCGTCGCTGACCACCGTCCCCTCGATCCGGCCGAGCAGCGAGGGGGCAAGTATCGGACGTGGCGCGGCCTGCGCCACCGTGGCGGACACATCGACCCGATAGGCGCGCGCATAGCCGTCGAGCCCCACGAGGCTCAGCCCCTCGGCCCGCGCGTCGCCCATCGCCGGGGACAGACGCGCGTTAATCCCCATCGCGATGGCGGCGCCGGTCCCCGCGACGCTGGTGCCGCCGACCGGCTGGAACGCGGCGGTCAGGTCCAGCGCCCCCCGGCCATAGACATCGTCGGTGCCGCTCGTCCCCACTTCGCGCGCCGTGCGCAGCAGCAGGTCGACGATCTGCACGCCGGTCAGGTTGGGAAAGGCCTGGGCCAGCAGCACGGCGGCTCCGCTGATCTGCGGCGCGGCGAAGGATGTGCCGGACCACAGCATTCGCGTCCCGGCCGCGTCGGGCGCCTCCACCCGCTCGCCCAGCGCGGTCAGATAATGGGCGGCCGACTGGCCCGCCCGGTTGCTGAACGACGAGATGGTGCCGCTGGCGTTCACCGATCCGGCGATGATGACCTGTCCGCGCGCGACCGCGTCATTGTTGGCGATCTGCGCCATCAGGGTCGGGTTCGACTCGCCGTCATTGCCGGCCGCGATCACGATCACCATGCCCGCCGCCGTCGCCCGGTTGATCGCCGCGAGCAGGGCATTGGGCGGCGTGTCGTTGGAGCCGAGCGAGATGTTGACGACCCGCGCACCCGCCTTGCGTGCCGTATCCAGCCCCAGCGCGATCGCGTCCGAGGAAAAGCTGCAATGGCCGCCCAGGCCACCCTGGCCCGCCGTGTCGGCGCAACTGCCCGGTTTGTCGGCGCGCAAGGCGACCAGCGTGGCATCGAACGCCACGCCCTGCGCACGGTTGCCGCCCCGCCCGCCGAGCGCGGTGAAGGCGACGGCGGTGCCGTGCCCGTCCTCATCGCCGATCCCGCGCGTCCCCGCGACATCGGTCGAGGCGGTCGAGATCCGTCCGGTGAACGCGCCGGTGCGGTCGTCCACCCCCGAATCGATGACGCCCAACGCGACTCCGGCGCCCGTCGCCCCGCGCTGATAGGCGGCCAGCGCGTTCATCGCGATGGCGCCCGCCGTCGCGCGATAGCCCGGCGTATCATAATTCTGGGTCGGGGCAGGGGCGGGCGTCGGCGTGGATGCCGCGACGGGCGCGGGGCCGGCGACCGGGGCCGGCATCGATTGCACGCCGGTGCCGCTGCCTCCGCAGCCCGCCACCATCGTGCCCGCGCCGACGACCATGCACCACAGGGGTGCGATGCCCCCCGCACCATGCGCATTCCGCCCTCGCAACCCCAGCCCCCTCATCCCATTTACGCACCCCTTTGGCCATCGTCATAAGAGTGGGTGTGTGCATTGGGAAAGCTGGATTTTGCGGGCAGTGACCGGGGCTGGGACGGTCGCGTCGGCGACGGGGCGGCTTGCGGCCATGGGGCCTCGCGCTTACACGCTGCCGCCATGCTGCCCGCGCTTGCCCATATCGACGCCTGGATCTTCGATCTGGACAATACGCTCTATCCGGCGAGCGCGAACCTGTTCGAGCATATCGACCGGCGGATGACGCAGTTCGTCGGCGACCTGCTGGGCGTGGACCCGGCCGAGGCGTTCCGGGTGCAGAAGGAATATTTCCACGCGCACGGGACCACCCTGGCGGGCCTGATGGCCGAGCATGACGTCGATCCCGCCGCCTTCCTGGCCTATGTCCACGATATCGAGATGGACGTGCTGGAGGCGGACGCGCCGCTCGCCGCCGCGCTGGCGAAGCTGCCGGGGCGCAAGCTGGTCTTTACCAATGGCGACAAGCCCTATGCGCTGAAGGTGCTCGACCGGCTGGGGCTGGGCGCGCATTTCGAGGCGGTGCACGATATCACCGCCATGGGCCTCGTCCCCAAGCCGCAGCCATCGGCCTATGCGGGACTGTGCGCGGCGTTCGACATCGATCCGACGCGCGCGATCTTCTTCGAGGACATGGCGCGCAACCTGATCCCGGCCAAGGCGATCGGCATGACGACCGTGTGGGTCGACAACGGCTCCGAACAGGGACCGGAGGGCGCCCGCGACCATATCGACTATACCGTCCACGCACTGACGCCGTGGCTGACCAGCATATTGGAGGAATAACCATGAGCCAGGACCTCGCCGCCACCATCGACGCCGCCTGGGAAAACCGGGCCGAGCTGAACTTCGCGACGCAAGGGGAAGAGCGGATCGCCGTCGACCGCGCGCTGGCGCTGCTCGACCGGGGCGAGGCGCGCGTGGCCGAGCCGGACGGGAATGGCGGCTGGACGGTCAACCAGTGGCTGAAGAAGGCGGTCCTCCTCTCGTTCCGCCTCAACGACAATGTCCTGATCGACAATGGTCCGGGCGCGGGCCACTGGTTCGACAAGGTGCCGTCGAAATTCAGCGGCTGGTCGGAGGCCGACTTCCGCGCCGCCGGGTTCCGCGCGGTGCCCGGCTCGGTCGTGCGGCGCGGCGCGCATGTGGCGAAGGGCGCTATCCTGATGCCCAGCTTCGTGAATATCGGTGCCTATGTCGGTGAAGGTACGATGGTCGACACCTGGGCGACCGTGGGCAGCTGCGCGCAGATCGGCAAGAACGTCCACCTGTCGGGCGGTGCGGGCATCGGCGGCGTGCTCGAGCCGCTGCAGGCCGATCCGGTCATCATCGAGGACGGCGCGTTCATCGGGGCACGCGCCGAAGTGGCCGAGGGTGTGCGCGTGGGCGAGGGCGCGGTGCTGTCGATGGGTGTTTACCTCGGCGCCTCGACCAAGATCATCGACCGCGAGACGGGCGAAGTCTTCCGGGGCCATGTGCCGCCCTATTCGGTGGTGGTGCCCGGCACGACGCCGTCGGTCGACGGCAAGCCGGGGCTGTACTGCGCGGTGATCGTCAAGCGCGTCGATGCGCAGACGCGGTCGAAGACCAGCATCAACGACCTGCTGCGCGATTGACCTTTGATCTGAACGCCTGACCCTTGGCACGCCCCTCCCGTTTACGGGAGGGGATGGGGGAGGGCATGCCCCAGGCGACAGTCTCGGTGAGACTCTGGGCCCTCCCCAAACCCCTCCCGCCTGCGGGAGGGGCTTACCGTGTGGGGGAGATATTTTCCCTTACAACCCCACCCGCTTCGCCAGCCACCGCGCCGCCGTCTCCGGGCTCTCCTTCGCCGAGTCGTCGCGGTCGACCCGGTAGTTCGCCTCGCGCATCGCCTCGACCGGAATCCGGTTCAGCATCGGCCGCAGCGCCTGGATGAACTTCGCGTCCCCCGCGCGATCCTTCGCCACCAGCAGCACCGCATCATAACCGGGGATCGCCCGTTTCGGATCGCTCAGCACGGTCAGCCGCTCCGCCGCGATCCGCCCATCGGACGAAAAGGCGGAGATCACATCCGCCCGCCCGCTTTCCAGCGCACGGTACATGAAGGTCGGGCTGTACGGCGTCATGCTGGCGAAGCGTAAGGCATAGGCATCGCGCACCGCCGCCCATTCGGGCCGGTCGAGAAACTCCAGGTCGCTGCCCAGCTTCAATCGTGGCGCGGCGGCCGACAGATCGGCAAGCGAGCGCACGCCCAGCCGCTTTGCCAGCGGGGCCTTCATGGCAAAGGCGTAGGCATTCTCGAACCCCAGCGGCCCCAGCATCGCGACATCCCGCGTCGCGGCCCAGTCTTTCAGCGCGTCCAGCATCGCCGCGCGGGGCGGGGAGTCGTGCCGGTGCATCGCGGTGGTCCACAAGGTCCCCGCATAATCGACATAGACATCAACCCGGCCCCCTGCCGTCGCCTCGAACGCCACGGTCGAGCCCAGCCCGTCGCGATAGCTGACGTCATAGCCCGCGCGTGTCAGCCGGTCGCCGATCAGCCGGGTCAGGATATATTGCTCGGAGAAGTTCTTCGCGCCGATCACCACTTGCCGCCGCGCATCGCCACCACGCGGCCAGAGCGGCTGGGTCGCGAGCGCAATTCCCATCGCCAGCGCGACCAGTCCGCCGATCCAAAGGCCTTTCCGCCGCGTCGCCAGTCCGCGCTCGATCAGTCCGATCAGTGCATCGACGACCAACGCCAGCGCGGCGGCGGAAAAGCATCCCGCCAATACCAGCGCCCAGGCCTGGGTCTGGAGCCCCGCGAAGATCAGGTCGCCCAGCGAAGGCTGGCCTACCGTCGTCGACAGGGTGGCCGCGCCGATCGTCCAGACGGCCGCCGTGCGGATGCCCGCCGCCAGCACCGGCGCGACCAGCGGCGCCTCGACCAGCCGCAGCTTTTGGCCTCGTGTCATCCCCACCGCATCGGCCGCCTGCAACACCGCCGGGTCAAGCCCGACCAGCCCCGTCACGCCGTTGCGCAGGATCGGCAGCAGCGCATAAAGCGTCAGCGCGAACAGCGAGGGCAGGAAGCCCAATGCCGGTATGCCGCCGCCCGCCAGTCCCGACAGGCTGAGCAGCACCGGATAGAAGAGCGCCAGCAGCGCCAGCGCCGGGATGGTCTGCACCAGACTGGCGAAGCCCAGTGCCACCCGCGACAGCCCCGGTCGCCGCGCGCAGGCAAAGGCCAGCGGCACCGCGATCACGATGCCGAGCAGCAGTGCCGCCATGCTGACCAGCACATGCTGCGCCAGCAAAGGCGGCACGCGGGTGAGGGCGTCGAGAAAGGCACTCATGCCTGTAGCGCCGCCAGCCGTTCGGCCTGGTGCCGCGGGACCGCCATCAATTCTTGCGCCGCCGCACCGCCTTCGCCGCGCACCAGTTGCGCGGGGGTGGCGTCGGCGACGATCCGGCCTGCCTCCATCACCAGCACGCGGGACGCGGTCAGCAGCGCCTCGGCCATGTCATGCGTGACGAGAATGGTGGTCAGCCCCAGCCGCTGGTGCAATTCGACCAGCCGCCCCGCCACCGCATCGCGAGTGACGGGATCGAGCGCGCCCAGCGCCTCGTCGAGCAGCAGGATCGGTGGTTCGGTCGCCAGCGCGCGCGCGATCGCGACCCGCTGGCGCTGGCCGCCCGACAGCGCATCGGGCATTCGCTCCGCCACGTCGCGCGGCAGGTCGACCAGATCGAGCAGTTCGTCCACCCGGTCGCCGACCGCGCGCCCGGCAATGCGCAGGCCGATGGTGATATTGGCCGCGACCGTCATGTGCGGGAACAGGCCATGTTGCTGAAAGACATAGCCGATCCGGCGACGCAACAGGGGCGGCGGCGCGGCGGTGACATCCTGTCCGTCGATCAGGACCCGGCCCGTATCGGGTTGCTCCAGCCGGTTGATGGTCCGCAGCAGGGTCGACTTGCCCGATCCCGATGCCCCGACCAGCGCGACGAACGCGCCCTGCTCGACGGTCAGCGATACGGCGTCGACCGCCGCGACCGTGCCATAGCGGCGGCTGACATTCTCCAGCACGATCATCGGTTTGGGCATGGGGCCATTCTGGGGAGGAAGCACAAGCGCGTCAAACGCGGCAGGGTGCCGTTTCGCTGCACCGGCGCGCGGCTTTCGGGCTATGCCTGTCGCGGCACGCGCGATAAGGGGCTGTAAAACACGTTCAACATGCCCGCATGCCAGCGGCAGGAGAGTTTATGAGCCAGACCGATCAAACCGCGAGCCAGGTGCTCGACCGCGTCCTCGTCCTCGAAATGGTGCGCGTGACCGAGGCGGCGGCGATCGCGGCGTCGACGCTGGTCGGGCGCGGCGACGAGAAGGCGGCGGACGCGGCGGCGGTCGAGGCGATGCGCGCCGCGCTCAACGAACTCGACATGGACGGCACCGTGGTGATCGGCGAGGGCGAGCGCGACGAGGCCCCGATGCTGTTCATCGGCGAGAAGGTCGGCACCGGCAACGGCCCCGAGATCGACATCGCGCTCGACCCGCTGGAGGGCACGACCATCTGCGCCAAGGCGGGGCCAAACAGCCTGGCGGTGCTGGCGATCGCCGAGAAAGGCCATCTCCTCAACGCGCCCGACGTCTATATGGACAAGATCGCGGTCGGCCCCGGCTATCCGGCGGGCGTGATCGACCTGGACCGCAGCCCCAGCGACAATATCCGCGCCATCGCCGCCGCCAAGGGGGTGGAGGCCAAGGACGTCGTGGTCTGCGTGCTCGACCGGCCGCGTCATGAGGCGCTGATCGCCGAATTGCGCGGCCTGGGTTGCGGCGTGGTTCTGATCGGCGACGGCGACGTGGCCGGCGTGATCGCGACGACCGATCCCGACACGACGATCGACGTCTATATGGGCTCGGGCGGCGCGCCGGAGGGTGTGCTGGCCTGCGCCGCGCTGCGCTGTGTCGGCGGGCAGTTCAAGGGGCGGCTGCTGTTCCGCAACGATGCCGAGCGGGCCCGCGCGCACAAATGGGGCGTGACCGACCTCGACAAGCAATATGACCTGACCGAACTGGCGCGCGGCGACTGCATCTTCGCGGCGACCGGCGTCACCGATGGGTCGTTGCTGGCGGGGGTGAAGCGGCGGCCCAAGGTGATGACGACCGAAAGCGTCGTGATGCGCGCCTCGTCGGGCACGGTGCGCTGGGTGAAGGGGCAGCATCGGCTTTGATTGGGGGAGATGAGGGCATCGTCTGGATCAAGCCCCTCCCCTCCAGGGGAGGGGTTGGGGTGGGGCCTTTCCACCAGCGTCCGGTTTGCGGAAGCGCCCCACCCCCTGCCCCTCCCCTGAAGGGGAGGGGGGATTGATACCCATGTCTCTCGCTATAACCGCCGCCCTCCTTCTCCTCGCCGCACTAGGCGGCATCTGGTGGTTTCAGAAAGGCGATCTGGGCGAGTATCGGCGGTTCAGCGCGCTGAGCGACAGCCATTCGCGGCGGATGCGCTTTCGGCTGTGGCTGGTCCGCTCGGCGCTGGCGTTCCTGTTGCCGGTGTTGGTCGGGCTGGTCTTGCTCGGCCGGATCGATGCGCTGGCCGTGATGCCGGGCGAGTTCGCCGCCATCGCCACCATCATGCCGCCGATTTTCGACAGCGGCGAAGCGATGCAGGGGATGCTGATCGGCGGCGCGATCGGCGGGCTGGTCGTCGGCGCGGTGCTGGCGCGGGTGCGCAAGCGCAAGCCGCTGGGCAATATTTCCACGCTGCTGCCGCGCGAGCGGCGCGAGGTGAAATATGCCGCTGCGCTCAGCGTCATGGCGGGGGTGACGGAGGAGGCGTTCTTCCGCCTCTATCTGCCGCTGCTGGTCGCGATGGTGACGGGGCAGGCGGGGCTCGGCTTTGTCGCCTCGCTGATCCTGTTCGGGGCGATGCATCGTTATCAGGGCTGGGTCGGGGTGCTCGCCACCACCGCGCTGGGGGCGGTGATGACCGGGCTGTACCTGATGACCGGCAGCCTGTGGGTGGTGATGCTGGTCCATGTGCTGGTGGACCTGAACGGGCTGGTGGTGACGCCGGTATTGGGCGGGGTGCTCCACAAAAATCCTCCCCGGCACGGGGAGGGGGACCAGCTCTAGGCTGGTGGAGGGGGCGTGCCGTGGGGGACTCCCTATGTGGCCAGCCCCCCTCCGTCAGGGCTTCGCCCTGCCACCTCCCCGTGCCGGGGAGGGATGTAAGTCAATTCTTCAGTCGCCAGCCGGTGCGGAAGATCCAGCCGATCCACGCCAGGCACGCCAGCAGGAACAGCGCCGTCACCCCCAGGCTGACCCCCGGCGTCACGTCCGAAGTGCCGAAGAAGGTCCAGCGGAAGCCGTTGATGAGGTACACGACCGGGTTGAACAGCGTCACCGTCCGCCACGGCTCTGGCAGGATCGTCACCGAATAGAAGGCACCGCCCAGAAAGGTGAGGGGCGTGACGATCAGCAGCGGAATGACCTGCAACTGCTCGAACCCGCGCGCCCAGATGCCGATGGCGAAGCCGAACAGCGAGAAGGTGACGGCGACCAGCAACAGGTAGAAGACCATCGCCACCGGATGCAGGATCGACAGGTCCACGAACAAATAGGCGGTGGCGAGGATGACGAGCCCGATCACCATCGACTTGCTCGCCGCCGCCCCGACATAGCCCAGCACCGTCTCGATCGGCGACAGTGGTGCGGACAGGATTTCGTACATCGTGCCCGTGAATTTGGGCATGTAGATGCCGAGGCTCGCGTTCAGGATGCTCTCGGAAAAGATCGACAGCAGCATCAGGCCCGGCACGATGAACGCGCCGTACGGCACGCCCGAGACCTGGTTCATCGCCGAGCCGATCGCGGTGCCGAACACCACGAAATAGAGCGTCGTGGTGATGACCGGCACCATCAGGCTGGTCCACACCGTCCGCCGGAAGCGCGCCATTTCGAAGCGATAGATCGACCAGATGCCATGCAGGTTCATGCGCGTGTTCCCTCGACCAGATCGACGAAGATATCCTCCAGCGAGGATTTGTAGGTTTCCAGATCGTTGAAGCCGATGTCCATGTCGCCCAGCTTGCGCAGCAGCGAGGGGATGCCGGTTCGCTCGGCCCGTGCGTCGAAGATGTAGCGCAGGCGCCTGCCCTCATCCTGCAGCGTCAGGTTCCACTCATCGAGGTCCGCCGGGATCGTCACCATCGGCTCGGCCAGCGTCAGCACCATTTCGCGCTTGCCGAGCTTCTTCATCATCTCGGCCTTTTCCTCGACCAGGAGCAGCTTGCCCTTGGCGATCACGCCCACCCGGTCGGCCATCTCCTCGGCCTCTTCGATATAGTGCGTGGTCAGGATGATGGTGACGCCCCGCTCGCGAAGCCGGTGGACCAGCTTCCACATGTCGCGGCGCAGCTCGACATCGACGCCCGCGGTCGGTTCGTCGAGGAAGAGCAGGTCGGGTTCGTGGCTCAGCGCCTTGGCGATCAGTACGCGGCGCTTCATGCCGCCCGACAACTCCATCAGCTTGGCATGGCGCTTGTCCCAGAGCGACAGGTCGCGCAGCACCTGTTCGACATAAGCGGGGTTGGGCGCGCGGCCGAACAGGCCCCGGCTGAAATTCACGGTGTCAATGACCCGCTCGAACATGTCGACCGACAGTTCCTGCGGCACCAGCCCGATCTTGCGGCGTGCGCCCTTGTAATCACGCAGGGCATCGTGCCCGTCGACGCGGATGGTCCCGGCCGAGGGCGTGACGATGCCGCAGACGATCGAGATCAGCGTTGTCTTGCCTGCGCCGTTCGGCCCCAGCAGCGCGAAAATCTCGCCACGCCGAATCTCCAGGTCGACCGGCTGCAGGGCGGTGAAGCCGCCCTTATAGGTTTTGGTCACGCCCTCGACGGACAGGATCGGGTCGGTCATGCGGCAGTCCCCCGTTGGAAGACCGCCGCTGTATCAACGGTTTCGCGCTTCGGCGACGGCCTTCTGCAATTGTTCGAGCGGCAACGCGCCCGACAGGATGCGGTTGCCGACGATCCAGCTCGGCGTACCCGTCAGGCCCAGCCGCCCGGCCGCTTCCAGGTTGCGCGCGATCTCGGCATCGGCCTGGGGCTGGAAGGCGGCCATCTTGCTCATGTCGACGCCCGCCTTGGCGGCGGCGGCGGCAATGGTCGCGTCGCTGACCGGGCCACCGGCATAGAGCGCGTCGTGGAAGGCGGCGAACTTGCCCTGCGACGCGGCGAGCAGGCTGGCGCGCGCCGCCGCCTTGCTCGACGGCGCCAGGATCGGCAGCTCGCGATAGACGATCCGCAACTTGGGGTCGGCCTGGGTCAGCTGCTTGAGCAGCGGCAGGCTGGCCCGGCAATAGCCGCAATTATAGTCGTAGAATTCGACCAGCGTCACATCGCCCTTGGGGTTGCCGGTATAGGCGTTGCCGAACGGCTTGGTCAGGTCGCCGCCGATCGCCGCGACCGCCTTGCCCTGTTCCCGGTCCTGCAGGCGCTGCATTGCCTCGGGGATGACTTCGGGATGGTCGAGCAGATAGGCGCGGACCATATCGCCCGACGCGGCGTTCGGCGCGACGAGGGGGGCGAGCGCCATGGCGGTGCCGCCACCGACCAGGCCGCCTAGGACCGCGACGGCGGCCAACGTCTTCACACCCATCAGCGGCGCTTCTTCTTGGAACTGGCGGCGGCGTCGGCAGAGGTCATGGCGATATCCTGCGCCCGAATCCATTCGGACGTGTTGGGGGTGAGATTGGCCATCGCATAGCGGGCGCTCTG
>DXIH01000088.1 GCA_019112965.1 Candidatus Sphingomonas excrementigallinarum | reverse complement strand
GTCATCGACGCGGCGATAGATGACGTCGACCTTCACCCGCCCCGCAATGGTGCGCATCCAGACGATGTCGCCGCCCAGCCCCAGGATCAGCATCGCGGCGATGCCCAGCATCAGCCCCAGCACCATGCCGTCGCGTAAAGCCTGGCCGGTCGCGGCCAAGTCCCCCGCCCCGTCCGCCCGCGACGCGCGCACCAGCACGCCCGACAGCCAGGACAGGCCGGTGACGATCGCGATATAGGTCAGCGACCGGCTGGCGGAGAGCGCCGCCACCTCATGCTCGCCGACACGGCCGACGACGATGACGTCGGTGACGTGCAGGATCGTCCAGTTGAGGCTGGTCAGCATCACCGGCCAGGCCAGGCCGAGCAGCCGACGCGCCTCGGCCCGCGCGGGAATGGAGTCGGGGCGAGGGAAGGACATCATGGCTTTGTGTCCTAGAGTTTGATCCACTGACGTGGAAGCGGCACCGGCTTTGCTGGATCAAAACCTAAGACGAAGAAACGAAGGACGAAAGGCATTGCGCTGCCCGGAACGCTTTGCTAGGGGCACCCGCCTACCAGCCCTCCGGCTTGCCGGTGGTGACTATCGAGTGCGGTCGTGGCGGAATTGGTAGACGCGCAACGTTGAGGTCGTTGTGGCCGAAAGGCCGTGGAAGTTCGAGTCTTCTCGACCGCACCAGATTTTTCCGGAAACATCTTCTAAAACCACCCCCCGGACGATGTCGTCGCCCGGTTTGCCTGGGCCATGCCGAATCGACCTTCCTCTATTCCTCCCCTGTAAGGGGAGGTGGCAGGCCGTAGGCCTGACGGAGGGGTGTCCCGGCTGGAGAGGTTTGGCGCCATCCACGACCGGTGACACCCCTCCACCATCCTCCGGATGGTCCCCCTCCCCTTTCAGGGGAGGAAGGAAAGGGACCAGCCTGAATATCGATGGGGCTTAACGCAGCCCGACGATCGCTGCGAGCGTGTCCATCGACAGGGGCGAGACGAATCGGAAGCCAAATCGGCCATCCTCCACCCAGCAGACCGTGCCCGAAATCATGGTGCCCAGCGGCCGCACGACGATATGCCCCGCCAGTCCGGGCTGCACCGGCCCCTCGACGACCATCTTCGCGCCACCCGCCGACACATCGAGCATCGCCGTCGTGAACTTGTGCGTGCCCAGCCGGACATCGGCGTTCAACGCGATCGGAAAGCGCGGCGGGCGCGGGACCGTATCGTCCTCGGTCTCGTGCGAGAAAATCTGTTCATAGGGCTGCGGCGAATCGAACTGGATGCCCGCCTTGCGACCCTCCACCCAGCGTACCGTCCCGGATACGGGCGGCAGCCCGCGCACCTCGATCGTGATGGCATCACCCACCGTCGGAACGTCGACGAATCGCGCCATCAGGCCGCTGGCGGAAATATTGTGGACCAGGCAGACGCCGGGCACATCGCCACAGACCTTGCCAAGCAGGAGTACGGCCGAATGGCGCTTGCCCGCGCGGCGTTCCGCCGACGTGCCCTGCTGCTGTTCGACCTGTTCCATCCCTGCCCTTTCCGCCGACCTCGCCCCGAATTCGGCTTTGTCTGCTTTACTAACCGATCCCGTATAAAAGACTAACAAGTTTGATCGGCATCTTTACCACATGCATTTGTCCCGGACGCGTCGGTTTCGCAGGCCGGTTCAGCCGGGCGCAAGGCGCGATGCGGCATCGGCCGCTTGTGGTCATGTCCAAAGCCCTGTAATTCGCGAGCCGTCCCATGCCTCGCGCGTCGTCTTCCCGGTCTCCCCGGCCCCGCTCCTCCAAGCCCCGCTCTCCCTGGCGGCGCCGGATCGTCGTAACCCTGCAGATCCTGATCGGGCTCGCCGTCCTGGCGGTCGGTGCGCTGGCGATCGCGGTCTTCGTTGCGAAGTCGCAGCTGCCGAGCTTCGAGGAGCTGAAATCCTCGCCCAACGGCCAGATGATCCGCGTTCATGCCGCCGACGGCACGGTGATCGTCTCGCTCGGGCCGAGCTATGGCGAGTGGCTGCCCTATGACAAGATTCCGATCGTCATGCGCGATGCGACAATCGCGGTCGAGGATCGCCGGTTCCGCGACCATCCCGGCGTCGACCCGATCGGCATCGCCCGCTCGGTCGAGGTGCGCCTGGAAAAGGGGCGCTGGAAACAGGGTGGCTCGACCATCACCCAGCAGATCACCCGCACCATCTTCCTGAACAACCAGAAGAAGTTCGGCCGCAAGTTCCGCGAGGCGATCCTGGCGCTGGCGATGGAGCTGAAATTCTCGAAGGACCAGATCCTCGAGCTGTATCTCAACAAGGTCTATTACGGCGGCGGCGCGTACGGCATCGACGCGGCGGCCCGCAAATTCTTTGGCCATGGTGCCGAGCATCTGAGCCTGTCCGAGGCGGCGGTGATCGCCGGGCTGGTGAAGGCGCCGTCCAACTATTCGCCGACCGCCGATGCCGAGGCCGCCGTGGGCCGCGCGGGCGTGGTCATCCAGCAGATGGAGCGCAACGGCTTCATCACCCCGTCCCAGGCCGCCAACGCCGATCCGCAGGCGCTGAAGCTGGCGCCCGAGCCCAAGCAGAATTCGGTTCGCTACTTCACCGACTGGGCGCTGCCCCAGCTCGACACGCTGATCGACGAGCAGAGCGCGCCGCTCGACGTGTGGACGACGCTCGACCTCAATATGCAGCGCGCGGCCGATGCCGCCGTCCGCAAGGATGCCCCTCCGGGTACGCAGGGCGCGCTGGTCAGCTTGGACCGCGACGGCAGCGTGCGTGCGATGGTCGGCGGTCTGGACTATGTCTCGACCAACTATAACCGCGCGACGACGGCGGTTCGCCAGCCGGGCTCGGCGTTCAAGCTGTTCGTCTATCTCGCCGCGCTGGAGGCGGGCCACAAGCCCGAGGACCAGGTGGTCGACGAGCCCGTCACCATCGACGGCTGGAGCCCGCGCAACGATTCGCGCCGCAATTCGGGCAGCGTCAGCTTGCGCACCGCCTTCGCCTATTCACTGAACACCGTGGCGGCGAAGCTGGGCCAGGAGGTCGGTTTCCAGACGGTCGCCGACATGGCGCGCCGCTTCGGCATCACCACGCCGGTCAACACCCACCCCTCGATGGTGCTCGGCACGTCGGAGGTCCATGTGATCGACATGGTCGCCGCCTTTGCCAGCATCGCCAACAAGGGCGTGAAGGTGACGCCGTACGGCATCACCAAGGTCGTGGCGAACGGCCAGACCATCTACACCCATGAGGTGGACCGCAGCCATGTGCTGGTCGCCCCCTATATCGCCGCCGAGATGACCGACCTGCTCCAGACCACGGTCAACACCGGCACGGGCCGCGCCGCGCAGATCGGGCGGCCGGTCGCGGGCAAGACCGGCACGACGACCAGTTCGAAGGATGGCTGGTTCCTGGGCTTCTCCAGCGGGATCACCACCGGCGTCTGGATGGGCCGCGACAATGGCAAGCCGGTCGCCGGTCTCCATGGCGGCACCGCGCCCGCCAAGGCCTTTGCCGACTATATGCGCATCGCCGTCGCCAACCGCCCGATCGAGCAGTTCGACACGCAGGTCACGCTGCCCGAATGGCAGCTGGAGCCCGATGAGGAGAGCTATTTCGGCCAGCCGGACAATGGCATCGCGGCGGTCGATGCGGACGGCAACCCGCTGCCTCCGCCCAGCGCGGGCGCACCGGAGGACGGCAGCGAGGCGGTCGAGATTCCGACCCATCGCGAGCCGGGTGCCCCGGTGCCGATCCAGCAGCCGCAGCCGGGTGTCCCGGCGCAGCAACAGCCGCCCGCGCAAGGCGCCCCGCCGCCGCAGCGGCTGGATCAGGCATGGATCGACCGAGTGACCGGCCGGGGTGCGGGCGGAGCGACACGCGATCCGCGGTCGCCCGGCAACCCGCCCCGCGGCTTACCCCGCGAGCGTCAGGACGACCGACCGTACCAGTGAAGCCCCGCGCCATGCTGCCGCAACCAGGCGGTGGCGGGCGCGGGATCCTCGCCCAGCAGTTCGGCGACGAGCGCGTGGAAGGCGGGGGCGTGGTTCATGTGGACGCGGTGCGCGACCTCATGCGCCACCGTCGCGCGGCGGACATGATCGGGCGCGAGGATCAGCCGCCAGCTATAGCGGATCGCGCCGGTCGAGGCGCAGCTGCCCCAGCGTGCCTTGGGATCGGCGACGCTGACCTTGGACACGGTGACGCCCGCCAGACGCGCGACCTCCGCCGTTTCGCGCGCCAGCGTCTCCAGCGCCTGTCGCTTCAACCACGCCTCGACCCGGCGGCCCAGCGTTTCGATCGGCCCGGACGCGATCAGCCGGTCGCCGTCGCGCTGGATGACACGCGCGCGGCCCTCTTCCCATTCCAGCGTCAGGACCGTGTCGCCGAACGGGATCGCCCCACCCGGCACGAAAGGCTGCGGATGCGGCAGGCGCGCGCGCTGTGCGGCGATCCAGTCCTTCTTGTCCTCCGCCCAGGCCAGCGCCTTTTTCAGCCCCGCGCGCTTGGGCACGACCAGCCGCGCGGTGCCGGTGGCGGGATCGACGCTGAGGCGGATGGTCTTGGCAGTGGCGTGCCGCACGACTTCGTCGATCACAATTCCCGGTCCACGATATGGTTTTCGAAATCGCCCGCATCATCTTCGCTGATCGTCCAGCCGCGCACCGACTGGCCCGCACGGTGCACCGCCTCGCGGTCGCCGCAGATCAGGTAGTGCCAGTCGGGCAGCGGCTCGTTCGCGGCGCGCAGGCGATAGGCGCAGGTGGTGGGCAGCCAGTCGATCGACCGGACATTGCCCATGGTCAGCCGCACGCATTCGGAGACATAGGCGCGGCGATGGCGATAATTCGAGCATTGCCCGCTGCGCCGGTCGAGCAGGCGGCAGGCGACGTTGGTCGGCACCAGCTCGCCCGTCTCCTCATCCTCCAGCTTGTGGATGCAGCATTTGCCGCAGCCGTCGCACAAGGCCTCCCATTGCGCGCGGTCGAGGCTTTCGATCGGCTTTTCCCAGAAGCGCTCCATCAGCGGACCCACTGGTCGAGCGACTTGGCGACCGCCTCCGGCCCCTCATCGGCGGGGACCAGCGCCAGCGGTTTGTTCGACGGGTCCATCAGATAGACCTGGCGGCTATGGTTCACCAGATAACCGCCGCCCGGCGACTTATCGCCCTTGGCAGACCATACGGCATAGGCCTTTTTCACCGCCTCGATCTGGGCGGGCGTGCCGGTCAGCCCGACGATGCGCGGGTCGAAGGCGGCGGCGAAGCGGCCGACGACGGGGGCCGTGTCGCGTTCTGGGTCCACGGTGATGAAGAGGGGCACGATCTTCTTCGCCTTGGCGGGTGCGCTCTTGTCGAGCAGCTTCAGGCCCGCCGCGATCGCCTGCATATCGGTGGGGCAGACATCGGGGCAGAAGGTATAGCCGAAATACATGACGCGGTAGCGCCCGGCAAAATCGCGGTCGGTGACGGTCTTGCCCTTCGCATCGGTCAGCTGGAACGGGCCGCCGATCTTCGCCCCCGCCAGCGGGGCCTGCGCCTCGGGCTGGGAGGGGCCGCAACCGGCCAGGGGGAGCGCCAGCAGGGCCAGAGCGGACAGGATCAATCGGGTCATGACGCCGACAGCCTTGCTGTGATAAATCGTCGGTTGCAAGCCATGCTCCATTGCTCAGGATCTCGTTTCATGTCCCTTCGCCCCCTGCTCGCCGCCGTGCTGCTCGGCGCCCTCGCCATGCCGGCCACCGCGCAGATGATGCAGTCGGAAAGCTACAAATTCCTTCAGGCCGTGCGCGAGGCCAAGGGCAATGACGTGACCAACATGCTGGACCGGCCCGGTGCCAGCATCATCAACACGCGCGACGTGACCAGCGGCGAGGGCGCGCTGCACATCGTCATCAAGCGCGGCGACGAGACGTATCTGCGCTTCCTGCTCCAGAAGGGGGCCGATCCCAACCTGCGCGACGGGCGCGGCAACACGCCGCTGCTGCTGGCGGTGGCGGGCGGCCAGCCCGAGATGATCCGCATCCTGACGGCGGCCAAGGCGAACCCGAACCTCCCCAATTCGTCCGGCGAGACCCCGCTGATCCGCGCGGTACAGCGCCATGACATCGGCATGGTCCGCGAGCTGCTGGCCGCCGGGGCCGATCCCGACATCGCCGACAATGTCGCCGGGCTGTCCGCGCGCGATTACGCCTCGCAGGACGCCCGCAACACCGCGATCGCCAAGGTCCTGGCCGACGTCCCGAAAAAGACCCGCGCGGCGGTGGCCGGGCCGAAATTCTAAATCCTCCCCGCTCGCGGGGAGGTGGCAGGCCAAAGGCCTGACGGAGGGGGGAGAGCCGCACAGGCTATGCTTTGTGGATGCCCCCCTCCACCATGCTTCGCACGGTCCCCCTCCCCGTACCGGGGAGGATCAGATCAACCCCAGTTCCACCAGCTTGCCCACCAGCACCGGCGGCATCACGTCGATCCCCGATGCCGACCCACCCAGATCGGGCGGCGCATCCGCCGCTTCCAGATAGCGCCAACCCTGATGCGCGCGCCGGGGCAGCGCCTGGACCAGCACCAGCTCGGGATCGATATGGATCGCACAGCGCCCGCCCTCGGCCTCGCCGAAGGACAGGATCGGCGAGCGCGCGACCAGCTGATGCTTCAATATCCAGAACAGCGAGCCCTGACCCGCCACTTCCTCATGCCGCTTGGGCAGATAGCGCGTGGTCAGGAACACCGGCCCCTCCTGCGCCCGCATCTTCAGTCGTTCCGCCAGATGATCGATACTGGCCGCCCCGAACGCGACCTTGGTCAGATGAAGCGCCATGTCGCCGCCCATGTGGGGGCGATGGGGGGCGATGGCTAGGGCTGCCCGAGCTGGTTCACGCTGTCCGATAGCGACCGAAGCCCGGGGCGCAACGCCAACCAGTGATTGGCGCCCGCCTCGATCAGGACGGTCCCGAAGACAACCGCCGGCCCCGCCGCTTTTGCTTTCGATAGTGACTTGCAATAACAGAACGTCACCCATAGGAGCGGCGCAAAGGGAGTCGCTCATGACCATGCTGATAACTCTGGTGGCCAGCGCCGCCGCCCTGACCGTCGCCGCGCCCGCCGCCACGCCCACCACGGATCCCGCGCTCGATCCCCAGGCCGGGCGCGACGACATCGTCGTCACCGGCCAGCGAACCGAGGGCCGGAACGACTATACGATCGAGGGGCAGACGACCGCGACGCGTATCCCGCTGACCCTGCGCGAGACGCCGCAGTCGGTCAGCATCGTCACCCGCCAGCAGATCACCGACTTCCAGCTGAACGACGTCAACCAGCTGCTGACCACGGTGCCGGGCATCAATGTCCAGGCGAACGAGACCGATCGCGTCTATTATTCGGCGCGCGGCTTCGACATCCAGACCTTCCAGATCGACGGCATCGGCGTGCCTTTCGCCTTCGGCATCCAGACCGGGTCGATCGACACCGCCATCTATGACCATATCGAGGTGGTGCGCGGCGCGCCGGGCCTGTTGTCGCCGACCGGCAACCCGTCCGCCGTCATCAACTTCGTCCGCAAGCGCCCGACCAAGGACCTGCAGGCGACCGCCAGCGCGCAATATGGCTCGTTCAACAGTCTGCGCCTGGACGCGGATGTCAGCACCCCGCTGACCAGGGACGGCCATGTCCGCGCACGTGTCGTCGGGGTGCTGTCGGACGCCGACAGCTATCTCGACCGCTATTCCCTGCGCCGCTGGACCGGGTACGGCGTGGTCGAGGCGGACCTGGGCCCCGATACGGTGCTCAGCGGGGGTTACGGCCATCAGGATCATCAGAGCCACGGCGCGATGTGGGGCGCGCTGCCGCTCACCTATACCGACGGCACCCGGATCGACATGCCGCGATCGACCAATGTCGCGCCGGAATGGTCGGGCTGGAACGTCATCGACCGGCAGATCTTCGGCGACCTGACGCATCACTTCGCGGGCGACTGGGTCGCGCGGATCAGCGCGGTGCGGCGCGCGACCAGCGAGGCGGACGAGCTGTTCTACGTCTATGGCAATCCGGTGCGCGGCGCGCCGGACGGCATCGCCCCGGACCCAATGAAGCCCGGCGAGTTCCTGAGCATCAAGAGCTATCCCGGCGCCTTTCGTGCGCAGACCCGCAACCTGACCATGGAGGCCTATGCCACCGGGCCGGTTACGCTGTTCGGGCGCGAGCATCAGCTGATGTTCGGCGTCAACCGCAGCGCGCAGGATTACCAGCAGACGTCGAGCTCCGACTATTCCAAGGTCGGCCTGCCGCTGCCCTTCCCAGACCTGTTCCAGGGGACGTTCCCGCGGGTCACCTTCCCGACGCCCTTCTCGACCGACTATGCCTCCAGCCAGAGCACCCAGACGCGGCGCGAGACGCTGTACGGGCTGGTGCGCTTCAACCTGGCCGATCCGTTGAAGCTCATGCTGGGCGGCAACTTCACCCATGCGCGCAGCACCGGCTTTTCCTACGGCGTCGACACCAATTACGACAATCGCCGCTTCTCGCCCTTTGCGGGCGTCACCTATGATCTGAACCGCGCCCTCAGCGTCTATGCGAGCTATACGACGATCTTCAACCCGCAGGACGCGATCGGCGAGGACGGGCGTATCCTGGCCCCGGTCAGCGGCAAGAATATCGAGGCGGGGATCAAGGGCGACTGGTTCGGCGGGCGGCTGAACGCCAGCGCGGCGATCTTCCGCGTGCATCAGGACAACACCGCCGAGAGCATCGGCTTCGTCAACGGCCGCTTCGTCTCGCGCGGGGTGAACGCCAAGTCCGAGGGGATCGAGCTGGAGGTCGGCGGACGCCTGGCCGAGGGGGTGCAGGTCACCGGCGGCTATACGTTGATGCGGATCGAGGATCAGAAGGGCGATCCGGCCCGCCTGTTCGTGCCGCGCAACACCGGGCGGCTGAACATCGTCTATTCGCCGCCCGCCCTGCCTGCCCTCAAGCTGGGTGCGTCGGCCCAGTATCAGAGCGTGATCTATACCCAGACCCGCTCGGTGCGGCAGGACGGCTATGCGCTGGTCGACCTGATGGCGAAGTACGACATCACCCGGCGCATCGCGCTGTCGGCGAATCTGCGCAACCTGACCAATGCGAAGTATCTGACCGCGCTGACCTTCGACGGCGGTTACTATGGCGCGCCGCGCTCGATCCTGGGGACGGTGACGGTTCGGTATTGAGGCTATTCTCTTCCTCCCCTTGCAGGGGAGGAATATTTGCCAACAAAAAGGGCGCCGGTGGAACCCACCGACGCCCTTTCCTGATTTCCGGCGCTAGTCCGTCAGTCGCGAATTACGCGGCCTGCGGCAGAGCGGCCTTCGCCTGCGCGACGATCGCCTTGAAGGCCTCGCCCTCGTGCATGGCGATGTCGGCCAGGACCTTCCGGTCCAGTTCGACGCCCGCCAGCTTCAGGCCGTGCATGAACTGCGAATAGGTCAGGCC
>DXIH01000087.1 GCA_019112965.1 Candidatus Sphingomonas excrementigallinarum | reverse complement strand
GTCGAACTCGCACGCCTGACCGATGACGATCGGACCAGCGCCGATGACGAGGATGGAGGAGATGTCGGTGCGTTTTGGCATTGGGCGATGACCATTTAAAAGGAATGCAGGATAGGGGCTGTCGTTACAGTGCTAGGTGTCGGGAAACTGCTCACCCAGATAATCGTATCGATAGCCGCGAAGTGCGTCCGTCAGGCAGGCTCGGCTTTTTCCGTCATCCGAGCGCACCTCCCCGGCAGGGCCGAGGATTTTATAGGACGCGTAAGGGATCCGGCCCTTCCGCCTGCGGGAGACATGGGTCGTGACGACCCCACATTTCGCAGCGGCACGGGCAAATACCTTTGGAGTAAGAAGCGGCATTCCTCCCGATTGCCCTGCGCATCCGACCAGCATGGCAGACGCGATCAGGGCAACGGCGGAAGCCACGAACCTCATTTCCGAAGCGACCCCACGAACCGCTCGAACAGATAGAAGCTGTCCTGCGGCCCCGGCGAGGCTTCGGGATGGTACTGGACCGAGAAGGCCGGGCGGTCGGTCAGTTCCAGACCCGCATTCGACCCGTCGAACAGCGACACATGCGTCTCACGAGCGTTGGCTGGCAGCGTCTCGCGCTCGACCGCGAAGCCGTGGTTCATGCTGGTGATCTCGACCAGACCGTCGGACAGGCGCTTGACCGGGTGGTTCGCGCCACGATGCCCCTGGTGCATCTTGGTGGTCTTGGCGCCGACCGCCAGACCCAGAAGCTGGTGGCCCAGGCAGATGCCGAACAGCGGCTTGCCCGTGTCCAGCAGCTGGCGGATCACCGGCACGGCATATTCGCCCGTCGCCGCCGGATCGCCGGGGCCGTTGGACAGGAAGATGCCGTCCGGGTTCAACGCCATCACATCCTCGAATGAGGCGGTGGCGGGGACCACCGACACCTTCGCGCCTGCCTCAACGAGGTTGCGGAAGATGTTGTGCTTGCTGCCATAATCGATCGCGACGACGTGCGGGCGATCCGCGCCCTCCGCGCCTGCATAACCGAAGCCCAGCCGCCACAACCCGCCTTCGCGCGTCTCGCCCCAACCATAATGCAGCTCGGTCGACACGTCCTTGGCGAGGTCCATGCCCTCCAGCCCCGGCCAGGCCTTCGCCTTCTCCAGCAGCGCGGGCAGGTCGAACTCTCCGGCCGCCGAATGGGCGATCACGCCGTTGGGCGCGCCGGCCGCCCGGATGCGGCGGGTCAGCGCGCGGGTGTCGATGCCCGCCAGGCCGATGCGGTTGTGCCGCGCCATCCACCCGGCGAGATTTTCCATCGCGCGGAAGTTGGACGGGGCGGTCGGGTCCTCGCGGACGATCATGCCCAGCGCGTGCGGCGCGTCCGCCTCGATATCGTCGGGGTTCGCGCCGACATTGCCGATATGCGGGAAGGTGAAGGTGATGATCTGGCCCGCGAAGGACGGGTCGGTCATGATCTCCTGATAGCCGGTCATCGCGGTGTGGAAGCACACCTCTCCGACGGCATCACCCTCGACGCCGAAACCGCGCCCCCATAACACGTCTCCGCTTGCCAGAACGAGAACGCCCGTGGCGCCTTCAGGCTTTTCGGGCATGGCGAATGGCTTGGCGTCGGCCATGATCGGCGGGCACTCCTGCTAAAATGTCTGCAATGTCGCTAAGTGGCGTCCGCTAGGCCCATCGGGCGTTCGCGTCAACCAGTTCACGGAATCGCTTCCCTGCGCTATCGTCCCCGCCTTTCAGACAAGACGGAAAAAACATGATTCGCGACGATATCAAGGCCGCGCAGGTGGCCGCCATGAAAGCGGGCGACAAGGAAAGCCGCGCGGCGATCAGCCTGATCCAGGCCGCCATCAAAAACCGCGACATCGAACTCCGCACCGGCGACGCGCCCGCCGATGACGACATGGTCGTGATCGAAGTGCTGCAGAAGATGGTCAAGCAGCGTCGCGAATCGATCGCCATGTACGAGCAGGGCGGCCGCCAGGAACTGGCCGACGCCGAAAAGGCCGAGGTCGCGGTGATCGAGCGCTTCCTGCCGCAGACGCTGACCGAGGACGAGACCAGGTCCGCGATCGAGGCGATCAAGGCGGAGATCGGCGCGTCCGGGATGAAGGACATGGGCCGGGTGATGGCCGAGCTGAAGGCGCGGCATGCGGCGGTGCTGGATATGAGCAAGGCGAGCGGGTTGGTGAAGGCTTCGCTGGCGTAAGGTTGGGGAGCGGGGCTGGTGCGGGGTTTTGATCGCGAACGGAGTCCCCTCCCCCAACCCCTCCCGCCTGCGGGAGGGGAGCCTGTAGCGCTCAACGGAGAGAACCGCCCTCCGCCACAAACGCATCCCCTCCCGCAGGCGGGAGGGGACCGAGGGGAGGGCCCCCGGCCCTTCCGCGAAAACCGCCCGACGCGAGAAGCACGGGAACTGCGCCTCAATCCAACCGACGCCGAACGGCGGTTATGGCGGGCACTGTCCCGGCGCCAAGTCGCTGGCGCCCGCTTCAACCGGCAAGTGCCGATCGGCCCCTACATCGCGGATTTCGCGGCACGATCGGTAAAGCTTATCGTCGAGGTCGACGGCGGCCAACATGACGAACGCGCCACTTATGACGAAGCCCGGACCCGCTACCTCGAAGCCCAAGGCTGGCGAGTTATCCGCTTCTGGAACAACGACGTTCTCGGTAATCTGGAGGGCGTCGTCGCAACCATCGAGCGCGCGCTCGTGGAGAGGCCCTCCCCCAGCCCCTCCCGCCTGCGGGAGGGGAGCCTGTAGGGCTCGGCGGAGAGGACTGCCCTCCACCAAATGCGCATCCCCTCCCGCAAGCGGGAGGGGACCGAGGGGAGGGTTATCCCAAACCCTCCGCACGCACCCCAACCCTTGCCAAAAACCCCATCCCCCGCTACACATTATAATCGCGCGGACGCCATGAGCCTGACCCCGCAATTCCTTGACGAGCTTCGCGCTCGCACCAGTCTGTCGGCATTGATAGGCAAGACGGTGAAGCTGCAAAAGGCGGGCCGGGAATATAAGGGCTGCTGCCCCTTCCATAACGAAAAGACGCCCAGCTTCTACGTCAACGACGACAAGGGCTTTTACCATTGTTTCGGCTGTTCGGCGCATGGCGATGCCATTCGCTGGATGACCGACCAGCGTGGGCTGCCCTTTATCGATGCAGTGAAGGAACTGGCGCAGGTAGCCGGGCTCGACATGCCCGCGCAGGATCGACGCGCCGCGCAGAAGGCCGAGCGCGCCAAGGGCCTGCATGACGCGATGGCCGATGCCGCCGCGTGGTTCGCCGAGCAGCTGGGCGGCCTGTCGGGCGGCGATGCGCGCGAGTTGCTGACCCGCCGCCGCGTTACGCCCGATACGGCCCGCGCCTTCGGCCTGGGCTTCGCGCCCGACAGCCGGGGCAAGCTGAAGGCGGCGCTTAAGGACTATGGCGACCCGGCGCTGATCGAGTGCGGGCTGCTCATCAAGGTCGACGGCAAGGACCCTTACGACCGCTTCCGCGGCCGGTTGATGATCCCGATCCGCGACGCGCGCGGCCGGGTGATCGCGTTCGGCGGTCGGATCATCGGCGACGGCGAGCCGAAGTACCTGAACTCGCCCGACACCCCGCTCTTCGATAAGGGGCGAACGCTCTACAATCTCGACCGCGCCGCACCTGCTGTGCGCAAGTCCGGCCGCGTGCTGGTGGTCGAGGGCTATATGGACGTGATCGCCCTCGCCCAGGCCGGGATCGAGGAAGCGGTCGCGCCGCTCGGCACCGCGCTGACCGAGCACCAGCTGGAACGGCTGTGGCGGATGGTCGACGTGCCGACGCTCTGCTTCGACGGCGATGCGGCCGGCCAGAAGGCCGCGATCCGCGCCGCGCACCGTGCGCTGCCTTTGCTCCAGCCGGGCAAAAGCCTGTCCTTCGTCACCCTTCCGCAGGGGCAGGATCCCGACGATCTCGTCCAGGAAAAGGGCGCGGCGGGGTTCGAGGACGTGCTCACCCGCGCCACGCCGCTCAGCGACCTGCTCTGGCAGTCGGAGATCGCCCAGGCCCAGACAGACACGCCCGAGGGCCGCGCCGCGCTGAAGCAGCGGCTGGAGGAACTGGCGCAGCAGATCCCGCACAAGGATCTGGCCTACGAATATAAACGCGCGATGATGTCGCGCTATTTCGACATCTTCGGCATCCGCCGGGTCAATGCGGCGGCGGTGCATCAGGCGGTGGCCGAGGCCAATCGCCATGTCGGGCGCGGGGTCGAATACAGCCTGAAGCGCGCGGTTCTGCTAGGCCTGATGCGGTATCCGCATGTCCTGTGCCGCTACATGGACGAGATCAGCCGGTTGGACATGGGCGACCGCTATCTCAACGACTGGCGGCACCATCTGCTCGACGCGGCGGTCAACGACCCG
>DXIH01000086.1 GCA_019112965.1 Candidatus Sphingomonas excrementigallinarum | reverse complement strand
GCCGCGCGCCTGCAGCAGGTTGAAGGTGTGGCTGGCCTTGATCGCCTGTTCATAGGCGGGGATGGGCAGCTTGGCCTCCAGGCAGCGTTCGCACTCCGCCGCCGCCTTTTTGAAGGTATCGAACAGCGTGTCGGTGTCGGCGATCTCGAAGTTCCAGGTCGACATCTGCTTCTCGTTTTCGAGAAACACGTCGCCATAGGATACGCCCGCATCGTTGAAGCGCAGGTCGTACACATTGTCGACGTCCTGGATGTACATCGCCAGACGCTCGAGCCCGTAGGTCAGCTCGCCCGCGACCGGCTTCATGTCGTATCCGCCCATCTGCTGGAAATAGGTGAACTGCGTCACCTCCATCCCGTCGCACCAGACTTCCCAGCCCAGGCCCCAGGCACCCAGTGTCGGGCTTTCCCAGTCGTCCTCGACGAAGCGGATGTCGTGCTTGGCCATGTCCACGCCGATCGCGGCGAGGCTGCCCAGATACAGGTCCTGCAGGTCGGCGGGCGAGGGCTTCAGGATGACCTGATACTGGTAATAATGCTGGAGCCGGTTCGGGTTCTCGCCATAGCGGCCGTCGGTCGGGCGGCGGCAGGGCTGGACGAAGGCCGCGTTCCATGAATCCGGACCCAGCGCGCGCAGCGTGGTCGCGGGGTGAAAGGTGCCCGCCCCCATCTCCATGTCATAGGGTTGCAGGATCACGCATCCGCGCTCGCTCCAATAGTCATGGAGGGTGAGGATCATGCGCTGGAAGGACATGGGTCCTTCCGGGGGGCCGTTTCGGGTCTGCATAATGGCGCAGGCTTTGGCGGATGGCCCTTTCGCGGTCAAGGACGGCCGCCATCCTCATCCCCCGTCATTGCGAGCGCAGCGAAGCAATCCAGGGTGTGCTCGCCCGTGGCTCTGGATTGCTTCGCTGCGCTCGCAACGACGGAGCAAAGTCAACCACGCGTGATATTTTGTCAGGTCTTGTTGACAATGTCGTGACTCACTGTCACTTTGTCATGGTCACCTGACATTACGTCATGCACGGGTGACAAAGGGAGGTTGGCCATGCAAGAGGAGGTGGACATGAAAAATCGCCTCAAGGTGCTGCGCGCCGAACGCAACTGGAGCCAGGCGGAACTCGCCGGGCGGCTGGACGTGTCGCGCCAGGCCGTCAACGCCATCGAAACGGGGAAATACGACCCCTCGCTGCCGCTCGCATTCCGCATCGGCCGCCTGTTCGAATTGCCCATCGAGGAGATTTTCGATGATGAACATGACGGCGAGTGAGGGCAGCGCCCGCTGGGGCGAGAGCCGGGAGGCCGCGCGCACGGCGCGCCGGAAGCGACGCCGGATGGTGCTGGTCGCCGTGGCCGTCCTGCTGGTGGTCGGCCTTCCGTTCCTGGAGGGGTTTGTCGACGGATTGTTCCATCTTCCCCGCGCATCCGCACCACGACCATTGGCCCAGATCACAGCGGTCGTCATCCTGATCGTCGGGGGCATCGTGACCTGGCGCAACTGGCGCGAAACCGATGAGATGCAGCGGCGGCTGGCGATCGAAACCTGGGCCGTGATCGGACTGGCGAACTTCGTCCTGCATCCGGTGCTGACGATCATCGGTGCCCAGACGCACCAGACTGATTTCGAGGACAATAGCTGGTGGGCCTCGGTCGCCATCGGCATGGCCTTCTATGTCATCCGGCGGGTGCGGTCATGAGCCGCCGCCTGACCCGCACGGTCATCGGCACCGGCATCGCGCTGTCGCTGCTCGGCTGGGGCGCCGGACGCGTGGGAGAGATCACGCTCGATACACTCCGCCCCGATATCCAGGCCGCTACCGCCGCCCATGGCGTGCGGATGCCAACCCTTTCCGTCCATCTTTCTATCGAGGTGCGACCGTGACTGATCTATTCCAACGCGACAGCCGTGGCCCCAGCGAGCGCGCCAATCGCCGTCTGGTTGCCATCTCCGGCGCTGTCGGCGGCGTCATGGGCCTCTCCATGGCTCTTGTGGCGATCCTTTCCACCCCAGCGGGAATGAAGCCCAGCACATTGGACATGTGGAAGTCACCTTTGCCGCTCTGGTTCGCGATCCTCATGGCACTGATGTGGGGCGTCGTAGTGCCTATCATTTCCTGGCGCTGGCACCGGGTGGTCGATGAGCATGAAAGCCGCGCCTATCGCGACGGCGCGCTGGCGGCCTTCTATGTCGTCGGCCTAGGCGCCCCCGTCTGGTGGTTCCTGTGGCGCGGCGGCGTGCTGCCGCCCCTACAGGTCGAATGGGTCTACGTCGCCCTGATGGCCACCTGCGGCATCGTCTGGATGTGGCGCAAATACGTCTGATCTTCGGCCCCTTCTCCCATCCGGCCCTTCCTTTTCCGAAAGTCCGATCCCATGAAGACGATCATGAAAGCCGCCCTCACCTCGCTCGCGCTGATGCTGGCGCTGCCCGCCTGTGCGCAGAGCAAACCCGCGCCGAACCCCAATGACGCGGACCCCGCGCTCTGGGTGGTCAAGGATGCCGACACCACCATCTACCTCTTCGGCACCATCCATGTGCTGAAGCCCGGCCTGTCCTGGTTCGACGAGGCGGTGAAGACCGCCTTCGACAAGTCCGACCAGCTGGTCCTGGAAATGGTGCAGCCCGACCAGGCGACGATGCAGCAGATCGTGCTGAAGAACGGTATCGTCACCACCGGCCCGACGCTGACCGAACAGCTGCCCGCCGACAAGCGTGGCGCCTATCTGAAGGCGCTGACCGATGCGGGCCTGCCGCCCCAGGCGTTCGACCGGATGAAGCCGTGGCTGGCGGGTGTCACCCTGTCGATCGCGCCGATCCAGAAGCTGGGCTACGATCCCAAGAACGGCCCGGAGACGGTGCTGGCCGACGCGGCCAAGGCCGCGAACAAGCCGGTCGCGGGGCTGGAGACCGCCGAGCAGCAGATCGGCTATTTCAACGGCCTGTCGCAAAAGGCACAGATCGACTTCCTGACCTCCACGGTCGAGGACCTGCCCAAGGCGGGTGAGGAAATGGCCGAGATGGTCGACGAATGGGCCAAGGGCGATCCCGACGCGCT
>DXIH01000085.1 GCA_019112965.1 Candidatus Sphingomonas excrementigallinarum | reverse complement strand
AACGGTTTTAAAGCCGTACTTCTTCTGGATTGACTGGGCGTAGTTGGCAGCGGCGGTCCCGGCCCGCCCTGCTGGTCTTTCCCAGGTTTGGTTTTCCCGCCGCCCTGAGCGGCCTCGCCCCAACCGAGACTTTCGTCCGCCTGACCCAGGCATCGACCAATTATGTCGCCATGGGGGAGGCGGGGTTCCGGGTCCTTACCCGGCTTCGAGCGGAGGTGCCCGCCGTGGCGCTGGATTATCCCGACGGTGAAGCGGGCGTCGCCGCCATCGAAGCCTTGTGGGACGCGCTGTGACGGCGGCCGAAACGCTGGTCGCCCTGCTGCGTGATCCGACACAGGCGGACACGATCGACCTGCCGGGCTGGACCGCCGTTCTGGCGGTTGCACGCGCCGAAACGCTGGCGGGAACGCTGGCGCATCGGCTGGAGGGATTCCCTCTGCCGGACGTCGTGGCCAAGGCGTTGGCCGAGGCGCGGATCGATGCCGAGGAGGCGCGGCGAACGGCATTATGGGAAGCGAACAGGGTGGCGCTGGCGCTGCGGCCGCTGGAGCATCCGGTCATTCTCCTCAAGGGCACGGCCTTCGTCGCTGCCGGGCTGGCGGCCGGTCAGGGGCGGGGCATCGGTGATTGCGACATCCTGCTGCCGAAGCGACTGCTCGATCATGCCGAGAAGCGGTTGCTCGATGCCGGTTGGGAATGGATCAAGTCCGATCCCTATGACGACCTTTATTACCGCCGCTGGATGCATGAGCTGCCGCCGCTCGTCCATGGCAAGCGTGGCCGGATGGTCGACGTACACCACACGATCCTGCCGCCGACGGCCGGGCCGACGCCCGATGCCCAGGCGCTGATTGCCGATGCCCAGGCGCTCCATGGCAACCTGGCGGTCCTGTGTCATGCGGACATGCTCGTCCATGCCGCCGCGCACCTCTTTGCCGATGGCGAACTCGCCGGGGGGCTGCGTAATCTCTGGGACATACACGCGCTGATCGAGGAGCGGGGCATGGCCGGATTGGAGGCGCGGGCCGCACTTCACGGCCTGTCCGCCGCGGTCGGCCGGGCGCTCCGATTGTGCCATGCCCTTTACGGCACCCGCGTTCCAGAGCCATGTCAGCGGCTGAACGTGTTCGACCATCTCTATCGACGCCGCATGTTGGCGCGAGACGGCTGGGGGCGGGAGCGGCACAGAATGTTGCGCAAAGCCTTCTACATCCGTTCCCACCTTATCCGAATGCCGGTGCCGATGCTGGCCCGGCATTTGTGGATCAAGTGGCGGAAGGGGAAAGCCGCATCAGGGTCGGGATAAGCTCGGCATAGCCGTCGATGATCGCATCGGCGCCCAGGGCCTCCACGGGCTGGCTGAGGAAGCCGAAGGAGCAGGCGACGACCGGCAGCCCGGCCGCTCGGGCGGCCTGGACGTCGAAGATCGAGTCGCCGACAAAGGCTGCCGAACCGCCGCCGCATTGCTCGACCATCGCCTGGATCGGCCGGGGCGAAGGCTTGGCCACGCCCAGCGTGTCGCCCCCGATGATCGAGGTGAAGCGATCCGTCAGGCCTAATGACCCTAGAATAGCCCGTGCGAAACGTTCCAGCTTGTTGGTCATGATGCCCAGCTTGACCCCGCGATAGGCGAGTTCGTCGAGGGATTGGAGCACGCCGGGAAACGGTGCGGTGTGCACCGCTAGGTTGGCTTCATAATGGTCGAGCAGCACGCGATGCAGCCAGTCCAGCATTTCCGCATCATGGCCGCCGGTCGCGTCCAGCCCGTGCTGCAACATCGCGCGGGCGCCGCCGCCGATCATCGGCTTGACCGCCTCGACGCTCAGCGGCGCTCGTCCGATCGACGCCAGCGCATGGTTGACGGCGGCGGCCAGGTCGCCGCTGGTGTCCAGCAAAGTACCGTCCAGGTCGAAGCCGACGATGGCGAAGGGAAAATCATGCGGTGAATTGGCGTCCATGTTCGATCCCGATGCTGTCTCCCGCTGGCTTTGGCCGAAAATCCGTGGCAGGCGCAATCGTCATGACGAGACCGATCGCCGCCATCATCCTTGCCGCGGGCAAGGGTACCCGTATGAAGTCGGACCTGCACAAGGTTCTTCATCCCATCGCCGGACGACCGATGCTGCTGCACCTGATCGACAGCGTGAAGACCTTGTCGCCCGAGCGCATGGTCGTGGTGACGGGCGCGGGGCGCGAGCAGGTCGAGGCCGCGGTGGCTCCGCTCGGCGTCTCGACGGCGTTCCAGGCCGAGCAGCTGGGCACGGGCCATGCGGTCGCCCAGGCGCGGGAGGCGCTGGCGGGGTTCGACGGTGACGTGCTGATCCTCTATGGCGACGTTCCGCTGGTCGAGGCGCAGACCATGCGCGCGATGATCGACCGGCTGGGGGAAGCCGATGCTCCCGCCGCCGTGGTGCTGGGCTTCCGCCCCACCGATGCGGCGGCTTATGGCCGCGTCATCGCCGACCGCGACGGACGAATCGATCGCATGGTCGAGTTCAAGGATGCCAACCCCGAAGAACGCGCCGTAAACCTCTGCAATTCCGGCCTGATGGCTGTGCGCTCAGCCGATTTGTTCAGGCTGCTCGACCGGATCGGCAACGACAATGCGGCGGGTGAATATTATCTGCCCGACATCGTCATGCTGGCGGCCGCCGATGGGCGCCACTCCGCCGTCATCGAGACGGGGGCTGGCGAGGTCGCGGGCGTCAATAGCCGCGCCGAATTGTCGGTGGTCGAGAGCGACTGGCAGGTTCGCCGCCGCGCGCGCGCGATGGCCGAAGGGGTTACGCTCATTGCACCGGATACGGTATGGTTCTCGCATGATACCCGTCTGGGCCGCGACGTGGTGATCGAGCCGCATGTGGTGTTCGCCCCCGGCGTTCATGTCGCGGACGGCGTGACCATCCATGCGTTCAGCCATCTGGAGGGCGCGACCGTCGCCACGGGTGCGGACATCGGCCCCTATGCGCGACTGCGCCCCGGTGCGGACGTACGTGAGGGAGCGCGGGTCGGCAATTTCGTCGAGATGAAGAAGGCCGTACTGGGGCCAGGTGCCAAGGCCAACCATCTGACCTATCTGGGCGATGCCGAGGTCGGCGCGGGCGCGAATATCGGTGCAGGCACCATCACCTGCAATTACGACGGTTTCCTGAAGTATAAGACCGTAATCGGGGAGGGGGCCTTTATCGGCTCCAACTCCGCGCTGGTCGCGCCGGTTACGATCGGCGCGGGCGCGATCGTCGGGGCGGGGGCGGTGGTGACCAGCGATGTCGAGGCCGATGCCCTCGCGCTGGTCCGCGCCGAACGCCAGACCAAGCCCGGCTGGGCGAAACGTTTCCGAGAGATGATGACGGCCAAGAAGGCCGCTAAGAAGGCTGGGGAGTAAGACTATGTGCGGTATCGTAGGAATTCTTGGCGGCGATGACGTCGCCGAGCGGCTGCTCGATGGTCTCCGCCGCCTGGAGTATCGCGGCTATGACTCTGCCGGGATCGCAACGATCGACCATGGCGAGATCGAGCGTCGGCGCGCCTCGGGCAAGCTGGTGAACCTGGCCAAGGAACTGGCGGCGCATCCGCTGCCCGGCTCGATCGGGATCGCGCATACCCGCTGGGCGACGCATGGCGGCCCGACGACCAATAACGCGCATCCACACGCCACCGATCATGTCGCGGTCGTGCACAACGGCATCATCGAGAATTTCAAGGCGCTGCGTGACGAACTGATCGGCCGTGGCCGCGTCTTCACCAGCGAAACCGATACCGAGGTCGTTGCCCATCTGGTCAGCGAGAAGGTCGAGCAGGGTCTCGATCCCGTCGCCGCCGTCCGTGAGGTGCTGCCGCGCCTGCACGGGGCCTTTGCACTCGCCATCCTGTTCCGCGACCAGCCCGATATGCTGATCGGCGCGCGGCTCGGCTCGCCGCTGGTCGTCGGTTACGGCGATGACGAGATCTATCTGGGATCGGACGCGCTGGCGCTGGCCCCGCTGACCCAGCGTATCGCCTATCTCGACGAGGGCGACTGGGTGGTTTGCACGCGCGAGGGCGCGCAGGTCTATGACCGCGACAACAACCCGGTCGATCGGCCGGTCACCCTGTCGGGCGTGACGGGTGCTCTGATCGACAAGGGCAATCACCGCCACTTCATGCAGAAGGAAATCTACGAGCAGCCGATCGTCGTCGCCCAGACGCTGCGCTCGTATCTCCAGCGGCTGGAAGGCAAGATCGCGCTGCCGATCCCGGATTTCGATCTGTCGGGTATCAAGCGTGTCACCATCGTTGCCTGCGGCACCAGCTTCTATGCGGGCATGGTCGCCAAATACTGGTTCGAGCAGTTTGCGCGAGTCCCGGTCGACCTCGATGTCGCCTCGGAATTCCGCTATCGCGCGCCGGTGATGGAGCCGGGTGGCTTGATGATCGTCATCAGCCAGTCTGGCGAAACCGCCGACACGCTCGCCGCGCTTCGCCATGCGAAGAATGAAGGCCAGACGATCGCCGCGGTCGTCAACGTGCCGACCAGCTCGATGGCGCGCGAGGCCGACCTGCTGCTCCCGACCCATGCCGGGCCGGAGATCGGCGTCGCCTCGACCAAGGCGTTCACCTGCCAGTTGAGCGTGCTCGCCGCGCTTGCCGCCAACCTCGCCAAGGCGAAGGGCAAGCTGTCGCCCGACGAGGAGAAGCAGATCGTCCGCCATCTGGCCGAAGCCCCCGCCGCGATCAACGGCGCGCTGGCCTATGACGAAGCGATCGAAGGTATGGCTGGTGCCGTCGCCAGTGCGCGCGACGTGCTCTATCTGGGCCGCGGCACCGATTACCCGCTGGCGCTGGAAGGCGCGCTGAAGCTGAAGGAAATCAGCTACATCCACGCCGAAGGTTATGCGGCGGGTGAAATGAAGCACGGGCCGATCGCGCTGATCGATGAGCATGTCCCCGTGATCGTCATCGCTCCCTCGGGCCCCTTGTTCGAGAAGACCGTCTCGAACATGCAGGAGGTTCAGGCGCGCGGCGGCAAGGTCATCCTGATCTCCGACTATGACGGGATCGAGGCAGCCGGAGAGGGCTGCATCGCGACCATCACCATGCCCAAGGTCCATCCGCTGATCGCACCGATCGTCTATGCGGTGCCGGTGCAGCTGCTTGCCTATCACGTCGCGGTCGCCAAGGGCACCGATGTCGACCAGCCGCGCAACCTGGCGAAAAGCGTGACGGTCGAATAACGGACCATTTACGTCACTTTAAGCCTCTTTGGTTACCATCCGTCCCAGTTTTAAGTGACTGTGACGGGTGGTAGCCGGATGCGTATTCTGATCGTCGACGACGAACCGGCGGTTCATGAAAGCTATGAACTGTGCTTCCCGGCGCGGCCTGGAACGCTGGACGCCATGGCGACCGAGTTGTTCGGCGAACCGGCGAGCAATGGGACGATCGAGGTTCCGACTGAGCGTCGCCACTGCCTTCAAGGGCTGGAGGCCGTCGCGGCCGTCGAGCAGGCCCGTGCCGATGGGATGCCCTTCGCCGTCGCCTTTATCGACATCCGGATGCCGCCCGGTATCGACGGTCGCGAAACGGCACGGCGCATCAGGGCGATCGATCCCGACATTCACCTGGTTATCGTAACCGGCTATTCGGACTTCTCCCCGGCGGAAATCGGAAAGGTCGCCGGACCCGCCGACAAGATCTTCTACATCGCCAAGCCGTTCGAGGTCAGCGAAATCCAGCAGATGGCGCTCGCGCTGTGCCGCCGCTGGGACAATGATCGGGAACTGTCCGCTGCCCGCGCGCTCCTGGCCGAAAAGGTCGCCACACTGGAGGAGAAGAGCGCAGAACTGGAGGCGAATGAGAGCCGGGCGATGCATCTCGCGATGCATGACGCCCTGACCGACGCCCCCAACCGCGCCGCCTTCCTGCGCGGCCTGACCGAGCGGGGGCGGCAGGGGACACCCTTCGTGACTGCGATGCTGGACCTCGATCGGTTCAAGCTGGTTAACGACACGCTCGGCCATCTCGCCGGGGATCAGCTCATCCGTGAAGTCTGCGCGACCATTCAATCGCATGTTCCCGAGGGCGCGATGGTTGCACGGCTGGGCGGCGATGAGTTCGGCATTTTCTTCGATGCCGAGGACGCCGAGACGGCCGTGTCGGTCTGCGACCGGATCGTGACGGCCTGCGCCTCGACCTTCAACGTGCTGGGCCACGCCGTTCGTTGCGGGGCCTCTTGCGGGCTGGTGACGAGCCAGCCCGGCGGCGAGCGCGATCCGACCGACCTGCTTCGTCAGGCCGATATGGCGCTGAACGAGGCCAAGCGGTCGGGGCGCAACACCGTGCGGGTATTCGACGTCAGCATGGACGAGGGCATCCGCGTCCGCCGCGAAATCGAGGCGGGGCTGAGCCGGGCCATCGCCCGCAACGAGCTGAGCCTGGCGTATCAACCCATCGTCGGGCGCGGACAACTCGACATTGTCGGGTTCGAGGCGCTGGTGCGTTGGAACACACCGGAGCGCGGTGCGATCAGCCCGGCGATCTTCATCCCGCTGGCCGAGGAAAGCCATCTGATCCACGAGCTTGGCGACTGGATCCTGGATCATGCGCTGGCCGAGCTACAGCATTGGCCCGGTCAATATGTGTCGGTGAACTTCAGTCCGATCCAGTTCCGCCGGTCGCATTTCGTCGGCCATGTCATGGACAGCGTAAGGCGGGCTGGCGTCGAGCCGCACCGCGTCCAGATCGAGATCACCGAAACGGCGATCTTCGACGATGCCGAACACGCCGCACAAACCTTGTGCGAATTGCGCAAGCTGGGTTTCCGGATCGCGCTGGACGATTTCGGTACCGGCTATTCCAGCCTTTATAACATCCGCAAATTCGCGCTCGACTGCCTGAAGATCGACCGTAGCTTCATCGACGGGATGGGCCGCGAGCGCGAGTCCGCGGCGATCGTCCATTCGATCATCCATCTCGGCCGGGCGCTGGGATTGGGTGTGATCGCCGAGGGCGTCGAAACCGAGTCCCAAGCGCAGGCGCTGCGCGTGGCGGGGGCGAGCCATCTGCAGGGCTATCTTTTCTCCAAGCCGGTTCCTGCTGCCGAAGCGCGGGACTTGGTCACACGCAAGTTCCTGTCGCTGTCGGGTGGGAATGCCGCGGCACCGTCGCTGGTCGCGGCTGCGCGGCACTGATCGGCCGGAACGTGATACGCCGCTGGAAGGAGACGCGACAGCGGCCCCGTTCGCTCCGCGATATCATGGTGTCGATCCTGACGCTGACCGGCATCGGCGGCGCGCTCGCACTGGCGGTTTTGCTCACACTGGTCATTTCGCCGGGGTTCGCCGAGCTGGAGGACCGAGCGACCGAGGGATATTGCGCCCGCGCCGTGACGACCGTGGCGGAATTCTCCGCGATGACGGAGGTCATGGCACGCGAGCAGTCCAAGGCCGCTTCCGACAGCGCCGATGATCGTTCTATGGCGGACGTCTTGATCTATCGGATGGCGCCAGGGGACAAGCCGGTGCTTCGGCGCGGTCGCCCTGGAGGGGCATCTGCAGCGGTCGCGCGTGCGCTGGAACGGCTCGACGCCGCTAGGCTTTTGGGAACTGCGGATTCCACGCACTTCTATGTTTCCGCCGGACACCAGGTCATGGCCATCGGCCTGGCAAGGGCCGCAGAGGGAGATGACTATGTCGCGGTCGCTCGTCGGCTGACGGGACGACATCTGTCTCATCTGTTCGGGCGGCGCGTCACGATTTCCCCGATGGCCCCGGCCGATACCACTATGCGCAGGCGGGCGCAGCTGATCGACGTCGCCGTTCCGATCGCAGGTCCCGACGCGCGGCCGGTGGCGGCTGCGCGTTTCCAGGTCTCGCGCGAGGTCGTATTGCTTGGCCGTCGCGTGCTGCTGCTGGCCGCGGCGGCGTCGATCCTTTTGCTCGTCCTGCTTCTCCTGATGCTGCGCCGGGCTCTGGGTCGGTTCGTCCTCGCGCCGCTGGACCGGGTGGAGCGGCACATGCAGCGTGTGCAGGCCTCAGGCGCGTTGTTGCCGTTCGAGGACGACCAGGGCCGATGCGAGGAGTTCGGATCGCTTGGCCGCAGCTTCAACGCGATGCTGAGTCAGTTGAAGGATCTGCGCGAACGCAACGAGATACAGAGCTTCGCGCTCGGTCGTTCGGAAAGCGCGGTTGCGGTTCTCCACAATGTCCGCAACGCGCTCGCTCCGCTGGCGACGATCCTGAGCCATGGCATTGGGCGGGACGATATGGCCCGGCGCGAGCTGGTCGATCGCGCCCTGGCCGAACTGGCGCGGGGCGACGTTCCTCCGGAACGTCGCACAAAGCTGGTCGCGTTCGTGGCGACCGCTTTCGAGGCGGAGGCCATCGCCCGCGATGAGGTCCGGCGCCAACTGGAGGTGGGGCGCGACGCCATGCGTCAGACCCTGGAGATCATCGGCGCGCAACAGGCCCGCGCCCATGAACGCCCCCCTCGCGAACGTTGCGACATCAGCGACATCGTGGTGCGCAACGCGACCATCGCAAGATACGCCCAGGCCGTATCGGTGGGCTTCACCTTTCCCGCCCATCCGGCCTATGTCGTCGCGAACCGCGTTATCCTGAGCCAGGTGATCGGAAACCTGTTTTCCAACGCGGTCGAGGCGATCGTGGCGACGGGTCGCGATCATGGCTCGATCACGGTCGACATCGCATCGCCGGTCAAGGGGCGCCTGACGATCCGGATCATCGACGACGGGGAGGGCTTCGAGCCGACCCAGGCGACGCGACTGTTTCAACCCGGCTATTCGACGCGTACCGAGAAATCGGGGGGGCTTGGCCTTCACTGGTGCGCCAACTCCATGGCGGTGATGGGCGGCACGCTGGAATTGCGGAGTGCCGGCCGCGGCACCGGAGCGGTGGCGATCCTGACGCTCGATGCGGATAGCGAACAGGACCAGCAAATCGAACTGGCCGCCTGAACTGGGTTCAGAGCGGGAGTTCGACCTGAACCGGACCCGATCCTTCATCCTCCTCCCCGGTCGCAAGGCCGGAAAGCGTCAGCCCCAGCAAGCGAACGCCCAACGGCACCGGCAATTGCTGATCGAGCAGTTCGAGCCCGATCGCCAGGAACTCCGCCCGATCGGCGATCGGATGAGCCGCCGAGCGCGCGCGGGTGATCGTCCGGAAATCGCTGTGCCGCATTTTCAGCGTGACCGTGCGGCCGGACACGCCGCTTCGATTGATCCGCGACCAGGCAGCGTCGACGACCCGCTCCAATGCCGCCTGGAGTCCGGCGCGATCCGACAGGTCGGTCTCGAACGTCCGCTCGGCACCGACCGACTTTGCGATACGATGCGCGCGAACCGGGCGGTGATCGACTCCGCGTGCCGCGCCGTAGAGATAGTCGGCATAGCTGCCGAAATGGCGTTGCAGGAATTCCAACGGCCGGTCGCGCAAATCCTGGCCGGTCAGGATGCCCAGCGCCTCCATCTTGCGTGCGGTCACCGGGCCGACACCGTGGAAACGCTTGACCGGTAGGCTTGCGACAAACGCCGCGCCATGGGTCGGCGGTATCACGCACAGGCCATCAGGCTTGTTCTGATCCGAGGCGAGCTTGGCAATGAACTTGTTGTAGCTGACCCCGGCAGACGCGGTCAGCCCTGTCTCCGCGCGTATCGCCTCGCGGATAGCATTGGCGATCGCCGTGGCAGAGCCCAGACCCGCCTGGTCTTGGGTCACGTCGAGATAGGCCTCGTCGAGCGACAGCGGCTCGATCAAGGCGGTATAGCGAGCGAATACGGCCCGGATCTGTTGCGATACCTCGCGATAGACGTCGAAGCGGGGCGGCACGAAAACCAGATCGGGACAGCGCCGGATCGCGGTGACCGAGGGCATCGCCGAACGAACACCGAAGATCCGGGCCTCATAACTCGCCGCCGCGACCACGCCACGCGCGCGCGACCCGCCGACCGCGACAGGACGCCCCCGCAAGCTGGGATCGTCGCGCTGCTCCACCGATGCGTAGAAGGCGTCCATATCCACATGGATGACCTTGCGCCCGTCGTGCGGCACCGCTTCATCAGGGGGAAATGTTGACACGCGAAAGGCCGGGCGATCCTCGAACCCGCATGTTACGGGCTTGAAAACGAAACAGGAACATCGTGCTTCCGTCAACCCCCAGGTCGCATCACCGTGCCCGCCGCCATTGATCGACGTTAATATCCTCTTATCGATCTCGTTCTAAAAGGGCGCTCGGGATCAGGATTTGAAACGCTTTCGCTCCTTCGGGGCTGCCGCCCTTTTGATGCTTCTGTGTCTGCCCGCGATGGCACGGGGCGAGGCACGCGTCGATCCGTGGGCGGCCTGGCAATGGGCCAGCTTCAAGCGACTGGGCGATACCGTGGGATTGCCGCATATCACCGCTACGGCCGTCGTACGGGCGCGTGACGGTACGATGTGGATCGGCACGCGCGGCGGCCTGACGCGATATGATGGACAGCGGGTCCGCACTTTCAAGGCGCGGTCGAGCGATCCCTATTCACTCCCCGACAATTATGTCCGTTCGCTGCTGGCGCTGCCCGACGGTGGCTTGCTGGTCGGGACCAATGTCGGTGGGCTGGCGCGCTATGAGCCGTCAAGCGATCGGTTCATCCGGTTGCAGTCGCGAAATGGTCCGGTCGGCAGCCGCATTTCGGGCCTCGCGCCGGACGGAGCGGGCGGGGCCTATGTCGCGTCCGACGGGGGCGTTCATCACTATATCGCGCGAACCGACAGCATCGATTCGATGGCGAACGCCGCGATCGTCGGGCCGGACGGCCGCCGCCAAGGCGCCTTTGCCGTCTACCATGAAGCCGATGGGACGCTGTGGGCCGGTTGCGAAGGCGGGTTATGGGTGCGGCCTGCCGGGGCCTCGCGCTTCCGGCCAACGACGCTGGTCGATAGAGACCGGAGCCGCGATATCTGGTCGATTATGCGCGACCATGCTGGGCGACTATGGGTCGGGACGGGGGCGGACGGTATCTATATGTCCACCGACCGGGGCTGGCGCCCGCATTTTGTTCAACTGCCCGCCCTGCGCGGTTCGGCGCCGCTGATCGGCCATCGGACCATCCGGGCGATCCTGGAGGATCGCCGGGAACGGTTGTGGGTCGGGACGGACGGCATGGGGATCGTGCTGATCGACCCGGCCCAGGGCTTCTCCGCGATGGCGATGCGACACCTGACCGCCAATCCCATGTCGCTGGCCGGCGACACGGTGCGCAGCCTGGCTTTGGACGGATCGGGGGGTATCTGGGCCGCGACCGAAATGGGCGCGGCGCGGACCCAGGGGCCGGGCGGTGGTACGCTGCGGATCGGGTCGGCCATGCCCGATCCGCGGATGTCGCTGTCGGACGACAATGTGCGAGGCATTCTGGTCGACCGGCACGACCGGGTCTGGCTGGGCATGAGCAACGGCACGGTCGACGCGCTCGACCGCAAGGCCGGGATCGTCCGGCGCCTGACCCTGAAAGGCACGCATGGCGGGCAGGATATCAAGGCGCTGGTGGAATCGTCGGACGGTACGATCCTGATCGGTGCACGCGGTGTTCTCGCGATCGATCCGCGAACCCTGTCCCAGCATGTGCTGACAGTGGACAAACTGGGCGACCTGCCGGTGATCTCGATGGCGGAAACGCCCGAGTTTCTGCTGATCGGGACGTATAGGGGCTTGTTCGTCCGCCGTCGCAGCGACGGGCAGGTCAAGGTTTTCGAACATGATGCGGGCGATCCGTACAGTCTGGCCAATAACGAAGTCATCAATATCATCACCCGGCCTGACGGCAGTATCCTGGTCGCGACGCCAGGGGGCATCGCGATGTTCGATGTGTCGCGCGGGACGTTCACCAACTTCTCGAGCCGATCGGGCGGGCCGGGAAGCCTTCCCCAGGATTATGTCGGATCGGTCGTTCCGGTCGGGCGGGATATATGGGTCGGGACCTATGGCGGCGCCGCATTCGGGCGAGCCGTGCCCGGCGGCTGGCGTTTTCGAACGATCGCCGAAGCCCAGGGTCTGGCGGGCGACAATGTCGCGTCGGTTGTCCTCGACGCGCAAAGGCGCCCCTGGATCGCGAGCGCGGGTGGTATCTCGGTCATTGGCGCGGCGGGGCGATCGGTTCGTGTGATGAGCCAGCGCGACGGTCTGACCGCCAGCGCCTTCAATCAGCGTGCGGCCGCAAGGATGGCGGACGGTTCGCTGCTGTTCGGCGCGCCAGACGGGCTGATCGTGCTGCAACCGGATATATTGCTGGGGCGGCTCGACCGTGCCACGTCGGGGCCGTTGATCGTCAGCTCGGCCGATGTCGACGGCCATCCGCTGACCGTGGATTCCACCGTCAACGCCTTGTCATTGCGGTGGGGAAAAGACGGACGGACCCTGCGGATCGACTTTGCGCTGGCCGATTATGACGCACCCGAGGAAATTCGATACAGCTATCGCCTGGAGGGGTTCGACCGGGGCTGGATGACGGTTCCCACCGGGACACCAGCGAGCGCGACCTATACCAATCTTCCGGCCGGCACCTATGACCTTGAACTCCGCGCGCAGATCCCCGGGCTGGGCGCGCGCACTGTCGTCCGGCGGGTGGAGGTTACGGTCGAGCCGCAATGGTATGAAAGCTGGCTGGGGCGGATCGGCCTGGCCGCGCTGTTCCTGCTGCTGCTAGGCGCCGCCATCTGGGCGGTCACCGCCGTCATCCGCCGTCGAGCCCGGATTTTGGAGACCATGGTCGAGGAGCGGACGCGAGCCCTGCGCGCGGCCAACGAACAGCTCGACCGGCTGGCCAGCACCGATCCGCTGACCGGACTGGCCAATCGCCGGACCCTGATGGCGGCGCTGCAAAATGCCGGTTACCGTGGCAACGCTAAGGATGAAGGCTTTTCCTTCGCGCTGCTCGACATCGATCACTTCAAGCGGATCAACGACGGCTATGGTCACGCGGCCGGTGACGAAGTGCTGGTACGGCTGGCCAGCCGCCTGCAGAATGGGGTTCGAACAGATGACGTCGTCTGCCGCTATGGTGGCGAGGAGATGGCTATTCTGTTCCCCGGTCAGGTCCTCGACGGCGCAACGGCCATCGTCGACCGCCTGCGCACCGAGATGGCCAGCACCCCGCTTCTCGTGGGCAATCAGGTGATCGCCGTCACCTTTAGCGCGGGCGTGGCCGAATGGCGGCCGAACGAAGACTTGACGGCGACGATCCGCCGGGCGGACGAGGCGCTGTACGACGCGAAGCGTAGCGGACGGGACCGGGTCGCACGGGCAGCCTGAGGACGGAACTCGCGCGGGATGGTCGGGGTTGGACGGCCATGATGACGAACGACCGAGCCGGCACTTCCCCATCCTTGGTCAAGAGCGGTCGGTTGGTACGCCGGGGCGGGGCCTTCATACTGGAGGGCGACGACGGCAAGGTGCTTGAGCTTCGCCTGATGCGGGTGCCGGTCGATCATGTCGGCAAGTCGGTGGCCGTTACAGGGCACCTGCTCACCCCCGAGGTGATGGAGGTCGAGGGCGTCCGGACGGCCTGATCCGGCTCAATGCGCCTTCTTGCCGGGCAGCAGGTGCAGCACGCCCACGATGACCGCTCCGACGACGAGGCCGACAATGGCGGCGCCGATCGCGCCGATCAGCCACTCCGCGACCGCGCCACCAACAGGCAGCGCCTCACCGATGTGATGCGCGGTGCCATGAATCAGATGGGGCAGGGTGGTCATCCCGAACTCCTCCATGCCGTGGACGATAATCCCGCCGCCGACCCAGACCATCGCGGCGGTGCCGACGACCGCCAGGACCCGCAGGATAACGGGCATGGCCTTCACCAATCCACGGCCGATAGTCTGGGCCGCCGCGTTGTCGCGGCGGGCAAGGTGCAGGCCGATATCGTCCATCTTTACGATCGCCGCGACCAGGCCATAGACGCCGACCGTGATCGCGATGCCGACCAGGGCGAGCGCGATCGCCTGCGTACCGATCGACAGGTCGGGCAGCTCCGACAGCGCGATCGCCATGATCTCGGCCGAGAGGATCAGGTCGGTGCGGATCGCGCCCGACACCTGCCGGTCCTCCAGCGCCCTGGCATCAAGGGGGGCGGCATCGGCCGCCTCTTCATGGCCGCCGGTCAGCGTCTCGAAGATTTTCTCGCTCGCCTCGAAACACAGGAATGCGCCGCCCGCCATCAGGATTGGCGTGATC
>DXIH01000084.1 GCA_019112965.1 Candidatus Sphingomonas excrementigallinarum | reverse complement strand
TGTCCTGCGCCTTAGGCTGCGGGCGGGTATGAGGGAAGCGTCTTTGGAACGTCTGCAGCGTGAGATCGACCGCAACTGGCAACGCTGGGTGCTGGTGGCGTGGGCCGCGATCACCGCCTGGTATTTCTATGATCGCTGGGGGCAGATACGCTGGTGGTCGCTGGGCGACACCGACGACAATATGCGGCTGATGCAGGTGCGCGCCTGGATGGCGGGGCAGGACTGGTATGATCTGCGCCAGTATCGGATGAACCCGCCGGTCGGCTTCGACATCCATTGGAGCCGCATCGTCGACCTGCCCATTGCGGGGCTGATCCTGTTCTTCCGCTTGTTCACCACACCCGCCTGGGCCGAGCGGCTCGCCTGCGGCCTGGCGCCGCTGATCCCGCTGTCGATCACCATGACCGCGCTGGCGGTGACGCTGCGCCGTCTGATCGGGGTGCTGAGCTGGCCGCTGGGCATGGCGCTGCTGCTGTGCGCCCATGCGACGATGCTGATGTACATGCCGATGCGTATCGACCACCACGGATGGCAACTCGCCATGCTGGCGGTCACCGTCGCGGGGTTGTGCGATCCGCACGCCAGGCGCGGCGGGGCGCTGGTCGGGCTGGCGAGCGCGGTGTCGCTGGCCATCGGGCTGGAGATGCTGCCCTATTCGGCGATGGCGGGCGCGATCCTGACCTTGCGCTGGGTCTGGGACAGGGCGGAGGCGGAGCGGCTGGCCGTCTATGCTCTCACGCTGGGCGGGGGGAGTGCTGCGGGGTTCGCCGCCTTTGCCTCCAATGCCAATTACGCGATGCGCTGCGATGCACTGACCCCGGTCTGGCTGTCGGTGACGGTCGCGGCGGGGGCGCTGCTGTTCGTGCTGGCGCGGATCAATCCGGCGTCGCGCGGTGCGCGGCTGGGTCTGGCGGTGGTCGCGGGCGCGGTGATCGCGGGCGGTTTCGCCAGCCTGTTCCCGCAATGCCTGACCCGCCCCGAACAGGTCAGCCCTGAGTTGCAGCGCAACTGGCTGAACAATGTTCGCGAGGCCAAGCCGATCTACAAGCACCCGCTTCGCGTCGCGCTGCCCATGGCGATCATGCCGGTGATCGGAATGATTGGGGCGATCGTCGCGGCCTGGCGGCGGCGGACGATCGGCTGGACCGCGGTAGCGCTGTTCACCACCTTCGCCTGCCTGATGCTGTTGTGGCAGGCGCGTGCCGCCCCGGCGGGGCAGATGCTGGCGGTGCCGGGCATCGCCGCGCTGCTGTGGATGGTCCTGCCCTGGCTGGCCGGGCTGCGCTCGCCGCTGTTGCGCGTGTCTGCGATCGCCTTGGCGGTACTGGTGCCGACGGGGATCGCGGCGGGCTGGGTCGTCAACGCCCTGCCCGGGACCCAGCCCACCGCCTATGCGAACCGAGTCAACCGCGCGACCGGCCAGTGCGTGCGCACCTCGGTGCTGACGCGGGTGAATGCCTATCCCAAGGCGACGGTCTTCACCTTCGTCGATCTGGGACCGCGCCTGATCGTGACGACGCATCATGATGCGATCGCGGGCCCCTATCACCGCAATGGCGACGCGATCCTGGACGTGCAGCACGCCTTCCAGGGCAACGAGGCGCAGGCGCGCGCGATCATGAAGCGGCACGGCGCGACGTTGCTGCTGATCTGCCCCGACATGGCCGAGTCGACCAACTATCGCGCGCGGGCACCGGGCGGGTTCTACGACCGGATGGCGCGTGGCTGGACGCCGAGCTGGCTGACCCCGCTGCCACTGCCCAAGGGCTCGCCGCTGCGGCTGTACCGGATCAGCTGAGTCAATCCTCCCCGGCACGGGGAGGTGGCAGGCCGTCAGGCCTGACGGAGGGGGGCGTGCCACACGGGTCAGCCCTTGCGGCACGCCCCCTCCACCATGCTTCGCATGGTCCCCCTCCCCGTACCGGGAAGGATTACTTCAAACTCGCCGTCACCCCGTCGATCACGAACTGCACCGCCAGCGCCGCCAGCAGCACGCCCAGCACGCGGGTAATCACCGCCTCGATCTTGGCGCCCAGCAGCCGCATCAGCGGCCCCGCGGCCAGCAGCGCGACCAGCGTCAGCAGCAGGATCGATACCATCGCCGCCAGCACCACGATCGAGGCTTGCAGCCCCGAATTGCGGCTCATCAGCAGCATGACGGTCGCGATCGATCCCGGCCCGGCGATCATCGGCATCGCCATGGGGAAGATCGACACGTCCTCCGCCTCGTGCGGATCGTCGGCGACCTTGGCGGCGCGGTCCTCGCGCCGCTGGGTGCGCTTTTCGAACACCATCTCCAGCGCGATCAGGAACAGCATGATGCCGCCCGCGATGCGGAACGCCGCCATCTCGATGCCCAAGCCGTGGAGCAGCGCCTCGCCGAACAGCGCAAAGACGAACAGGATGACCGAGGCGACCATGACGGCGCGGATCGCCATCGCGCGGCGATGCTGCGGCGTCGCGCCCGCCGACAGCCCGGCATAGATCGGCGCGCAGCCCGGCGGATCGATCACCACGAAGAAGGTGATGAGCGAGGAGATATAGAGTTCGAGCACGGCCTTACAGCGCCGTCTGATCGATCGCGACGCCCTCGCGCCGTCCCGCCGAGACCAGCGTGTTGCGCAGCAGGACTGCGATCGTCATCGGCCCGACGCCACCCGGCACCGGGGTGATCGCGCCCGCGCGGGTCGCCGCCGTGTCATATTCGACATCGCCGACCAGCCCCGTCTCGGTACGGTTGATGCCGACATCGATGACGCTGGCACCCGGCTTGATCCATTCGCCCTTGACCAGGCCGGGCACGCCCACCGCCGCGACGACGATATCGGCGCGGCCGACGACCTCGGCCAGATTGCGGGTGCGGCTGTGCGCGACCGTCACCGTGCAGCTTTCGCCGAGCAGCAGCTGCGCCATCGGCTTGCCGACGATGTTCGAGCGGCCGACGACGACCGCGTCCATGCCCGACAGGCTGGGGTGGATGCTCTTCAGCAGCATCAGGCAGCCGAGCGGGGTGCAGGGCACGAAGCCCTCGCTGCCCGTCGCAAGCCGCCCGGCATTGACCGGGTGGAAGCCGTCGACATCCTTGTCGGGATCGATCGCCTGGATCACCGCCTGCGCGTCGATCTGGCCCGGCAGCGGCAGCTGGACGAGGATGCCGTCGACACTCGGATCCTGGTTGAGCTGTTCGACGAGCGCCAGCAGTGTCGCCTGGTCGGTATCGGCGGGCAGGCGATGCTCGATGCTCTCCATGCCCGCCTCACGCGTGGCCTTGCCCTTGGAGCGGACATAGACGCTGGAGGCGGGGTCCTCGCCGACCAGCACCACCGCCAGGCCGGGCGCGCGGCCTGCCTGTTCGCGAAAACTTGCCACCTGGGTGGCGATGCGGGTGCGGAGGGCGGCGGCGAAGGCCTTGCCGTCGATGATCGTAGCGCTGCTCATGGACATTCGCCATAAAGCGCCTGGGCGATACGCGCCAGTATGTGCGGGTCGCCGGCGACATGCAGCCGCTTCAATCGTGCCGTTTCGCCCGCGATGATCGTCACCGCGCGCTTGGGCACCCCGAAATGCTTGGCGACGAGGGGAATGAGCGCCGCATTGGCCGCGCCGTCGACCGGCGGCGCCGACAGCCGCGCGGCAAAATGCTCCTCGGTCCCGGCGGTCAGCGCATCGCGACCGCCGCGCGGCGTGACGCGAACGGCGATCTGGAGTCCATCGTCACGCAGGCTCCAGGCGGGCATCAGCCGACGACGACCGCGCCCCCGTACATCGCATTGGCGATCGCGGTGTCCAGGATCTTGCCCAGGATGATGACCGCCAGCAGCACGACCATCGGCGACAGGTCGAGCGCGCCGAAATCGGGCAGAATGCGCCGGATCGGGCGATAGAGCGGATCGGTCATCTTCTGCAGCGCGTACCAGACCGACCGGATGAAGTCGTTCGAGGTGTTGATGACGTTGAACGCGATCAGCCAGGACAGGATCGCCTGCACGATGATGATCCACCAGACGACGTTGAGCAGGATCTGAAGAATCTGAAGGATGAGGACCAACGCCGGAAGCTCCTTTGCAATTCGTCCATATCTAGGGCGCGGGAGCCTTCGGGGCAACAATCGTGCGCGGCGGTCCTGACGCAGGCGGAACGAAGCCTCCGGTCGCGCGTCCCACAGTCATGACACAGGAGAGGGGATGGCCGCGCCGGACGCGGGTCGTATTGGGGCTGCTGATCGGGCTGCCTCTCCTCTTCCTGTTGATCCTGGCGGTGTTTCCCTGGGGACTGCTGCGCGGTGCCGTCTGTCGTGCGGCGACCGAGCGGTTCGGGCGGCCGGTGACGATCGGCTCGGTTCACCGGGTCGACAGCATCGGCTTTCACCCCACCATCGCGGTCGAGGATCTGAAAATCCCGCAGGCCGGTTGGGCGGGTCAGGGCGATTTTGCGCGGGTGGCCAAGGCGGAAATCCGCTTCTCGGTCTGGCCGCTGCTGCGCGGGGCGTTCGTGCCGGAGGATATCCGCGTGTCGGGGCTCCGTCTGGCGCTGGTCCGCGACCAGCAGGGCCGCACCAACTGGTCGCGCCCCAGCGAGCCCGAGCAGGGTGGCAGCGCCACCGATCTGCAAGGGCTGACCGTCACCGACGGCGTGGTGAGCTATCGCGACGCCAAGCAGGATCGCCAGGCCGTCTTGAGGATCGCCGCTGACCCCGATCGCGGCGTCCGCGCCGAGGGCGAGGGCAAGGTGCGCGGCGCGCCCGTCCGCATCGCCTTCACCGGCGCGGCCGTGAAGCCCGGTCGCTGGCCCTTTACCGCCGATATCACCGGCGAACAGCTGGTCATGAAGGCGGTCGGCACGATGGACCGGCCGCTCGATACCGATGCGATGACGCTGGACCTGAACGCCAAGGCCGACGACCTGAAGCGGATCGACGCGGTGATCGAGGCGGGACTGTTCCAGACCCGGCCGGTACAGTTGACCGCGCATGTCCGCCACGAACGCCCGCGCTGGACGATCACCGACCTGAAGGGGCGGATCGGCCGCTCCGACCTGAGCGGGCGGCTGACCGTCGACAAGAAGGACGGCCGTACGCTGCTGGACGGCGAGGTCACGGCGGCACAGCTCGATTTCGACGACCTGTCCTCCGCGCAGGGCCGCGCGGAGGCCGCCGCGCTCGAACGCCGGATCGGGCCACGCCTGGTGCCCAATACGCGGATCGACATCGGCAAGATCGACACCACCGACGGCACGATCCGGTTCAGGGTCGGCCGGGTGGTCAGCGCACAAGGGCCCTCGCCGATCACCGGCTTTACCGGGCGGATGACGATGGATCACCAGTTGCTGACCATCGGCGACATCCGCATGGCCTTGCGCGAAGGTGTGGTGACGGGACAGGCGGTGATCGACCAGCGCAACGGGGCGAAGGTGCCGCGCCTGTCGGTCGACCTGCGATTGCGCGGGGCGAGCGTGCTGTCGCTTTCGGGAGAAACCCGGATCACCGGCCATGTCGGCGCGCGTGCCAAGCTGGCCGGTGTGGGCGAGACGGTACGCGCCGCAATCGGGCGGGCGGACGGTCGGATCGGGCTGGTCGTCGCCAACGGGACGCTGCCCGATCGCTATGCGACGGCGCTGGGCTTCGATGCAGGCGCGGCGTTCATGGGCGACAGCGGCAAGGCGACGTTGCGCTGCCTGGTGCTGGGCGTGGACCTGAAGAACGGCACCGGCCGGGCCGATCCGCTGATCGTCGACACCTCACGCAGTCGGCTGGACGGGACGGGCACCGTCAGCTTCCCCAACGAACGCCTCGCATTGCGGCTAACCGGCGCGCCGAAACAGGGGGCGACGCTACGGCTGGCGGGGGCGGCAACCGTGGGCGGGACGATCGAAAAGCCCGACCTCGTCATCCCCAAGGAGGTGAAGTCGGTCGGCAATATCTTCAAGTCGATCGGCCGCGCGATCACCGGCGACACCGGGCCGAAGGCACAAAATGCGGCGTGCGGTGCGTTGGCACGGCAGGTGTTGCGGTAACCCTGCCAACCTCCGTTCAGCCTGAGCGAAGTCGAAGGCCAAGGGACTCGGGCAGCCAAGTCACCCTATTGGCAGGGGTTGTAGCGTGGCCTTCGACTTCGCTCAGGCAGAACGAAGCGGGGAATTGGGGGTCAGTTCCCCTCGGCCTTCAACGGCCGCGCCAGCAAAGCCCCGATCACCTCGCCGACCGCAGCCCCGTCCAGCAACCGGCACACCGCCTCGCACACCGGCATGTCGACGCCCGCCTCCGCCGCTGCCTGTCGCAGCACGGGCGCGGTGAAGGCTCCCTCCGCCACGGTTCGCCGGTCGGCAAGCAACTCCGCCGCCGAGTGCCCCTGCCCCAAGCCGACACCCAGTGAGAAGTTGCGTGAGGCCGTGGACGAACAGGTCAGCACCAGATCGCCCAGCCCGGAAAGCCCCGCCAGCGTCTCGGCCCGGCCGCCACGCGCCAGCCCGAATCGCGTCATCTCGGCAAAGCCGCGCGCGATCAGCGCGGCGCGGGCATTCTGGCCCAGCCCCGCGCCCTCGACCACGCCGCATCCGATAGCGAGGACGTTCTTGATCGCGCCGCCGATCTCCGCACCCGTCACGTCATCCGTGGCATAGGGGCGGAAGTGCGGCGCGGCGATCCGCGCGGACAGGCTTTTGCGCAGTTCGGGATCTTCGCAAGCCAGTGTCACCGCCGTCGGCAGCCCCGCCGCCACCTCATGCGCGAAGGTCGGGCCGGACAGCACCGCGATCGGCGCGTCCGGATGGATCGCGCGCGCGACCTCTCCGACCAGCCGGCGCGTCCCCGCCTCGATCCCCTTGGAACACAGGACGAGCGGCTTGGAGCCCACCGGCATCGTCGTCAGCACCGCGCCCACGGCCTGGGCGGGCGTGACGACCAGCAGTGCGTCCATCTCCGCCATCGCCGCCGGATCGCTCACCGCCTCGATGGCGGGCGAAAGGGTGATGTTCGGCAGATAGAGCGGGTTGGCGTGGGTGGTGTTGATCGCCTCGGCCACCGCCGGATCGCGCGCCCAGATCCGCACCGGCCGGTCGCCATGCGCCGCCACCTGCGCCAGCGCGGTGCCCCAGGCACCGGCGCCGATCACCCCGATCCTCATGCCTTCACCCCCGCGCCGCGCACGGCTTCGGCGGCCGGATCGAGCGGCCAGCGTGCGCGGGCGGGCGTGTCGAGCGGATCGGTCAGCCCTTCGCGGAACCGCTCGACGCCCGCCCAGGCGATCATCGCGGCATTGTCGGTACACAGCCAGAGTGGCGGCGCGACGAAGCGCAGGCCATGCTCGGCGGCGAGCGACTCCAGCGCGCCCCGGATCACGCCGTTCGCCGCGACTCCCCCCGCGACGACCAGAGCCGTGACGGGCGGCACATTGGCCAGCGCACGCCGCGTCCGGTCGAGCAGGCAGTCGACCACCGCCTGCTGGAAGGAGGCGGCGATATCCTCGGGCGAGTGATGGCCGATCGCCCGCGCCACCGCACTCTTGAGCCCTGCAAAGGAGAAATGCGGCTCGGCCGAGCCCTTCAACGGCCGCGGCAGCGGCACTGCATAAGGGTTGCCCTCCCGCGCCGCCGCCTCGACTCGCGGCCCGCCGGGATAGCCCAGACCGAGCAGCTTGGCGGTCTTATCGAACGCCTCGCCCGCCGCATCGTCGATCGTCGTCGCCATCCGCCGATAACGCCCCACCCCCTCGACCAGCAGCAGCTGGCAATGCCCGCCCGAGACGAGCAGCAGCAGATAGGGATAGGCCAGCTCGCGATCCGACAGGCGCGGCGACAGGGCATGGCCCTCCAGATGATTGACCGCGATCAACGGCTTGCCCGCCGCATGGGCCAGCGCCTTGCCGGTCACGAGGCCGACCATCACCCCGCCGATCAGCCCCGGCCCCGCCGTCGCCGCGATCGCGTCGACATCCGCCAGGGTCACGCCCGCATCGGCAAAGGCGGCAGCGACCAGCGGCTCCATCGCCTCGACATGGGCGCGCGCTGCGATTTCGGGGACGACGCCGCCGAACGGGGCATGCGCCGCCTCCTGCCCCAGCAGCCGGTGCGCCAGCACGCGGCCGTCATCGGTGACCAGCGCGGCGGCGGTCTCGTCGCACGAGGATTCCAGTCCCAGGATCAGCATGGGTCCCCCATACCCGCCCGTTGCCAACTTGTCGAAGGGGGGCTTGATGCGGCAAAGGCGGACCCATGGTTCGTTTCCGGCTCGGTACGCGCGGTTCGCCGCTGGCCCTCACCCAGGCACAGATGGTGCGCGCGGCGCTGGCGAGCGCGCAGGGGTGGAGCGAGGACGCGGTTCAGATCGTGCCGATCAAGACCACCGGCGACCGGGTGCAGGACCGCGCGCTGGCCGAGATCGGCGGCAAGGCGCTGTGGACCAAGGAGCTGGACCGCGCTTTGTACGATGGCGAGATCGACGCCTCGGTCCATTCGATGAAGGATGTCGAGACGATCCGGCCCGACTGGCTGCACATCGCCGCGATGCTGCCGCGCGCCGATGTCCGCGACCGGCTGATCGGAGCGGAGACCATCGCCGAGCTGCGCCCGGGCGCGGTGATCGGCACCAGCAGCCCGCGCCGCCGCGCGCAGATGCTGTCGCACCGGCCCGACCTGACCATCACGCTGCTGCGCGGCAATGTCGACACGCGGCTGGCCGCCGTGGCGAACGGCGAGGTGGACGCGACCCTGCTGGCCGCCGCCGGGCTGGACCGACTGGGGCGCGAGGTCGGCCATGCGGTGCCGACCGACCAGATGCTGCCCGCGCCCGCACAAGGGGCGGTCGGGATCGAGACACGCGCCGACGATGCCGCCGCGACGATGCTGATCGCCTCGATCGACCATGCCGAAACCCATGCCTGCGTGATGGCCGAGCGCGCGCTGCTCGCCGCACTGGCCGCCGACTGCCACAGCCCGGTCGCGGCACTGGCCTCGCTGTCGGGCGAGATGCTGACCCTGCGCGCCGAATTGCTGGCCGAGGACGGATCGTCGCGGGTCAGCGGCTGGGTCGAGGGGGCGCTGGACGAGGAACTCGGCGCGCGGCTGGCGGTCGACCTGCTCGAACGCGCGGCCCCCGAAGTCCGCCGCCTGTTCGCCGGGGGCTGAGCCCGTGGCCGTCGTCGTCGTCCGGCCCGAACCCGGCCACGCCGCGACGATCGCTGCCTTGCGCGAGGCGAGGCTGGAGCCGCGGTCGCTGCCGCTGTTCGCAGCGCGTGCGGTCGAATGGACGCCGCCCGAACCCGACACGTTCGATGCGCTGCTCTTCACCAGCGCACAGGGGGTGCGACTGGCAGGATCGGCGCTCGATCCGCTGCGTCATAAGCCCGTGATCGCGGTCGGCCCCGCCACGGCCGCCGCCGCACGGGAGGCCGGGCTGTCGGTGGTGCTGACCGGCACGCGGGACGCCGCGTCGGTCGTCGCCCAAGCCCGGACGCAGGGCTATACGCGGCTGCTTCATCTGGCGGGCCGCGACCGGGTGGAGACGGGGGCGATGACCCGCATCGTCTATGCCGCCGATGCCGTGGCCGTCGCGCCGGATGCGATCGCCGCGCTGGCGGGGCAGATCGTGCTGCTCCACTCCGCCCGCGCCGCCGCGCGGCTGGCCGAACTGGTGGATCAGGCAGGCCTGCCCCGCGCCGCCATCTCGCTGGTGGCGATCAGCGCCAGGACGGCGGCGGCGGCGGGTCCGGGCTGGCAGGCGGTCGTCATCGCCACGGCCCCGCGCGACGATGCCATGGTCGCCGCCGCGCGGGCGTTGACCGGAGCCGCCGCCACGGGGATAAGCGGGGCATGAACAATTTCGCGCCTTCCGACCGACCGCCGACGCGCGGCCCCCGAAAGGGCGCGATCGTCGCGCTGGTCCTGATCGCCTTTGTCGCGGGCATCCTGCTGATGGCCTATGCCATGCGCAACCTGTCCTGGTTCAACACCAATGGCACCGCGACGCAGGCCGTCACCGCCAAGCCCGGCGGCACCGGCGGCACCGTGAAGGAAGCGCCGCGCACCGATCCCATGGCGTTGGCCACGCGCGAGGCGCAATTGGCCGCGCAGCTCGCCGCGCTGGAAACGCGCGCCGCCACGCTGTCCAACGATGCCACGGCAGCCGGTGCGCAGGCGGGCCGCGCCGAATCGATCTTGGTCGCCGCCGCCGCGCGTCGCGCGGTCGATCGCGGCCAGCCGCTCGGTTATCTGGAAGAGCAGCTTCGCACCCGCTTCGGCACCAGCGAACCGCGCGCCGTCGCCGTCCTGATCGCCACCGCGCGTCAGCCGGTCACGCTGGAGACGCTGCGCCAGGGGCTCGACACGCTGGCGCCCGAACTGGTCGTCAACGACCAGAATGGCTGGTGGGAAGGGCTTCGCCAGGAACTCGGTCGCCTGATCGTGATTCGTGAGGCGACCGCCCTCTCGACCAATCCCAGCGAGCGGCTGGCGCGGGTCCGCCGCCTGCTCGACGGCGGACAGGTGGACCTCGCACGGGCCGAGGTGGCGCGCCTGCCCGGTGCCGCCGCCGCGCAGGCCTGGCAACAGGCGGCGCTGCGCTATGTCCGCGCGCGCCAGGCGCTCGACCTGATCGAGAATGCCGCGCTCGTCACCCCACCCGCTCCCCCGCCTGCGCCGATCGTGACGACCCCGGTCCCGGGCACCCCGCCCGCCGATACGCCTGAGGCGACCACCGCCCAGGCCGCGCCGCAGACCACACCAGCCGCCGCCGCGCCGACCATCTGAATCGCTGTCCATCCGGGAAATTCCCGGATGCCGCCCCGCGGTCACGCGGTACAAAGATTATCGTGATGTCGGCGTCGCTTAGCACCCCTCTGGCACCCCGACCGGCCGAGCCTGCGAGGCCCGGCCGGTTTTCCCTCCGTGTCTTCCTGCCCGACCAGGGGGATTGGCTGGCGCTGGCGCTTTATGCGGTGGGGTTCGCCGCCATGCACCGGCTGGCGGCCTATTGGGGCGGCAGCGGCTTTTATTCGCTCTGGTTTCCGGCGGCGGGGCTGCGGCTGGCGCTGCTCTGGCGGCGGGGGGCGCGGCTGACCCCGGCGATCGCGCTCGTCGAGATCGCGGTCGACGTCACCCTGACCCCGGCCGTGCTGGCGGGCGTTCCCTGGACGGTCGCCGTCTGGGGTATCGCGCGCCCGGTGCTGGCGTACGGCGCGACGATCGCCGCGATCGGCTGGCTGGCGGAGCGGCGGGGGGCCGCGCTTTTGACCGCGCCGATGCCATTGGGCCTGGCGCTGGTGCTCGCCCCGCTGGTCGCGACGCTCAGCGCGGTGCCGCAGGCGCTGACCAGCCCCGAACTGACCGGCGTGACCGGCCCGCGCGAAATCGTCGTGTCGCTCGCCGCCTTTGCGGTTGGTGATCTGCTCGGCACGCTGTTCATCGCGCCGCCGCTCTTGTGGCTTGCCGATGCGGTGGCAGGCCGGGCACGCTGGCGCTGGCCGCTGCCTTCGATCCTGGCCGGGATCGAGACGGCGGGCGTGTTGGGCCTCGGCATCGGGCTGGCCGAGCTGCTCGCGCGCGCCGGGCTGGGGATGCAGCCCGCGCCGGTGCTGGTCGCGGTGGCGTGGATCGGGTTGCGCTTCGGGCGCGCCGCCGCCTGGGGCGCGCTGCTCGTCGTGGTGTTGCGTGTCCTGCCCGATACGGCGGGGGCGATGGACACGCCCGAGCGGTTGCAACGGCATCTGGCGCTCGCGACCATCGTCGTCGCGGGTTATCTGGCGGGCAGCTTCGCCGATGCGCAGACGACCGCGCGGGCCATGCTGGAGCGGCGCGACCGGCTGCTGTTCCAGGCCGAACGGCTCAAGACGCTGCGCGCCATGTCGGTGGCGGTGATCCATGAGGTCAGCCAGCCGCTGTCCACCCTGGCGATCGAGGCGCGCCACCTGCACCGGCTGACCGCCGGGCGCGGGGACGAGATCGCGGACGGTGCGGCCCTGATCGATCGCAAGGCGGAGCATCTCGCGACGCTGATCCGCCGCCTGCGCCGGTTCGGTGGCCATGCCGAGGGCGCGCCGCAGCCGCTGGCGCTGACCGCGCTGATGGACATGGTGGCGACGCTGGCGAAAGCGGAGGCGCGCGAGGCGGGCGTCGCCCTGTCCATCACGCCGGTCGATCCGGCCTGGCAGGTCATGGCGCAGGAGGTCGAGCTGGCGCAGGCGGTGATGAACCTGGTCCGCAACGCCGTGCAGGCGGCGCAGGGCGACGCCATGCCCGATCCCGTCCTGGTCGACGTCACCGCCAACACGGCGCAGGTCGTCATCCATGTCGTCAACCGCGCCCCCGTCCCCCCGGTGGTACGCGACGGCATGGGCATCGGCACCCATGTCGCGCGGGCCATCGTCGAGGCGCATGGCGGCACGTTGATCCGTACGCATGGCGCGGACGGCATGGTCCATGCCGCGCTTTCGCTTCCCCTGATCGAGTCGCGTTGATGCCCGTTCGCTCCCTTGCCCCGCTGATGCCCATGACCGAATCCCCTGCCATGGTCCACGTACTGGACGACGATGCCGATCTGGGCGCGGCGGTGGCGCGGATGCTGGCGCGGCAGGGCTTCGTGACCCAGGCGTTCGATGATCCCGCCGCCTTGCTGGCCGCCTATCCCGACCGCACCGCCCATGCCGTCGTCACCGATGTGATGATGGGCGAGTGGCATGGTTTCGCCTTTGCCGAGCGTCTGCGTGCGCTCGACCCGCATGTCGCGATCCTGTTCATGACCGCCTGGCCGAGCGCGGCGCATGCGGTCGACTCGGTTCGGCTGCACGGCGGGATCGATTATCTCGAAAAGCCGATCGATGAGGCCCGCCTGTGCGCGTCGCTGCGCGAAGGCGTTGCCTGGTCGATGGAGCGGCGTGCGGCGGCGCGGCGGCTGGGCGACCTGTCGCCGCGCGAACGGCAGGTGTTCGACCTGATGGTGCAGGGCCATGGCAACAAGGCGATGGCCGGGCTGCTCGGCCTGTCGCCCAAGACGATTGAGGATCACCGCGCCGCCGTGTTCCTGAAGACCCAGACGCAGAGCGTGGCGCAGCTGATCGCGCTGTCCCGCTGACGCCGCTGCATATAGGGGAGCGGGCCGGTGCCGCACTGATCCAGTTCCACTGGATCAGACCCTGACGCCGCCGCCTTGCGATGAAGCGAGGAGCCGGGCGCCGCGGCCACGCGTTGGCGGACATGGATTTTATCGGAGGCCTTGCCGTGATTCGTTCCGCCCCGCGCCTGCCCCGCTGGCTGGCAGGTACACTCTTGCTGCCGCTCGCCGCCTGTGGTGGCGGTGCGAGCAGCGAGCCCGAGCCGGAGCGCAACGCGGTAGCGGCCGCACCGACTTCGACGCCGGTTGCCAGCCCCTCGCCCGCGCCCGCCAAGACCGGCGGCCGGAGCGAACCCGTCTCCATCCTGTCCTGCTCGGCCGATCGCGGCGATGCGGCGGCGCGGAAGCTGGTGAAGATCTGCACCTCGGTCTCGCCCGCCACTCATCCGCCGTGCAACGCGGTCAATAGCTGCGCGATGATCGAGGACGAGATCGCCCGGTCCTGCGCGCTGATGGGCAACGATGCGGCCGGGACGCCCGGCTGCGAGGTCGATCCCAAGAGCGACGCGGCGGCGGCCGATGTCGTCCGGCGCTATTATGCGGCGATCAATGCGCATGACTATAGCACCGCCTGGATCCAGTGGGGCCAAGACGGTCGCCCGGGCCAACGCTTCGCCGATTTCCAGAAGGGCTTTGCCCATACCCGCGCGACCAGCGTAACGATCGGCCGGATGGCCCCCAGCGAGGGGGCGGCGGGCTCGGTCTATGCGACCGTGCCGGTGACGGTCGACGCGCAGCTCGACAATGGGCGGCAGCAGCGCTTCGTCGGGCAATATGTGGTGCGACGGGTCAACGACGTGCCGGGGGCGAGTGCGGACCAGCTGCGCTGGCATATCGATTCGGCGACGCTGAAACCGGCGGCAGGCTGATAGCCGCGCGTTTCCCTGGAAGCCATAGAAACGGCCTAGGTGGCGTAGCGCGGAACGTACACTTCGACTTCGCTCAGTGCGAACGGAGCTTAGAGCATGATGACATGAGATTAACCCACCCCTCCCCTTCAGGGGA
>DXIH01000083.1 GCA_019112965.1 Candidatus Sphingomonas excrementigallinarum | reverse complement strand
GAAAAACCAACCGCTTGAGCAACAGCCTCGTGCCGATTGTAACCCGCTGGTGTCGCCCATCACCTTTGCGGACCATGGGTTAAACGACTCTAATCGCGCACAAAATGGCAAGGCAAACTGTAGCCCAGAGGTGTCGCCCAATCGACTGCCGTGCGGCTTGTGGCGTCGAGGTGCGGTTTATCAGTATCGAACGCGCGTTCCGGCTGACCTGATCGCCATCGTTGGCAAGCCCCGGATTAATCGATCGTTGAAGACAGCCTCTCTCGCTGTGGCCAGACGATCAGTTAGGGAAATTGCTTGCGACATCGAAAGGCAGTTTGATGCTCTTCGGCAAGCAGGCGGCGCGGCTACCGTTCAAGACCGGGTCGTCATCGCGAAACCGAGCCCGGTTTGCCGCACCTCTTCTACGTCGTGCAGCTTGACGTTCGCCGAGGTTTGCGAGCGTTATCTAACCGATCCAACGATCAGCCGAACGTCAAAAAGCTCGATCGTCTACCGGTCCACGTTTGCCACGATCGCCGCCATTCTCGGTTGCGAGAGGCGCTTCGGGTTGATTTCGAGAGACGAGTGCAGAGACGTTCTTGCTGTGCTTCAAAAGCTGCCGCCAAATGCGAGGAAGCGGTGGCCGGATTTATCCCCAAGAGAGATCGCTGAGGCGGCGGAGGCAAGGGGCGATGCAGGAATGAGCGTCGCCAACATCAATGAATACATGAACAAGCTGTCGAGCTTATTCAACTGGGCTGTCAAAGAAGAGATTATCCATCGGAATCCTGCACGCGGACTGCGAGTGATGGACACCCGCATGGCACGCGACAAGCGCCTTCCATTTGAATCATGGCAACTAAAACGTATTTTCGATGCTCCCCTCTACAGGGGGTGCCGCGACGATGAAAACGGATACGCTTGTCGCGGCGTTAATCGGCCTCGACGGTCCCGATTCTGGATACCTTTGGTGGCGTTGTGGGGCGGCCTCCGGCAAGGGGAAATTTGCCAGATGCTGACTAACGACGTGCGCGAACTGGATGGCATCCTCTGCTTCGTGGTGTCGGCAACGGAAGGGGATGGGAAGAGTCTGAAGACTGCGGCGAGTTACCGCGTGGTGCCCGTGCACCCCGAGCTTTTGCGTATCGGATTTGCAGAATACGTCCGTGATCGCCGACGAGCAAAAGACGAGCGGTTGTTTCCCGACCTTACTATGGATTGTTTAGGCCTCTATTCTGGAAAATTTTCAAAGTGGTTCGCAAGATTTTTGATCTCATGCGACGCGGCAAAAGAGCGAACATGCTTCCATGCGTTCAGGCACACATTCCGAGACGGGTTGCGTGAGGCAAAGATCGATCGTGATATTGCGCTCACGCTTGGTGGATGGACCACCTCGACAGGCACTGGTGCTGTCGCGGATTCTTATGGGCAAGGTTACAGTCCACGGCTACTCTACGCGGCGATGTCCGCCATCATCTATCCTGATCTCGATCTTTCACATCTGCACATATAGTCGTTGATCGGCTGATAGGTCAGCCGATCTCAGTTTGCCTTGCCATTTTGTGCGCGATTAGAGTCGTTTAACCCATGGTCCGCAAAGGTGATGGGCGACACCAGCGGGTTACAATCGGCACGAGGCTGTTGCTCAAGCGGTTGGTTTTTCGATGTTTTTGGGGAGATGGTGCCGCTTACAGGACTCGAACCTGTGACCCCCGCATTACGAATGCGATGCTCTACCAGCTGAGCTAAAGCGGCCCGTCTCGTGAACCGGCTGGTGTCCGGTCAGGAGGGCGCGCTTAACAGGTCGGTTGGGGGCTGGCAAGCGGCTTGTGAGCGTCGGGGCGATCTTTACGGGTGGTTAACTATGCGGGGGCATGATGGGAGCATGGCCAGGAAGACCGTCATGAACCGTGAACCCCAGCATTCCGCAGAGCCTGTTCCGGAGCGTCCGGCGGACTATCCGTTGACGGACGGGCCGGAGGATGCGCTCCAGCGGCTGGGTGGAGTGGAGCGGCGGCTTCATGCGCGGGCCTATCACCACTGGGTTTCGCTGTCGGGGGAGGCGCGCTTTCCGTCGATCCGGGCGCTGGATACCGAGGCGATCGGGGATTTTGCCGCCAATTCGGTGCTGCTGGATTTTCGCGGCTGCCGGATCGACCCGGCGATCGCCTATATCGGCCAGGCGCTGCGCGACGAGTGCGGCACGACGGCGCGGCCGACGCGGATCGGCGAGCTGCCCGAGGCGTCGCTGCTGGCGCGGTTGACCCGGCATTTCGACCATGTGCTGGCCGACCAGGTGCCGACGGGGTTCGAGGCCGAGTTCGTCAACGCCCGCGGACGGATGACGTTGTACCGTGGTATCCTGCTGCCCTATTCGTCCGACGGGCTGATGATCGACTTCATCCACGGCGTCCTGAGCTGGAAGGAACTGGCCGATCCGTTGTTGCAGGCGTCGCTTGATTCGGAACTGCTCGATTCGGCCGCCGCGGTGACGCAGGCGCCGCCGCCGGGCTCGGCTGCGGCCTTGTGGAATCGGCTGGCGTCGACGTCGGGCGAAGATCCTCGCTCGCTCGGGCATGTCGAGTGGCCGCTGGACGCGCCGCCGGGGACGCCGGTCGTGCTGGTCGGGCGCGTTGCCGAGGATGGTAGCGTTGCCATCACCGGATCGGTGGTCGGGGACGCGCGTCTGGTCGACAGGGTATTGCGCGCCTCGCAATGAAAGTTGCGCTGCGGCGCAACATCTTTTCTCAGCTTGCAAAGGGTTGAGCGGCGCGAAAGCCGGGCCTAGGACTTGGCGCCATGGCACCGAATATGTCGCATCCGATGGCCGACGCGATTGCCGCGCGGCTGACCCAGGGCGCCCTTCCGGCGGAGTTGCAGGGGTTCGGCCCCGCGGAGGTGGCTGCTGCGGCGGCCTTCGTCGCGGGCGTGGCGCAGCAGCGCTCGCCGGGAGAGCCGTCGATCGCGCTGGAGCCGATGTCGGGCGACGACACGCATCGCCGGATGCGTTTGGCCATCGTCAATGACGACATGCCCTTCCTGGTCGATTCGATCGCCGCGATGGTCGGGGCGGACGGGATCGCGATCGACCGCGTGATCCACCCCGTGTTGCCCGTTACCCGCGATGCGGAGGGACAGCTTCAGGGAATCGGTACGGGCGGAAAGTCCGAATCCTTCATCTATCTGGAAATGGAGCGCGCGGATGCGCGCGACCGGCGCGGTCTGGTCGATGATCTGCGTGGCGTTCTGGCCGATGTCCGCGCCGCCGTGGCCGACTGGTCGGGGTTGCAGGATGCGCTGGCCGCCGACGCGACCACGCTGGGCGAGAAGAATGGCGAGGGCGCCGCGCTCCTGCTGTGGTTTCTGAACGGCAAGCTGACGCTGCTCGGCCATGAAAAATGGTATGAGGACGGCCGCGAGGCCCCGGCGCTGGGCGTGGCGCGCACACCGCATAAGGTGCCGCTGCTCGCCGATACCTCGCGCCAGCGTGCGCTGGACTATTTCGTCGAGGGCGGCGCGGCGCCGCTGCTGCTCAAGTCCAATGCGATCTCGACCGTGCACCGCTCGGTGCCGCTCGACCTCGTGCTGGTGCCGGTGATCGAGGGCGGGCGTATCGTCGGCCTGTCCATCCATGCCGGGCTGTGGACCAGTGCGGCGCTCGCAAGCCCGCCGCATGAAGTGCCGGTGCTGCGCACGCGCCTGGCGGCGCTCCAGGCCAAGTTCGGTTTCGACCCGCGCGGTCATACCGGCAAGGCGCTGACCCATGCGCTGACCGCGCTGCCGCATGATCTGGTGACGGCCTTCCCGGCCGAGGCGCTGGAGCAGCTGGCGCTGACCGCCATGTCGCTGGCCGACCGGCCGCGGCCCGAGCTGGTGCTGATCCGCTCGGTCTTGCAGCGGCATCTGTTCGCCTTCGTCTGGCTGCCGCGCGACGAGCTGACCACCGCGCGCCGCGTCGCGATCGGCGATATGCTGGGCGAGGCCGCCAATGGCTCGCTGCTCAACTGGTCGATCGCGCTGGAGGACGGCGTCGTCGCGCTGATCCGCTACACCATCGATCTGCGCCAGGACGGCCGCCTGCCCGATACGGCGGCACTGTCCGAGCGGTTGCGCAAGATGGTGCGCGGCTGGATGCCCGATGTCGAGGCGGCGCTGGCCGAGCAGGTGCCAGCCCCCCGTGCCGCGCGTCTGGCGCTGCGCTGGGCCAATGGCTTCCCGACCAATTACCGCAATGTCAGCGATGCGGCCGAAGCCGCTGCCGATATCCTGCGGCTGGCCGCGCTGGAGGACGAGAACAGCCGCTCGGTTCGCCTGTTCCCGGTCCAGTCGGGGCAGGACCGCCAGCTGAAGATCTACAAGCTGAACGGCGCGCTGCCCTTGTCGGACGCGGTGCCGGTGCTGGAGAATTTCGGCTTCCGCGTGATCGGCGAGCTTCCGACGCGGCTGCGCGACGATGCCGATCCCTTCGTCCACGACTTCATCGTCGAGACCGAGGCGACCACCGAGCCCAAGGGCGCGGCGGTGCTGGAGGGCGCGATCGCGGCGGTGCTGGAAGGCGCGGCGGAGAATGACGCGTTCAACCGCCTGATCGTCGATGTCGGGCTCAGCCCGCAGGCGGTGGTGCTGTTCCGCGCCTGGTTCCGCTATCTGCGCCAGGCCGGGCTGCCTTACGGCCTGACCACGGTGGTCGATGCGCTGCGCCGCGCGCCCAAGCTGGCGACCGCGCTGATCGAGCGGTTCACGGCGGCGCATGACCCCAAGGCGCAGGGCGATCTCGCCGCCGCCGATGCCGCCATCGCGGCTGGGCTGGATGCGGTGTCGGCGATCGACGACGACCGTATCCTGCGCAGCTTCCGCGACATGATCGCCGCCACGCTGCGCACCAACGCCTTTGCCGAGGCGGGCAGGGAGGCGCTGGCGTTCAAGCTGGACAGCCACCAGATTCCGGGCCTGCCTGCGCCGCTGCCGTGGCGCGAGGTGTGGGTCTATTCCCCGCGCGTCGAGGGCATCCACCTGCGCGCCGGACCCGTCGCGCGTGGCGGCCTGCGCTGGTCGGATCGCCGCGACGACTTCCGCACCGAAATCCTGGGCCTGATGAAGGCGCAGCGGGTGAAGAACGCGGTCATCGTGCCCACCGGCGCGAAGGGCGGTTTCTATCCCAAGCAGCTGCCCTCGCCGGTTACCGACCGTGACGGCTGGGCCGCCGAGGGCAAGGAAAGCTACCGCGTGTTTATCCGCGCGCTGCTGTCGATCACCGACAATATCGTCGAGGGTGCGGTGGTGCACCCGGACGGCGTGCGCGTGCTGGACGGCGAGGACCCCTATTTCGTGGTCGCCGCCGACAAGGGCACCGCGACCTTCTCCGACGTCGCCAATGCGCTGGCGCTGGAGCGCGGCTTCTGGCTGGGCGACGCCTTCGCCTCCGGGGGCAGCCAGGGTTACGATCACAAGGCGATGGGCATCACCGCCAAGGGCGCCTGGGTCTCGGTGCAGCGCCACTTTGCCGAGCGCGGCGTGGACGTACAGGCTCAGCCCATCCGCGTCGTCGGCTGCGGCGACATGTCGGGCGACGTGTTCGGCAACGGGATGCTCTTGTCCAAGGCGATCAAGCTGGTCGCGGCGTTCGACCATCGCCACATCTTCCTCGACCCCAATCCCGATCCCGCGACCAGCTGGGACGAGCGGGCGCGCATGTTCGCGCTCCCACGGTCGAGCTGGGCGGAGTACGACACCAGCCTGATCTCGCCCGGTGGCGGCGTCTTCCCACGGTCTGCCAAGACCATCCCGCTGTCGGACGAAATCCGCGAGGCGCTGGGCATCACCGCCACCTCGCTGGAACCGACCGCGCTGATCTCGGCGATCCTGAAGGCCCCGGCCGATCTGCTCTGGTTCGGTGGTATCGGCACCTACATCAAGGCGGCGGCGGAGAATAACGTCCAGGTCGGCGATCCCGCGAACGACCGCCTGCGCGTCGATGCCGAGGATTTGCGCGTGATCGCGATCGGCGAAGGGGCGAACCTGGGCGTGACCCAGGCCGCGCGCATCGCCTTTGCCGAGCGGGGCGGGCGGATCAACACCGACTTCATCGACAATTCGGCGGGCGTCGATTGCTCGGATAACGAGGTCAACATCAAGATCGCGCTCAACCGCGAGATGATCGAAGGTCGTCTGGCGGAGGGCGATCGCAACACGCTGCTCGCCTCGATGACCGATGACGTCGCGCATATCGTGCTGGAGGATAACCGTCTCCAGACGCTGGGCCTGTCGATCGCCGAGGCGGACGGCGCGGGCGCGATGCCCAGCTATGTCCGCGTCATCGAAATCTTCGAGAGCGCCGGGCGGCTCGACCGCGTGGTCGAGGGGCTGGGCAGCAACGACGTGCTGCTGCGGCGCGGGCAGGACGGCATCGCGCTGACCCGGCCTGAACTCGCCGTGCTGCTGGCGACGGCCAAGCTGACGCTGCAGGACGCGATCGAGAACAGCCCGCTCGCGCTCGACGATGAACTGCTTCCCGATCTGCGCGCGGCCTTCCCGCCCGCGATGCAGGAGCGGTTCGGCGAGGCGATCGACCAGCATCGCTTGCGCGGTGAGATCGTCGCGACCAAGCTCGCCAACCGGATCGTCAACCGGATGGGCATCCTCCATCCGTTCGAACTGGCGGAGGAAGAGGGCGCGGCGATGGCCGACATCGCGGCGATGTTCGTCGTGGTCGAGCGGCTGTTCGACCTGCCTGCGCTGTGGACCGCGATCGAGACGGCGGCGATGCCGGAGGCGGCGCGCATCGCGCTGTTCGACGAAGTGGCGCGCGCCACGCGCTCGCAGATCGCCGACCTGTTGCGCTCCATGCCTGCGGGCACCTCGCCGGGCGCGGCGCTGGAGCGGTTGCAGCCCGGCATCGCGCGGTTGGCGGCGGAAACGCCCGCGCTGCTGCGCGACGAGGCCAAGGCGCAGAGTGCGCGCGTCGTGGCGGCGCTGGAGGAAGCCGGGGCTCCGGCCGATCTCGCGGCGCGGGTGGTGCGCGTGTCCGAACTCGACGGCGCGGTGGGGCTGGCCGATCTGGGCCAGCGCCTGTCGCTCGACGAGACGCGGCTGACCCATGCCTTCACCCGTCTGGGTCAGGCGCTAGGCCTCGACTGGGCGCAGGGTCAGGCGGCGCGGATCAGCCCGAGCGATCCGTGGGAGCGTTTGCTGATCGCGGGCCTCGCGCGCGATTTCCAGCAGCAGCGGCTCGACTTCCTGGGCCGGGCAGGCGCGACCGACCCCGAAGCGGCGGTCGAAGTTTGGCTGGAACGCAACGCCGCGCGCGTCGGCCAGTTCAAGGCCGTGATCGACCGCGCCCGCCTGGCCGCCCAGCCCAACGCCGCGATGCTGGCCCAGATCGCAGGGCAAGCGCGGGTGCTGCTGGGGCGCTGATCTGTTCCCCGGCGAAGGCCGGGGTCCAGTTCCTGTGGCGCGGCAGTTGCGCCAAACGCCGCGTGGGAGGCCCTCCCGCGCGGCGTTTTTGTTCACGCGAAGCCGCGATGACGCGAAGAGCTTTGATTCGCGCGGAGACGCGGAGGCGCGGAGAAGAAGATGGGTTCGCGCAGAGGCGCAGAGGCCTCAGAGAGGGATTGCCGCGCGCAGCGCCCTCTATTCGTCAACGCCGGAGATAAGAGGGCCGCTGATGCAGCAGGCGAGACACCTCCGCGCCTCCGTGTCTCCGCGCGAACAATCTTCTTTCTCTTCGCGTCCTCGCGGCTTCGCGTGAACATCAGATCGCCGCGCACTTCTCCAGCAGCCAGTCGCGATCCGCGCCCTCCAGCTCCGGCGCCAGAATCTCCGCCACCCGCGCATGATAGGCGTTGAGCCAGTCCCGCTCCCCGGCCGTCAGCAACTCCGGCACGATCAGCGTCCGCTCGATCGGGCACAGGGTCAGCGTCTCGAAGCCCAGCATGTCGCGATCCGCCCCCGCGATGGTGCGCGGTTCGACCAGCACCAGATTCTCGATGCGGATGCCGTACTCGCCCGCCTTGTAATAACCCGGCTCGTTGGACAACATCATGCCCGCGCGCAGCGGCTCCATCGCCGCGCCGCCGGGATAGTTGGGCGCGGCGATACGCTGCGGCCCCTCATGCACCGACAGATAGGCGCCGACGCCGTGGCCGGTGCCATGCGCATAGTCCAGCCCGACCTCCCAAAGCGGTCGCCGCGCCAGCGAATCCAGATGCCCGCCCAGCGTCCCGTCCGGGAAGACGGCAGTTGCCAACCCGATATGCCCCTTCAATACGCGGGTGAAGCGGTCGCGCATCTCGTTGGTGGGCTCGCCGATCGGCATGACGCGGGTGATGTCGGTGGTGCCGTCCTGATATTGCCCGCCGGAGTCGATCAGGAACAGCTGCCCCAATTCGATTGTCGCATTCGACTCCTCGGTGACGTGGTAATGCGGGCTCGCGCCATGCGCCCCGGTCGCCGAGATGGTCGAGAAGCTGGTGTCCTTGAGCAACCCCGTCGCCTCACGGCACGCGAGCAACCGTGCGGCGGCGGAGAGTTCGGTCTGCCCGCCCTTGGGGCATTCCTCTTCCACCCAGCGTAGGAAGCGCACCATCGCCGCACCATCGCGGATCGAGGCGGCGCGGTGCCCGGCGACCTCGGCGGGGTTCTTGATCGCCTTGGTCAGCACCACCGGATCGCGAAGCGCCAGCACCTTGGCCCCGCCCGCCTCCAGCGCTTGCGCGATCGCCGCCACCGCGCGTTCGGGATCGGCGACCACGCGCTTGCCCGCAAAGCCGGTCAGATACCCCTCGAATGCCGCGCGGTCGTGCAGCCGCACCGCATTGCCCAGATGCACGCGCACCTCGGGCGTGATCTTCTGAGGGGACACGAACAGGTCGGTCTCCCCGTCCGCATGGACGATGGCATAGGACAAAGCGACCGGCGTATGCGCGACATCGGTGCCGCGCACGTTCAGCGCCCAGGCGATCGAGTCGAGCGCCGACAGCACCACCGCATCGGCGCGCTGTTCGGCCAGCCATTCGCCGATCCGCGCGCGCTTGGCGGCGGAACTCTCGCCCGCCACCGCATCGTCCTGCACCGTCAGTACGGCGGGCGAGGGCGCGGGGCGGTCGGTCCACACCGCGTCGATCGGGTTGGACGTGACCGCGACCAGTTCGGCCTCGCGATCGGCAAGCGCGGCGGTCATGTCGGCGACCTGCTGGCGGGTGTGCAGCCACGGATCATAACCGATCCGCTGCCCCGCCGCCGTCTCGCGGCCCAGCCAGCCCGCCACGCTGTCCTGCGGCACGGGGATATAGGCATAGTCCTCCCCCGACACCTGCTCACGCACCTGCAGCGTGTAACGCCCGTCGGTGAAGATCGCCGCCTTGTCCGCCAGCACCACCGCCGACCCCGCCGAGCCGCCGAACCCGGTCAGCCAGCCCAGCCGCTGCGCATAGTCGCCGACATATTCGCTCATGTGCTCGTCGGTCAGCGGCACGACGAAGCCGTCGAGCCCCTGGGCGGCCAACTGGGTGCGGAGGGCGGAAAGGCGGGCGGAATGAGACATGGTACGGCCTGACAGCAATGGGAAACGCGGCCGGTCTAGCCCTATGCTCGAACAGCGTCGAGCCTGTCACCGGGGGCTTGATCCATTTGTCAGACGATATACGATCCTGTGCGGGCCATGTGGGAGGGTTTTGCATGACGATCGATCGGCGGAGCATCTTGGTGGGGGCGGGCGCGGCGGCGTTGGTCGGCGGCGGCATGGCGCGGGCGGCACAGCCCGATGCGTTTCGCCCCGGCGAGGTGTGGAACGACACCAGCGGCGTCGCGATCAACGCGCATGGCGGCGGGATGCTGCGCCATGGCGGGCGCTGGTGGTGGCATGGTGAGCACAAGACGGCGGGCGAGGGGGGCAATAGCGCGCTGGTCGGCGTCCATGCCTATAGCTCGACCGATCTGGTGCACTGGCGCGACGAGGGGATCGCGCTCCCCGTATCCGACGATCCGGCCAGCCCGATCACGCGCGGCTGCATCCTGGAGCGGCCCAAGGTCGTCTACAACCCGCGCACGCGAAAGTTCGTGATGTGGTTCCACCTGGAGCTGAAGGGGCGCGGCTACGGCGCGGCGCAGGCGGGCGTCGCGGTCGCCGACCGGCCGCAGGGGCCGTTCCGCTTCCTGCGCGCAGGGAGGGTCAATCCGGGTATTTGGCCCGCCAATGCGACGCCGGAGGACAAGGCGCCCGGCACGACATTGGCCCGCGACTTTGCCGGTGGCCAGATGGCGCGCGACATGACGGTCTTCGTCGATGGCGATACGGCCTGGCATGTCTATGCGTCGGAAGAGAATGACACGCTTCAGATCGCACGGCTGGCCCCCGACTGGACCCGCCATGACGGCTATTATGTCCGCGCGCTGCCCGATGGCGGGAACGAGGCACCCGCGCTCTTCAAGGCCAAGGGGCGCTATTACATGTTCGCCTCCGGCCTGACCGGCTGGCGACCCAATCCGGGGCGGGTCTATGTCGCGGACAAGGTGACGGGGCCGTGGCGTTCGCTGGGCAATCCGGTGCGCGGCAGCGAGGAGGACCGCAAGACGACCTTCCACTCGCAATCCACCTTCGTCCTGCCGCTGCCGCCCGAACGGCCGGGGGGCGAGCCGCGCTTCATCTTCATGGCCGATCGCTGGCGGCCCGAAAATGCGATCGACGGGCGCTATGTCTGGTTGCCGGTGGACTGGGAGGGCGAGACGCCCGTCCTGCACTGGCGGGATCGCTGGACGCTGGCGGACGGGTGGAAGGCGAAGTAACGTCCCAGATTCTACCGCCCGTTCAGCCTGAGCGAAGTCGAAGGCCAAGGGAATCGGTTGGCCACCGCGGAACGTGCGCTTCGACTTCGCTCAGCGTGAACGGCTGTTGGGGAATAGGGTGGACGGAGGGTGGCGTGGGAGAAACCATGGGCCACCCCTTCCGGCGGGGCCCAAGCCTAGCTACATCCGGGCGATGACCGAACCCGCCGCGCCGACGCCGCCCATTGCCGAAACCCGTCCCCACAGCTTCACCGCGCACGGGATCACGATCACCGACCCCTATGCCTGGCTGAAGGACCCCGCCTATCCTGAGGTCGAGGACAAGGACGTCCTCGCCTATGTCGAGGCGGAGAATGCCTATTTCGAGGCGGTTATGGCCCCGCGCCAGCCGCTGATCGACCAGCTGTACGAAGAAATGAAGGCGCGGATCAAGGAGGATGAGTCCTCGGTTCCGCAAAAGGACGGCGACTGGATCTACTGGACCGGGTTCGAGACGGGCGGCCAGTATCGCAAATGGTGGCGCAAGCCGGTGACGGGCGGCGCGGACGAACTGCTGCTCGACGAACCGGCGCTGGCCGAGGGCAAGGAATATTTCCGGCTGGGCGCCTTCTCGATCAGCAACAATGGCCGTTATCTGGCCTATGCGATCGACGACAACGGTTCCGAACGCTTCGAGGTGCGGGTCAAGGACCTGACCACCGGCGAGCACCTGCCCGACGTCATCCCCGGCATGTTGTCCGAGATCGTCTGGGTCGCCGACGATAGCGGCTTTCTCTACGGCGTGGCGAATGTGCAGTGGCGCACCGACAATGCGCGGTTCCACCGGCTGGGCACGCCGGTCGCCGAGGATGTCGAGCTGTTCCACGAGGATGACGAGGGTTACCGCGTCGCCATCGCCGAGACCTCGGCGCGCAACTGGATCGTGATCGCGACCGGCGATCACGTCACCAGCGAGGTGCGGCTGCTGCCTGCCGACAATGTCTTCGCCGAACCGATCCTGGTCGCGCCTCGTCAGGAAGGCCGCGAATATGATGTGGACGAGCATGACGGCACGCTGTTCATCCACACCAACGATGTCGACCCGCAGTTCCGGCTGTGCACCGCCTCGATCGACAATCCTGGCGACTGGCACGAACTGATCGCGCCGAACCCGCATTTCTACATGACCGGGGTGGAGTGCTATAAGGACTTCTTCGTCGTCGAGGGGCGTGAGGACGGTTTGGATCGCATCGCCATCCACCGCTACGACACGCCGACCGTAGCGCAGCGGATCGACTTTCCCGAGGCGAGCTATACGGCGGGTTTGGGCGACAATCCCGAGTATGACGTGTCGACCTTGCGCCTGGGTTACGAATCGATGGTCACGCCGGGCACCGTCTATGACTATGACGTCGCGACCGGCGGGCTGACCGTGCTCAAGGTGCAGGAAATCCCGTCGGGCTATGATGGCGACAAGTACCGCACCGAGCGGCTGAAGATTCCTGCCCGCGACGGAACGCTGGTGCCGGTGTCGATCGTCTATCCGAAAGATTTCCCGCGCGACGGATCGGGCAAGCTGTTCCTCTATGCGTACGGCGCCTACGGCTATGCCATTCCGCCGGGCTTCTCGACGGGCCGCATGAGCCTGCTTGATCGCGGTTTTGCCTATGCCATCGCGCATATCCGCGGCGGCGATGATCTGGGCCAGCAATGGTATCTGGACGGCAAGCTGGAAAAGCGCACCAACACCTTCCACGATTTCGTCGATGTGGCGAAGGGCCTGATCGAGGGCGGCTGGACGAGCAAGGGCCAGATCGCGATTGCGGGCCGCTCGGCGGGGGGCGAGCTGATGGGCGCGGTGGTCAATTCGGACCCGGAGCTGTGGGGCGCGGTCATCGCCGACGTGCCGTTCGTCGACGTGCTCAACACGATGATGGATGCCGAGCTGCCGCTGACGCCGGGTGAGTGGCCCGAATGGGGCAACCCGATCGAGGACAAGGCGGCGTTCGAGCTGATCCGCAGCTATAGCCCCTATGACAATGTGAAGCCCCAGGCCTATCCGCCGATGTTCATCTCCGGTGGGCTGAACGATCCGCGCGTCACCTATTGGGAGCCCGCCAAATGGGCGGCCCGCCTGCGCAGCGTCAAGACCGACGATAATCTGCTGCTGCTCAAGACCAATATGGGCGCCGGGCATGGCGGCAAGTCCGGCCGGTTCGAGTCCTTGCGCGAAGGCGCGGAGGAGCACGCCTTCATCCTGTGGCAGATGGGAGTCGAATCCTGAGCATAGAGGCGATCGTCGCGCGCTACGGTGTCGCGGCCATCGCACTCGGCGCCGGGCTGGAGGGGGAGACGGCGGTCGTGACGGGGGGCATCCTGTCGCATCAGGGGCTGGTCGCCTGGCCCGCCGCCTTCCTCGCCGCCGCGATCGGGTCGTTCCTGGCGGACCAGGTCTTCTTCACCATCGGCCGGCGTGCGCGCGACGGGCGCTGGGTGGGCAAGCTGCGCAAGCGGCGGGTTTATGCGCGCGTCACGAAGCTGATGGAGCGTTACCCGGTCGGCTTCATCTTTGCCTTCCGCTTCCTCTACGGCCTGCGCACGATCAGCCCGGTGGCACTGGGCACCAGCCATGTGTCGACCCGGCTGTTCGTCGCGGTCAATGCCGCGTCCGCCGTGTGCTGGGCAGCGATCTTCACCGGCATCGGTTATCTGTTCGGCGAGGCGTTTCACGAACTCGCCGCGCGCTATCGCCCGACACTGCCGCACATATTGATGGCGGCCGGGCTGGTCATGGTCGCCGCCGCGATCGGCTGGGGCGCACGCGCCTTGTGGTTGCGATACAGGGAATCGGACGAACAGGCATGAGCCGTTTCAGCATGAGCTTCACCGCCCAGCCCGAGCATATCGACGAGCTCGGCCATGTGAACAACGCCGTCTGGGTCCAGTGGATTCAGGCGATCGCGGGCGCACATTGGGAGTCGGTCGTGCCCCCCGAACATGCCGCGGTCCATGTCTGGGTCGTGACGCGGCACGAGATCGACTATCGCGGCAATGTCGTGGCGGGCGAGACGGTGACGGCGGAGACCTGGGTGCCCGACCCGCCCAAGGGCGCGCGCTTCGACCGGCATGTCCGCTTTCTGGATGCGGACGGCCGGGTGAAGGTGCAGGCGGTGACGACCTGGGCACTGATCGACCGCGCCACCGGCCGTCTGCTGCGTGTCACGCCCGAAATCGCGGCACCCTTCTTTCAGGTTTGACCGCAAGAAGCGGGACGCATCGCCCCGCGTGATCGGTTAGGGTGGCGCCATGTTGAGCGAATGCACCATGGCCTCGCCGGTGGGCGAGCTGACCCTCGTGGCGAGCGAGCAGGGCCTGCGCGCGATCCTGTGGGCCGAGGAGAGGGCGGGGCGGGTGACGCTGCCCGAACGGCGCGGCGATCCGGCGCATGATGTGCTGGCCGAGGCGATGCGTCAGCTGGCCGAATATTTCGCGGGGGAGCGCCGCGCGTTCGACCTGCCGCTCGACCCTGTCGGCACCGAGTTCCAGAGGGCGGTGTGGACCGGCCTGAACGCCATTCCTTACGGCGAGACGCGCAGCTATGCCGCACTCGCCGCCGCGATCGGGCGGCCCGGCGCATCGCGCGCGGTGGGGGGGGCGAACGGACGCAACCCCCTGTCGATCGTGACGCCGTGCCACCGCGTCATCGGCGCGAATGGCACGCTGACCGGCTTTGCGGGCGGCCTGGCGGTGAAGCAGTGGCTGCTCGCGCACGAACGCGGCGAGCGGGCCTTGGCGCTGACATGAGTTATCCGCCGCGTGCTTTTCGCGAAACGCGCGAGGACGTGCTGCTCGAGGCGGTGGCGGAGATCGGCCTCGCCTCGCTGGTCGTGGTGCGCGACGGCGTGCCCGAGGCGGTGTCATTGCCGATGATCGCGACGCATGACGAAGAGGCGCTGGTCCTGGAAGGACATGTCGCGCTCGCCAATCCGCTGTGGCGGCTGGCCGAGAACGGCACCGTGGCGCTGGCGATTTTTCAGGGGCCGCACGCCTATGTCCATCCTGGTTGGTATCCGACCAAGCGCGAGCACGGAAAGGTGGTGCCGACCTGGAATTACGTGGTGGTGCAGGCGCAGGGGAGATTGTCCGTAACGCGCGATCCCGACTGGCTGTCGGCGCATCTGACGCGACTGACGCAAGGAAAGGAAGCGGGGCAGGCCGAACCCTGGTCGATGGACGATGCGCCTGCGGACTTTATCGCGGGGCTGCAGCGCGGCATCGTCGGCCTGATCCTCCATGTCACGCGGCTGGAGGGCGTATGGAAGATCGCTCAGCACCATCCCGAGCCCAACCGGCGCGGCGTGATCGCCGGACTGGCTGCGTCGGATGTGCCGGGGGGCCGTGCGATGGCGGCGGTCATGGGACAGGCCGAGCGCAACCGGGCGGGGTAGGCCGATCGTCCAACCCATTCCTCCCCTGGAAGGGGAGGTGGCAGGCCACAGGCCTGACGGAGGGGTGTCCCGCTCTCGATAGGAGTGACACCCCTCCACCAGCTTCGCTGGTCCCCCTCCCCTTGCAGGGGAGGAATGGAATCACCCCCCGAACGTGACGGCGATGTCACTGGCCGGGTCGGAAATGAGGCCGTATCGGTCCAGAAATCTGCCCTATGCCGGAGATACCGGATGCGTCTGCTCGCCTGCGCCACGCTTCTCGCCGCCCTGCTCCCCACGCCCCTTTCCGCGCAGGGGCAAACTACGCCTTGCTGCCGAACGCTGGGCGAGGTTCGCACCAATATCGACCGAATCGACGACCAGATTCTGCGCCTGATGGCCGAGCGGTCGCGCTATGTCGCGCAGGCAGGACGGTTCAAGACCTCCGCCGCGACCGTGCGGGACGAGGCACGTATCCGCCAGATCCTGACGCGAATCCGGGCCAAGGCGACGCTGGCGGGGGTAAACCCCGACGTGGCCGAGGCGACCTTCCGCGCGATGGTCGAGGGGTTCACGGCGGAGGAGGCGCGGGACAAGAGGCCGTAAAATCCATTCCTCCCCTTGCAGGGGAGGTGGCAGTCCGAAGGACTGACGGAGGGGTGTCACGGCAGGCGGTGACACCCCTCCACCATGCTGCGCATGGTCCCCCTCCCCTTGCAGGGGAGGAATGGAACAGCGTCAGTCTTCGTCCCACACGATCGTGATCGGCGCGTCGATCCCCAATACCGCATGAACCGGACAGGCCGCCGCCGCCGCTTCCAGCCTTTTGCGCTGGCTCGTATCGTACCGCCCCGGCACCCGAACCGTCACGGCCAGTGTCGTGATCCGGCGCGGGGCGTGGCCCATCTCCTTGGTCACGGTCGCCGTCGCGCCCGCCAGCTCCAGCCCAGCGACGCGCCCCGCCATCGCCATGATGCTCAGCACGCAGCCGCCCAGCGACACCGATAACAGGTCGCTGGGCGAGAAATTCTCACCGCGCCCGCCCAGTTCCTGAGAGGCATCCAGGACCAGCACCGCGCCGTTACCGGGATGCGTCACATGGCAGCGCAGCCCGCCTTCGTAATGAACGACGACGTCGGCCATCTTACCCGCTGTTCCGAAGCGCCGTGGCGATGCCGTTGATCGAGAGGAGGATGCCCTCGCCGATGCGCGGATCGTCCTCGCCTGCGCGGTGGCGCTTCATCAGCTCGATCTGGAGCAGGTTGAGCGGCTCGATATAGGGCAGGCGCAGGCGGATCGACGCCTCCAGCGCGGGATTGTCGGACAGCAGCCGCGTCTGCCCGGTCACGGTCAGCAGTCCGTCGCGCGCGCGGTGCCAGCCGTCATGGATGCGCCCGAAGATCGCGTCGCGCATCCCCGCATCTTCGACCAGCCCGGCATAGCGCCGCGCGATGCCGATGTCGGACTTGGCGAGCACCATCTCCATATTGGCCAGGGTGGCGGCGAAGAACGGCCATTCCTTCGCCATCTCCGCAAGCAGCGCCTTGTCCTCGAATTGCGCGATGGCGGTGCCGACGCCGAACCAGCCGGGCAGCATGACGCGCGCCTGTGCCCAGCTGAACACCCAGGGAATGGCGCGCAGATCCTCGATCGCGTCGGACTTCTTGCGACTGGCCGGGCGGCTGCCGATCTTGAGCCCCGCAATCTCCGCGATCGGCGTCATCTGGCGGAAGAAGGCGCGGAAACCCTCGGTCCCGTAGACCAGATCGCGATAGGTGGTGAAGGCGGTGGCCGACAGCTGCTCCATCGCGGCGGTAAAGCGCGCGGTGTCCGCCGCCGACAGCCGATCCGGCTCCAGGCTGGCGAGCAAGGTGGCGGAGGCCATCGCTTCGAGGTTGGTCAGCGCCGAGTCGCGCGTGCCATATTTGCCCGCGATCACCTCGCCCTGTTCGGTGATGCGGATGCGGCCCTGCACCGTGCCGTGCGGCTGGGCGCGGATCGCGGCAAAGGCGCTGCCGCCGCCACGCCCCACCGCACCGCCGCGCCCGTGGAACAGCTGCATCCGGACGCCCGCCTCGTCGAAGACCGGGCGGAAGGCACTCGACGCCTTGGACAGCGACCAGGTGGAGGTCAGGTACCCACCGTCCTTGTTCGAGTCCGAATAGCCGATCATCACCTCCTGATGGCCCCGCGCGCGGACGATGGCGGCGATCTCGGGCAGCGCAAAATAGGCGCGCATGATCTCGGGCCCCGCCTCCAGATCCTCGATCGTCTCGAACAAGGGCACCGCCATGATCGCGGCGGTGGCGGGCTCGCCGGGGCGGTAGAGGCCGAATTCCTTCAGCATCAGGTTGATTTCGAGCAGGTCGGACACCGACTTGCCCATCGAGACGATGTAATTGGTGATGCACTTCGGGCCGTATTTGGCATGCGCATCGGCGGCGGCCTGGACGATGGCGAGCTCGGATCGGGTCTCGTCCGAATAGTCGGCATAGTGGCTGAACAGCGGCCGGGCATTGGCCAGCTCGCGGCGAAGCAGCGCCACGCGCGCCTCCTCGTCCAGCGCCAGATAGTCCGGCTCGACCCCTGCGACCTTCAGCAGTTCGGCGACGACGCGCTCATGCACCGCCGAATTCTGCCGCAGGTCGAGCGTGGCGAGATGGAAGCCGAAGGTCTCGACCGCGCGGATCAGCCGCCCGAGCGCGCCGCCGCCGGCCAGCGCACCGTCGCCCTGCGCCGCCAGCCCGCGCGCGATCGCAACCAGATCGGTGCGTAGGGCCTTAGGATCGGGATAGGGCTCGCCGGTCAGGCGGCCGGGGCGGGGCGGGGTCTTGCCCGTGAGCTTTTGGTGAGTGGCGGAGAGGCGCGCATAGATGCCCGACAGGGCACGGCGATAGGGCTCGTCCGAGCGGCTGAGCGCATCGTCGCCGCTGGCATCGGCCAGCGCCAGCACCGCCTCGTCCACCTGGGCATGGCCGGTCGAGATGGACAGCTCGGCGCCCAGCGCATGGACGCCCTCGCAATAATGGGTCAACACCGCGTCCGCGGCTTGTGCGAGCGCGGTCGTCAGCGACTCGGCGGTCACGAAGGGATTGCCGTCGCGGTCGCCGCCGATCCATGAGCCGGGGCGCAGGAAAGCCGGTACGCGCGTGCCGAACGCCTTGTCCCAGCGCTGGTAGAGCGCGGGCAGCACCGGCAGGAACACGTCGCGCAAATAGGACAGCGCCGTCTCCACCTCGTCGGTAACGTACAGCCGCTCACGGCGCAGCACGCGCGTCTGCCAGAGGAGCGCGATCTGGCGACCGATCGCCGCCTCGACATCGTCGCCGTCGGGTGTGACGGTGCGGCCCGCGTCGCGCATCGCCAGCAGTTCGGCGATGCGGTTTCGGTGGTCGATCATGCTCTTACGCCGAACCTCGGTCGGGTGCGCGGTCAGCACGGGGACGACCAGCGCCTGCGCGAGCAGCTCCATCGCGGCGTCCCGGTCAATGCCCTGTCCGGCCAGCGTCTCCAGCACATCGGCGATATCGGCGGCGGGCTCGCGCGCGATGCCTTGCCGGTCCTCGGCTAGGTTGGCGAGCATCGAGAACAGCATGAAGCCGCGTACGAAATCCAGCGTCTCGTCCAGCGCGAGGCGTTCGAGCTGAAGGTCGACCGACCCGTCCTCGCCCAGCCCGCGATAGCGATCGACCGAGGCGCGGCGAATGGCCTCGGTCGCCTCAAACAGCGCGTCGCCGCCATAGCGGCGTATCACATCGCCGAGCTGTGCGCCCAGAAAGCGGATGTCGGCATTGTTGGCGATAGGAGGCAAGGTCGTCATGGCCGCCATTGCTGCAACGCAATAGGAGGCACGTCAACCGAATGAAGCTGGTAATTTTGGTATAATATCGTATTGCGATCTACGCAGGAAGTTGCGTCAGGGCGCGGTGCTCGCGTCTTTTTGAAACGGTACGTCGAACGGGCCGGTGACGATACGCCCCCGAACGTCTGGACCATTCCGGTCCAGATGAAGGACAAGATCCGACGACAGGATGAAATAGCTGTTCCCCGTCGAGGCATAGAGTGGTTCGCTCGCGCCTTCCTTGAGCGACAGCGCCAGCCCCGTTCCTTGCGCCAAGATCGAGAAGGACCCCAGGCCGGGCACGGTGTAGGTGCCTGTCAGGCGTTTGCGCGTCGCAACGTCGATCGGCGCGCTCCGGCGGGTGATGCTGCGATAGTCGGGCCAGCCATAGGCGGCGGCGACGCTGCGGGTGATCTCCATGGCCAGCTCATTACCCTGCGCGCCATTGGTCATGACGGCGACGCCGTCACCGGAGCCGGTATAGGCGACCAGGAAATTCTCATACCCCGCATTGCTGCCACCATGCGAGAAGCAGCGATCCGACGCCGGGCCGTGAACCTCCAGCCCCAGGCCATAATCGCCTTTGCCGGGTGTCAGCATGGCCGTCGCAGTCGATGGCGCGAGCAGGGTGCCCGTCATCCCCCGCGCGCTGTTCCGAACCGCGATGGCATAGCGCAGAAGATCGCTCGGCGTGCTCCACAGACCGGCCGCTGCCAGTTCGGGATAGGTGTGCGGACCACCCTCGACGGGCTTTCCGGTGCCGTCATGCGGCCAAGCCACCCGGTCGCGGCGCGTCACGGGCAGAGGCTGGGCAAAACTGCTGGCGGTCATGCCCGCAGGCTGGAGCACTTCGTCGCGCAGCACGGCGGCGAAGGAGCGCCCCGTGACATCCTCGATCAGCTTCTGGACAACGGTGTAGCCGCCGCCCGAGTAGCGCCAGACCGTGCCCGGCGGCGTGTCGACCACGACCGGCTTGGTATTGGCGGGTGGGCGCCCGGCCAGTACCGCGTCGATATCGGGTACGGGTTGCCCCGCCGCATAGCCGGGAAAGCCATGCACCGTCGTTCCCGCGACATGGCCGAGCAATTGCCGCAGCGTGACGTGCTGCCCCGGCGGCACGGGCAGTTTCCACGCCTTGAGCCGATCGTTGACGTCGGCGTCCAGCATCAGTCGATGCTGCTCGACCAGTCGTAACGCGGCGAGCGCCGTCACCGGCTTGCTGATCGATCCGGCTTGGAACAGCGTGTCGGGCGTGACCGGCACCCCCTTCGCGCGTGTGACGCCATAACCCTTAGCCCAGGCGATCGCCCCGTCGTGCAGCACGGCGACGCTGACCCCCGGAATATGAAGTCGCGCCATTTCGGCGGCGATCGTGCGGCGCGGCACCGGCGCGTCGGCAAGGATGACAGCGGATGTCAGCCCATGTTCGACCTGCGCGATCCGGGAGGAGGCAGGCTGGCGCGCTCCTATTGGGGACGATGCCAGAGCGATGAGGCTCGCCCCCAACATGATTGCTTTCATGGTCCCCCGCTCCGTCGACGCTATGCCGTAGTCATCGTTTTGCGCGGCTCCGAGGGCCGAAGCAACGGCCCTGACGCTGACGGGGGTACGATTGCCTCAGTTCGCATTCCCCGGCGGGGTCGCACCCGCGCCCGTCGCGACCGGGTTGGTCGGCGCCGCGGGGCGTTCGGTGCGCGAGGCTTCGCGTTCCTCCGACGTCACGGTGCCGTCGCGGTTCAGGTCCATGCGGTCGAACCGGGCGAGCATCCCCTCGAAGAACTCGCTCTCGGTGATCTCGCCGTCCTTGTTGCGGTCCAGTTCCCACAGGCGCGAATTGGTCGTGGGCATTTCGTCGGCGGTGATGATGTCGTTGCCGTCACGGTCCAGTTCGCGGAAGCGGCGCGCCATCATGCTGCCGAAGTCGATGCGGCTGGTGACCGAGGGCGGCACGAAGCCAGCCTTGGCGGCGGCGCGGTCGGCCTCGGCGCGGTTTTCCGCCTTCTTGCCACAAGCCGCGGTTGTGGCGGCCAGTGCCATCAGTCCCAGGCTCGTCAGGCCCCTTGCCCATCCACGCATTCGACACTCCCGGCTTCGTTACGCTTCCAGCTCAACGTCCCAATAGAGCCAGTCGTGCCATGTTTCATGCAGATAATTGGGCGGGAAGCTCCGCCCATGTTCCTGTAAATGCCAGTTTGTCGGGCGGATCGGCTCAATATGCAGCGGCATCGCGGCCTGGCGGGGCGTGCGTCCGCCCTTCTTCAGGTTGCAGGGTGCACAGGCGGTGACGACATTTTCCCAGGTGGTCCGGCCGCCTTGCGCGCGCGGGATGACATGGTCGAAGGTCAGGTCGCGGTGCGATCCGCAATATTGGCAGGAAAAACGGTCGCGCAGGAACAGGTTGAAGCGGGTGAAGGCCGGGAATTGCGACGGCTTCACGAATTGCTTCAGTGCGATGACCGAGGGCAGCTTGACCTTGGCGGTCGGGCTGCGCACCTCGCGCTCATAATGGGCGACGATATCCACCCGGTCGAGGAACACGGCCTTCACCGCGGTCTGCCAGGGCCAGACCGACAGCGGATAATAGGACAGCGGCGTATAGTCCGCATTCAGTACAAGCGCCGGACAACTGTCCGGGTGTCGGATCAGGTCGGGATGAAACACAGCTCCTCCCATCGATGTACGCCGACGCTCTTCGCGCAGGCGCGTGACATGGCTATGACAGCATGGGATTGGAATCGCGGTCAAGGGGGTGGGCGATGAACGGAGCGCCGCGCACTACGCGTTTCGCGCCCAGCCCGACCGGGCGGCTGCATCTGGGCCATGCGCTGTCGGCGGTGCGTGCGCACGATCTGGCGCGGGCGGGCGGCGGGCGCTTCCTGCTGCGGATCGAGGATATCGACGGCACCCGCAGTCGTCCCGAGCATGTCGATGCCATTCTTCTCGACCTGGAATGGCTGGGGCTGGAATGGGACGCGCTGTCCTTCCAGTCCGAGCGGCTGGACCTGTACGCGGCGGCGCAGGCGCGGCTGACCGACCTGCTCTATCCGTGTTTCTGCACCCGTGCCGAGATCGCCGCCAGCCTGTCCGCGCCGCACGGGGCGACGCCGCTCTATCCGGGGACGTGTCGCCATCTGTCGGACGAAACCCGTGCCTCGCGGATGGGCGAGCCGCATAGCTGGCGGCTGGACATGGCGCGGGCGGTGGAGCGGGCCGGGCCGCTGACCTGGCAGGACGAATATGCGGGATCGGTCGTCGCCGATCCGCTGTCCCATGGCGACGTCATCCTAGCGCGCAAGGATGCGCCCGCCAGCTATCATCTGGCGGTGACGGTCGACGATGCCGCGCAGGGCGTGACCGACGTGGTTCGCGGCGTCGACCTGTTCGACGCCACCCATGTCCACCGGCTGTTGCAAGCGCTGCTCGGCCTGCCGACGCCGCTTTACCATCACCACCCGCTGATCGTCGATGCGGACGGGCAGCGTCTGGCCAAGCGGCACGGCGCGCCCGCGCTGGCGGCGATGCGCGACGCGGGGGAGGACGGCCGCGCGCTGGCCGATGCGCTGCGCCGCAATATGCTTCCCGCTGGATTTCGGCTGGCGGAGGCGTAAGCTCCGGGCATGACCACGTTTCTCGTCATCCTGCTGATCGCGGCGATGCTCGCCACCGTCGTCGCGCTGGTGCGCGGCATCATCACCTTCCTTCAGGAAGCCACGGCGGAGGCGAAGGGCGAGGGGCCGACCGCGTCGCAGTTGAAATCCAACCGGATGATGCAGCAGCGCATCTTCTTCCAGGCGCTGGCGATCACCGTCGTCGTGCTGTTGCTGTTCATGGCGGGGCGGACCTGATCCCTTGGTCAAGCTGACGAAAATCTACACCCGAACCGGCGACGAGGGCACGACCGGACTGGTCGACGGATCGCGCCGCTCCAAGGCCGAACCACGCATGGTCGCGATCGGCGAGGTGGACGAGGCGAACAGCGCGATCGGCGTGGCGCTATTGTCGGTCGAGGGGCCGCTGGTCGAGCGGCTGACGATGATCCAGAACGACCTGTTCGACCTGGGTGCCGATCTCGCGACCCCCGGAGAGATCGAAGGCGCGCTGCGCATCGTCCCCGAACAGGTCGCGCGGCTGGAGGCGGAGATCGACGCGATGAACGCATCGCTGTCGCCGCTGACTAGCTTCATCCTGCCCGGCGGCAGTGCGGCGTCGGCGCATCTGCATCTGGCGCGTGCCATCGCCCGGCGGGCCGAGCGCGCGACCGTCGCGCTGGCCGGGCAGGAGGCGATCAACCCGCCCGCGCTCGCCTACCTCAACCGTTTGTCCGATTGGCTTTTTGTTGCGGCACGCACGATGAACAAAAGCGGCGCATCGGACGTTCTTTGGGTTCCAGGAGGGGCGCGCATGGTACGGTAAAGGGCCGGCCGCGCTTCCCGCAATCCCGGGGAGCGCCCAATGTCGACCCTCGTCCCGTCCTCCGCGGCGGCCTCGAAGTCTGCCCCAAAACCCGCTGGCGATCTCGCGTCGCGCTATGCCGCAGTACGTGGCCTGACCCTGGCGCTGGCCGAGCCGCTGTCCGACGCCGATGCGACCGTCCAGTCGATGCCGGACGCCTCGCCCGCCAAATGGCACATGGCGCATACGACCTGGTTCTTCGAAACCTTCGTGCTGCGCGATCATGTGCCGGGTTACGGCTTGCACGATCCGCGCTTTCCGTTCCTGTTCAACAGCTATTATGAGGCCGAGGGAAAGCGGCACGCGCGCCACCGCCGGGGCATGATTACCCGCCCGACGCTGGACGAGGTGCGGGCGTATCGCGCGCATGTCGATGCCGCGCTGCTGGCGGCGCTGCCCGATCTGCCCGCGGCGGCGCTGGAGTTGGTCGCACTGGGCTGTCACCACGAGGAACAGCATCAGGAGCTGTTCGTCACCGACATCCTGCACCTGTTCTCCGAAAACCCGCTCGAACCCGCGCTGTACGCGCCCGAGCCCAAGGCGCCGGTCGCGATGCCCGCCCCGATGGGCTGGATCGAGGGGCGGGCCGGGATCGTCGACGTGGGACATGACGGACGAGGTTTTGCCTTCGACTGCGAAGGGCCGCGTCATCAGGCGCTGCTGCAGGGCCATGCCATCGCCGACCGAACCGTCACCAACGCCGAATGGATGCAGTTCATCGACGATGGCGGCTATCATGATGCACGGCTCTGGCTGTCGGACGGCTGGGCCTGGGTGAAGGGCGAGGGCATCGCAGCACCACTTTATTGGGAACAGCGCGACGGCGGCTGGACCCGGTTCGGGCTCGACGGACGTCGCGCGATCGACCCCGCCGCGCCGGTCACGCATGTCAGCTTCTACGAGGCGGACGCCTTCGCCACCTGGGCGGGTGCACGCCTGCCGACCGAATTCGAGTGGGAAGCGGCGGCCGTGTCGCATGACGCATCGGGCGGCAACCAGCTGGACCGCGCCGGTGCGATCGAACCGCGTCCATCCTCGGGCGGCCCGGCCTTTTTCGGCGATGTCTGGGAATGGACCGGCAGCGCCTATCGCCCCTATCCCGGCTTCCACCCCGTCGAGGGCGCGGTCGGCGAATATAACGGCAAGTTCATGAACGGGCAGTTCGTCCTGCGCGGCGGCAGCTGCGCGACACCGCGGGGCCATGCCCGCGCCTGCTACCGCAACTTCTTCTACCCTCATCAGCGCTGGCAATTCACCGGCGTCCGCCTGGCAAAGGACCTGTAATCATGCTGAAGCCCGAGATTGAGGACGGCCAGATGTCGCTCGCCGACCCTGCCTTTCGCGCCGACGTCCTCGCCGGGCTGGAGCGTCGCCCGCGCGCCATCCCCGCGCGCTGGTTCTACGACCGTCGCGGGTCCGAGCTGTTCGAGGCGATCACGGATCTGCCCGAATATTATCCGACCCGCGCCGAGACCGCGATCCTGAAGACCATGTGCCCCGATCTGGTCGCGCATGTCGGTAAGGGTCGCGCGGTCGTCGAGTTCGGTTCGGGCTCGTCGACCAAGACGCCGGTGCTGTTGCGCTGTGTCGAGCCATCGGCCTATGTGCCGATCGACATTTCGGGCGACTTCCTGCGGGAATCGGCGCGCGGCCTGCAACAGGCGTTCCCGGACCTGCCCATCCATCCGCTGGAGGGCGATTTCATGCGCCCGCTGACGCTGCCCGCCATGGTCGCCGATACGCCCAAGCTGGGCTTCTTCCCCGGCTCGACGATCGGCAACATGACGCCCGCCATGGCGACCGACCTGCTGCGCGCGATGCGCGGCTCGCTGGGCGAGGGGGCGATGCTGCTGATCGGCATGGACCGCACCAAGCCCAGCGAAATCCTGGTTCCCGCCTATGACGATGCGCAGGGCGTGACGGCGGCGTTCAACCGCAACCTGCTCGACCGGATCAATCGCGAGCTGGACGGCACCATCCCGGTCGACGCGTTCCGCCACCGCGCGATCTGGAACGACGACCGCTCGCGGATCGAGATGCACCTGGCGGCGGAGCGCGATGTCGACTTCACCATCGAGGGGCGCCCCTTCGCCATGGCGTCGGGTGAGACCATTCATACCGAGAACAGCCACAAATATGGCCCCCGTGACGCCAAGATCCTGCTGCGCGCAGGCGGCTGGACGCCGATCGCCCAGTGGAGCGATCCGGACGAATTGTTCGCGGTATATCTGGCCGAAGCGCAATCAGCTCGCCTTGCCCCCTGACCGTTTCGGCGCGATTCAAGGATCTAAACGTAATTTTTGTTAAATTGATGCGTCTTTTTGCGGGGGCGTGGCGTTGTCGATCCGGTTTGGCAAAGGCTTCGCTTAAACACGAAGCCATCGGCTCGGCCCCCGCGAAAAGTACTTCTGATCGTTTCGCTATAACAGAAGAACTCTTCGCAGGTTCCTGATCGGGAGGAGCATGATGACGGAAAGCGCACAACTGCTCGACGCGTTCGACGCGCGGGTCGAGCGCCGCAACCTGCGGCGCGAATTCTTCAAGACGGCGATGGGTGCGGCGGCGGCCGGTGTGACCGCCTTCTCGTTGGCGGGCAAGGCCGGAGCCCAGTCGACGGTCACCGACACCGACATTCTGAATTTTGCGCTGAACCTCGAATATCTCGAGGCGCAGTTCTATGCCTATGCCGCCAACGGCACCGGGCTGGCCGCCAACCAGCTGACCGGCACCGGCACGCAAGGGGCCGTGACCGGCGGCCAGCAGGTCAATTTCGCGACCGGCAGCGCCGACGACGCCATTGTCGGCCAATATGCTCGCGAGATCGCGGCGGACGAGGCGGCGCACGTCGCTTTCCTGCGCACCGCGCTGGGCAGCGCGGCGGTCGCGCAACCGGCCATCAACATCTCGGGCGATGCCAATGGCCCCTTCACGGCCGCCGCACTGGCGGCAGGCGTCATCACCAGCGGCACCTTCAACCCCTATAGCTCGCCCACCGCTTTCTTGCTGGGCGCCTATATCTTCGAGGATGTCGGCGTCACCGCTTACAAGGGCGCCTCGCCGCTCATCAGCAACAAGACCTTCCTCCAGGCGGCAGCGGGCATCCTGGCGGTCGAGGCCTATCACGCCGCGATCGTTCGCACGACGCTCTATGCACGCGGTTATGATCCGACCAACCCGCAGCCGTCGCTAATTACCGCTGCGGGCCAGATTTCGGACGCGCGCGACAGCCTGGACGGCTCGAGCGACCTCGACCAGGGGATCGCCCGGTCCACGATCAACGGCCAGCTGGTGTCCAACATCGTGCCGCTTGATACGAACGGCATCGCGTTCAGTCGCTCGCCCGGCCAGGTGCTCAACATCGTGTACCTGAACAAGGCGGCCACCACGCTGGGCGGGTTCTTCCCCGCCGGCGTCAACGGCAACCTGCGCGCCAGCGTGGCGAACTGATCCCCTTTTTCCTCCTCTGGAGAGGATTTGCATCATGAGCGAAGAACGCTTCATCCTCGACGTCATCGAAGAAGCCGCCGCCAAGCGCCGGTCCGATCGTCGCAGTTTCATGCGCATGGCCGCCGGGGCCGGTGCGGTCGGCGGCCTGGCGATGCTGGGCGCCTGCGGGGACAATGGCGACAACGTCATCGTCGTGCCCACCCCGACGCCCACCACCACGCCGACGGGCTCGGTGACCGACGCCGACGTGCTGAACTTCGCGCTCCAGCTCGAATATCTGGAAGCGCAATTCTACAGCTATGCCGCGTTCGGCACCGGCCTGCCGACGTCGTCGCTGGGCGGCACGGGCACGCAGGGCACGGTCGCGATCAACACCAGCGCCACCAACGGCGCGGGCCAGCCGCGTCAGGTCCAGTTCCAGGACCCGATCGTCGCGCAATATGCGCGCGAGATCGCCTATGACGAGATCGCCCATGTCAACTTCCTGCGCACCGCGCTGGGCAGTGCGGCGGTGGCACAGCCTTCGATCAACCTGTCGGGCGACGCCAGCGGCGCGTTCACGGCGGCGGCGGTCGCGGCGGGCGTGATTGCCAGCGGATCGACCTTCGACCCTTATGCCTCGGACGAGAATTTCCTGCTGGGCGCATTCCTGTTCGAGGATGTCGGCGTCACTGCCTATATGGGCGGCGTCACCCTGCTGACCAACAAGACCTATATCGAGGCGGCGGCGGGCATCCACGCGGCCGAGGCCTATCATGCCGGTCTGGTCCGCACGACCCTGTACCGCAAGGGGCTGAGCAACGCGGCGCTCATCACCAATGCGGGCAAGATCTCGGACGCCCGCGACAGCCTGGACGGGTCGACCGATCTCGACCAGGGCATCGTGGCGACCGTGAACGGGACGCAGGTGGCCAATATCGTCCCCGCCGACAGCAACGCCATCGCCTTCGTCCGCACGCCGGGCCAGGTGCTGAACGTCGTCTATCTCAACAAGGCGGCGGTGACCGGCGGCGGCTTCTTCCCCGGTGGCCTGAACGGCAACGTCCGCACCAGCGCCGCCAGCGGATAACCCTTTCCCTCCCAAGGGTCCTTGGCCCCGATCGGTCGCTAGTCCCCTGGCCGGTCGGGGCCTTTTTTGTGGTCGCGTCGCCTGCGCGAAACCCCTTCTGCTTCGCCGCGAAACCGCTTATGCAGGGGCCATCCCCGGGGGAGCGCTGGCCTGCGCTTGAGAGGGGGGCAAGAGCCCCCGACCCGCTGAACCTGATCCGGCTGACACCGGCGTAGGGAGGGAGCGGCCCCATCTCTCATGGTCCGTTTCCTCCGCATGGAGTGGACGACTATGGCAGATATCCCCGCAAAGGCCGAAATTGGCGTGACCACCGGCCCGATCCGTGGCTCGAAGAAGATTCATGTCGGCCCGTTGAACGTCGCGATGCGCGAAATCCATCTCGACCCGTCCTCGGGCGAGCCGCCGCTGCGCGTGTACGACACCAGCGGCCCCTATACCGACCCCACCGCGCGCATCGACATCATGGCGGGCTTGCCGCAGATCCGCCGTAACTGGATCGAGGCACGCGGCGATGTCGAGGCCTATGACGGTCGCGAAATCCGCCCCGAGGATAACGGCCAGCTCGGCCCCGACCGTTCGGGCGGCGTGCCGCAATTTCCGCGCACCGGGCTAAACCGTCCTTTGCGGGCCAAGCCCGGCATGAACGTCAGCCAGATGCACTATGCCCGGCGCGGCATCATCACGCCCGAGATGGAATATGTCGCGACCCGCGAGAATCTGGGCCGCGAGATGCTCAAGGACTATGTTCGCGACGGCGAGAGCTTCGGTGCTGCCATCCCCGATTACGTGACCCCCGAATTCGTCCGCGACGAAGTGGCGCGCGGCCGGGCGATCATCCCCAACAACATCAACCACCCCGAATCCGAGCCGATGGCGATCGGCCGCAACTTCCTGGTCAAGATCAACGCCAATATCGGCAATTCGGCGGTCGCCTCCAACGTGGCGTCCGAAGTCGACAAGCTGGTCTGGTCGATCCGCTGGGGCGCGGACACGGTCATGGACCTGTCGACGGGGCGCAACATCCACGACACGCGCGAGTGGATCATCCGCAACTCGCCCGTGCCGATCGGCACGGTGCCCATCTATCAGGCGCTGGAAAAGGTCGGCGGCATCGCCGAGGAGCTGACCTGGGAGATTTTCCGCGACACGTTGATCGAACAGGCCGAGCAGGGCGTCGACTATTTCACCATCCATGCGGGCGTGCGCCTGCCCTATATCCCGCTGACCGCCAAGCGCGTCACCGGCATCGTGTCGCGCGGCGGCTCGATCATGGCGAAATGGTGCCTGGCGCATCACAAGGAGTCGTTCCTCTACGAACGCTTCGACGAGATCACCGAGATCATGAAGGCCTATGACATCGCCTATTCCCTGGGCGACGGCCTGCGCCCCGGCGCGATCGCCGACGCCAATGACGAGGCGCAGTTCGCCGAGCTCTACACGCTGGGCGAACTGACCAAGCGCGCTTGGGCGCAGGACGTGCAGGTCATGATCGAGGGCCCCGGCCATGTGCCGATGCACAAGATCAAGCAGAATATGGACAAGCAGCTGGAGGCGTGCGGCGAGGCGCCCTTCTACACGCTCGGGCCGCTGACCACCGATATCGCGCCGGGATACGACCATATCACCAGCGGCATCGGCGCGGCGATGATCGGCTGGTACGGCACGGCGATGCTCTGCTACGTCACGCCCAAGGAGCATCTGGGCCTGCCCGACCGCGACGACGTGAAAGTCGGCGTGGTGACGTACAAGCTGGCAGCCCATGCCGCAGACCTCGCCAAGGGGCACCCCGCCGCCAAGATGCGTGACGATGCCTTGTCGCGGGCGCGCTTCGAGTTCCGCTGGCGCGACCAGTTCAACCTGTCGCTCGACCCCGACACGGCGGAATCCTACCACGACCAGACGCTGCCCGCCGAGGGCGCCAAGACCGCACATTTCTGTTCGATGTGCGGCCCGAAATTCTGCTCGATGAAGATTACACAGGAAGTTCGGGAGTTCGCGGCCAAGCAGAACGCCCCGGTCGAAACCTTCGTCGCGGCCGAGGACGCCGAGGCGGGGATGCAGCAGATGAGCGAGAAATTCCGTGAGAAGGGTGGGGAGGTTTACCTTCCGGCGGAGTAAGGCTGTTTGATCAGTCTGGATCAGACAACATTGAATGCCGCTTTTCGGCGGATTGATATTTGGCCGGAAGGGGGACCCCTTTCGGCCAATATCCTATTCCCTTCAAATTCAAGAAGCGTTTTGAGCGCCAAAGGTTTGTACCAAAAACCTTGGTTTTGTCGGTGCCTGGAAAGTGAAACCCTCGGCGTTCAAGCCGATCCATCAGCTCACTGCGCGATAGCGGTTTGCCCGCCTCGGCGATAACCGCTTCGGCCGAATCCATCACGTTTTTGAGCTCTGTGCCTGTCAAGCGGTGACGCGTGGACTCAGGAGCTTCTAGGGACAGCTCATAATTAGCGGGCTCTGCGCGATTGAGAGTGTGAGCCTCAAGTCGTAGATAATCCGCAATGAGATTTTCTACGAGTTTGAGTTCCTGGCGGAGTCTCTCTCGGCGTTCATATGCTTGGCGCAGAAGCTCATCCATGCTCATTCCCTCGCAGCCAATGCCTAATAGGGCCTAAAAGTCACACCTTGCAAGATTTGGACTCGAAAGAGTGTTAACGTGAGTGCTGCGTAATGTATGTATGAGTCGGGTTATCAAAATCTTAAGGAGTGCTCGAAAGGTCATCATGGAAGCCCGGCAATGCCGGAGAAGCGAAGAGGGCCGACCTTTCGGTCGGCCTCCCCGATGTCTCAACGTCGGAGCGACGCGAAACCTCTTTGGTTGCACACTGAGAATCGCACGCTCCGACGGTTGGGTCAACCCCAATCCATTCACGGAGACGTTCCATGGCCGATCAGGCAATGCGTGACGACGGCAAGACGTATATCTTCCGTCAGTGCATCACGCTTCGGAACGGGAAGCGGATTTGCAAGCCTAACGGGCAAGCATTCCGCATCCCGGTGGACGATAACGAGGACAAGTAAAATGTTGAGCCGACGTCGTATGACGTCGGCTCAATAATGATACCGGCATTGCGCCACCTGCAGCACCTGCTCCTCGCCGCTGCCCGCGACCCGGTACACCAGCCGATGCTCATGACTGATCCGGCGCGACCACCAGCCTGACAGATTTCCACCCAGCGGTTCGGGCTTGCCGGTCCCCTTGAACGGGTGACGGCGGCATTCCTCGATCAGCGCATTAAGCTTGTCGCAGAGCTTGGCGTCATGTTCCTGCCAATGGCGATAATCGTCCCACGCCGTTGGCCAGAACGCTACTTTCACGGGAAGGGCACGCCTTCGTCGCCTGCTTCAAAGCCGCGTACGGCGTCCAGCAGGCGTTCGGCGTTCTTGGGCGAGCGCAGCAGGTACAGCGTCTCTTCGATAGAAGCCCATTCGCTGGCCGAGATCAGCACGGCTCCTTCGCCCCGCTGGCGGGTGATCGCCACGGGTGCGCGGTCGGCGACGACCTTGTCGATCATCGCCTTCAGATTCTCACGCGCTTCGGAATAGGAGACAGCCTGCATACGTATAGAGTTGTACAACAACCTGTCCAATGTCAAGGTTCACCGCTTCCGCACGAACTCCGCGCGCAGGACCAACCCCTTGATCCCGTCGAACTTGCAGTCGATTTCCTGCGCGTCGCCGGTCAGGCGGATCGACTTGATGAGGGTGCCGCGCTTCAGCGTCTGGCCTGCGCCCTTGACGGTCAGGTCCTTGATGAGCGTCACCTGGTCCCCGTCGCTCAGCACATTGCCGACCGAGTCCCGCACCACGACCGCGTCATCGTCCTGCGACGTACCGCCCTTGGCGGCGGCGTCGGCGGCGCTGATCCATTCGCCGGTTGCTTCGTCATAGACATAGTCGTCGTCGGCCATCGCCGGTGTCCTTATTCTATCGGTGGGATGGCGGGCGCTATGCGCGCTTGCGACAAATGATGCCAGTGTGATTACAGATCAGGGGAGGGGCGGCAGTGCCCAGTCGATCGGCTTCCGGCCATGCTGGACCAAAAACGCATTGGCCTTGGAAAAGGGCTTCGATCCGAAGAACCCGCCCCGCGCCGACAGGGGCGAGGGGTGGACCGAGGTCAGGACGCAGTGCCGCCCCGCGCCCATCTCGCGGACGAACCCGGCCTTTTTCTGGGCATAGGCGCCCCACAGGATGAAGACGACCGGCTCGGGCCTGGCGGCGACGGCGCGGATCACGGCGTCGGTGAACCGCTCCCACCCGCGCCCCTGGTGCGAGGCGGCCTGGCCCATGCGCACGGTCAGCACCGAGTTGAGCAGCAAGACCCCCTGCCGCGCCCAGTGGTCGAGCAGGCCGTGGGAGGGCGGCGCGATGCCCAGATCGGTCGCCATCTCCTTGTAGATATTGACCAGGCTGGGCGGCGGACGGACGCCGGGTTGAACCGAAAAGGCCAGGCCATGCGCCTGCCCCTCGCCATGATAGGGGTCCTGCCCCAGGATGACGACGCGGACCTGGTCGAGCGGCGTCAGGTCGAGCGCGCGGAACCACTCGGACGGGCGGGGGAAGACACGCTGGCCGCCGGTGCGCTCCTCGGCCAGGAAGGTCTTCAGCGCCTTCATATAGGGCTCGTCGAACTCGGGCTGCAGCACCGACAGCCAGCTTTCGTGCAATCGAACATCGCTCATCACTTTGTCTTGCCGTTCGTGACGAATGCGCGCAACCGGCGTCACGGATGATCGTTATGCAGGCGATACGGTCGCCCTCCCGCGGCCGCCAGATAGGAAAGGACCTGGACCATGCAGCGTTCCACGATTCTCCTGGCCGTGATGGCCGCCGCGCTGCCGCTGGCGGCATGTGGCTCGAAGACCGAGATGGCGAATAACAGCGCCGCTGCGGCGACCTCCAACGGCACGGAGATGAGCGCGGACACGCTAGGCGCCAAGATCCGCGCGCTGCCCGAGGGCCAGCGTCGCGGCGTCCTGTTCCGCGCAATCCGCGATGCGGGGCCGAGCGGCGCCAGCTGCCAGTCGGTCACCGCGATGAAGGAAGCCGCCGCCACCAATGGCAACCCGACCTGGAACGCGGTGTGCGACGGCACCACCCAATGGACGATCGTGCTGACCGCCGACCAGTCGGCCAGCGTCACCGGCCCCGGCCCCGTTACGATTAAGTAAACCGGGTGGAGGCTCGACCGTCACCGTTCGGGTTGGTCGAGCCTTGCCAGCGTCGCGGGATCGTCCTGCCCGTCGAAGAAACGCTCCAGTCCCCGGCGAAAGGGTTCGGGATCGTCCGCGACGGCGGCGAACAGGGTCAGCGAGGAGCGCAGCTTCATCGCATCGATACCGCCGAAAATCGCCTCGACCGAGCCGGGCGCGTCGATCGCGGCGGCAACAGCCTGATTCAGGCGCTCCCCAAGCAGCGGATGCGCCAGATAGGCCCGCGCTTCCCCCGCATCGGCGATGGCATAGAATTGCGCCGTGGCACTGCGCCCGAGCCCCGCGATCTGCGGGAAGATGTACCACATCCAATGGCTTTGCTTCCGGCCCTTGCGGAGTTCGGCCAGGGCGGTGGCGAAACTGTCTGCCTGGGCCTCGACAAAGCGGATGAGCGCGGCATCATGGGCGGACGGGTGTGACATGCAGGGGCAACCAGCCTCACCATCAAAGCGTTCCAAACCGAAGAGATTCGTCAGGAGAGAGACATGCGCCGTTTCGCCGTCCTTGCCCCCTTGGCTCTGCTTGCGCTGTCGGCGTGCGGGGGACAGGGTGGGGATACCGACTCGGATGTCGCCCCCGGCAACTTCACCCCGCCGGGCACGGCAAGGCCGACCCCTATGCCGGGCGTGGCGCAGGTCAATCCGCTGACCGCCTATGTCGGCCATTATCCGAACGATGCGGTCGACGGGGTCAGCTTCTTCGACCGAACCGAGGTGGCGACCGCGCTGCACGATGCGGTCGGCGACCAGAAACTCGTCCAGCGGATCATGTCACGCGGCGCGGTGACGGTGCCGATCTTCCGACGCGGCGGACAGGGGATCGCCGCCCATGGCTGCACCCCGCATGACTGCGCCGACAACAACTGGACGGTGGAGATCGACCTGAAGTCGTCCAAGGCGCGGGTCTGCTATCATGACCACGACACGATGGGCGACCGCAGCCAATGGTATATGGGCGGCGCGCCGGTAACCCAGCCGGGCGAATGCCCGCAGGAGTGAGGTCACTAATTTCCTCCCCGGAACGGGGAGGGGGACCGCCGCGAAGCGGTGGTGGAGGGGGATTGCCGCGCAGGACGTCCTGTGCCGAGGCCCCCCTCCGTCAGGCCTGACGGCCTGCCACCTCCCCGTACCGGGGAGGAAAATCTTTAAAACGTGTAGGCCACGCCCAGTGCGCTCAGCCATTGGCTGCGCGAGCCGACCTGCGACACGATCGGGCTGTCGGCGAAATTGCCGAGTTCGCGGCCATAGGTCAGGCCGCCGACGACCTTCCATCCCTTCAGCAGATTGCCGGTGATCGAATAGGTTGCGAGGCCGCCGACCGACCAGTCCTTCCACCCGGCGCGCGCGTTGTAGACGGGCAGGCCGCTCGCCGCGCTCTGGTCCGGCGTGATCGAGAAATAGCGCCGGGCATAGCCGCGCCCGGCATGCTCGGCGGTGGCGAACAGGCCGACCGCCGCTTTGGTCGACAGAGGGGTAAAGTAATTGACCGAGGGCTGCCAGATGCCGCTGTCATGCACGCCGGTCACGTCATGGCGATAGCTGACCGAGACGGAGAGCCGGTCATAGGGGCTGGTGACGACGCCGATCTTGCCGATGCCGACATAGCCGCCCAGCTCGACCGCCGCGCCGATCTTGCCAAGGGCTGCGACCTGCCGGTTGCCGATCCCCGAGGTGGTGGTGCGATCGAGATTGACGACGCCGATCGGCCCCGCCTGGATATCCCAGTCGCGATTGGCCTTGTCGCCGATCAGGTCGACCGAGAGGCGGTTGCCGATATAGGTGATGGTATGCCCGTCGATATAGGCGAGCGCGGCGGGCGCGGGCGAAAAGGAATAGTCCTTCGACCCTTCGTAGCGCGGCAGATAGGCTACGCCCAGGCCGACGGTGATGGTGTTCTTGCCCAGCTGCCCCGCCATTTCGGCGGCGGCGGGGTTGTCGGAAACCGTGGCGTCCTGCGCAAAAGCGGGAACGGACAGGGACAGCGCACCCATGGCGATCAGCGGGGCGGAAACGCGCGAGGAAAGGCGCAAGACGGAAAACTCCCTGAATCAGTTATCCGAAATGCAACGCGACGGTAACGATTTCGCTCCGGCGGATTGTATCAGAAGATGTACCGCATTTTGATCTGTTGTGTTTCGGCAACAGAATCGAGCGTGAACCGCGCCGCCGAGAAGCGCGGCGGGCCGAAGCGGATCGCCGGATTGCGCGAAAAGCCGAAGCCTTCGCGCGGGATGCCCGCCAGCGTGTCGAGCTTGGCATTGTTGTTCTCGTCATGGATGACGGCGGCGGCGTAATTGCCGTGCGGCAGGCCGTCGAGGCGGATGCCCCGCTGCCCGGCGGGAACCGAGCGGGTCAGCGCGCGGGCGTCGTCGACGCATTGCGGGAAGTTATCCGGGTCGGCGGTCAGGCACAGCCGGATCATGCCCTTGGCCGAGCGCAACTGGTCGATCCCGATGTCCAGACGGCTGACCGGCGCGGCGCTCATCAATGGCAGGGCGGCCAGCACCAGAAGCACGGCGCGCGGCCTGCGCATGCGCGCGCGCGAAATCTCCGAGCCCCCGGTCGGTGCCGCACAGTCGATCCCAGAACCGGAAATAGAGTCCATAATTGCACCCATATTGCTCATGATGCCGTTGATGATGGCTTGCGGTGATGAGCCACCCCCCCAGGTGCCCCTGCCAGAGGAATCGCGGAAAAATCTCCCAACCCATGTGGTTGGTCACGCCCATAACGGTCATGATGGTCAGCACCAAGCCGAGTGCGCCGATGTGAATCGGAATCACGAACACAAGTAGCGGAATTACCACAGCGCCGGTCACCGCCTCGATCGGGTGGAACGCCATCGCGGCCCAGGCGGTCGGCGGTCGGCTGGCGTGATGGACGGCATGCGCGGCCTTGAAGACGGCGGGCCGGTGCATCCAGCGATGCGTCCAGTAGAACCAGGTATCGTGCGCTATCAGGTACAGCAGCACCGAGACCGGCCAGTACCAGAGCGGCCAGGCGTGGATGTCGGCATAGATTTGCGTCCAGCCGCGATTTTGCCAGCCCCAGGCGACGATCCCGGCAGGTACGCCATAGATCGCGGCGGAGGCCAGGCTCCACCAGATTTCGCGCCGGATCTGCGGGTCCAGCCCGGCATAGAGGTTCGGATGCCGCGCCCTGGTCGCCAGCGCGAACGCCCCCGAGGCGAGCAGATAGCGCACACCGACGATCAGCGTCATGGCGATGGCGGACAGGATCAGGGCAAGCGTCACCGGGGCCTTGTACCCTATCGGAGGCGGGGCTTGAACCGCGAACGTCCGGAGCGCGGTCTTTTGTTCGCGCGGAGGCGCAGAGAGGTTGGCCCGCCCATCGGCGTCGGCCACCCATTCGTCCGCTGCCCCCGCCGCCCCGCCGATGATGAGAAGCGGCCTGTCGGCCGGGCGCACCCACTCCGCGTCTCCGCGCAAACCCAATACCAACCTCCGTTCAGGCTGAGCGAAGTCGAAGCCCACGCCCACGCATCACCCTCTCGGCAAGCGCATCCCGTGCACTTCGACTTCGCTAAATGAGAGCGGAGGTCCAAGGCCTTCCATTCCTCCCCTGTAAGGGGAGGGGGACCAGCGAAGCTGGTGGAGGGGTGTCACTCCTCTCGAGAGCGGGACACCCCTCCGTCAGGGCTTCGCCCTGCCACCTCCCCTGCAAGGGGAGGAATAGGCCGAGGGTGTCTATCCCCGGTGAAAGATCAGAATCCTCCGGTCGTGATAAACCCCCTCGACCGGCGCGCCGTACCCCAGCTTCTCCGCCAGCCTGATCGACGCCCCATTTCCCGGATCGATGATGCAGCAGGTCCGCGCGATCCCCCGCGCCTCCGCCCAGCCGAGCACCGCACGCATCGCCTCGCCCGCATAGCCCTTGCCGTGCGCCGCCGGGACTAGCGTCCACCCCATTTCCGGCACTGTCAGCGCGGGCGTGATCGCCCGGCGCGACTCCAGCAGACCGATATCGCCCATCACCTGCCCGCTCGCCCGGTCGCATACCACCCAGGCGCCATAGCCGAACACGCTCCACTGTCCGACCGACCGGAGCAGGCGTATCCACACCTCTTCGCGCGGCCGGGGTTTGCCGCCGATCATGCCGTAAACCGCCGGATCGGCCCACATCGCCGCCAGCGCGTCGAGATCGTCGGGATGATGGCCGCGCAGGGTCAGCCGCTCGGTTGTCAGGGTCGGGGCGTTCATGGCCCGAGAGCCTATCCCGCCTCGCGGATTACCGCCAGAAAGGCCTCGCCATACGCGTCCAACTTGCGCGCGCCGATGCCCGACAGCAGCGACAGCGCCGCGCGGCTGCTCGGCCGCTGCGCCGCCATGTCGCGCAACACCGAGTCGTGGAAGATGACATAAGGCGGCACCCCCGCTTCCTGCGCCAGCTCGCGGCGCTTGGCGCGCAATGCCTCGAACAGCGGATTGTCCGCCGGATTGGCGGCGACGGGCGCGGCGCGGCGACCCTTTTTCTCGCGTTTGGGCGGCACGACCAGCGAGAGCCGCGCCTCGCCCTTGATGAGCGCGCGCGCGGCGGGGCCGAACTCCAGCCCGCCATGGTGATTGGTGCGCAGCGCGTCGCGCAGCAGCAGCGCGCGGTGGACGGGCTTCAGCAGCGCCACCTCGTCGCCCGACACGATGTTCCACACCGACAGCGCCTCATGCCCGTTCATCAGGCTGCGCTCGCTCGACTGGCCGGTCAGCACCTGCTCGATATAGCCCGCGCCGAACATCTGGCCGGTGCGGAACACCGCCGACAGGAATTTCTGCGCGGTCGTCGTCGCATCGACCGCATCGGGGGAGCCGAGGCAATTGTCGCAATTGCCGCAATCCTCGGCCAGCTCCTCGCCGAAATGCCGCAGCAGAATCCGCCTGCGGCAACCACCCGTCTCGACCAGCGCACCCAGTGCCGACAGCCGCGCGCGCTCGCCCGCCTGTCGTTCGGGTTCGACCTCGGCCATGCGCTGCCGTGCGCGGGCGAAGTCGTCGGCCCCCCAGAAGAGATGCGCGACCGACGGATCGCCGTCGCGGCCCGCACGGCCGGTTTCCTGATAATAGGCCTCGATCGACTTCGGGAGTCCCGCATGGGCCACGAAGCGCACGTCGGGCTTGTCGATCCCCATGCCGAAGGCGACCGTGGCGCAGATCACCATGTCTTCGGAGGCGACGAAATCGGCCTGGTTCTTGGCGCGCACCGCCGGATCCAGCCCGGCATGATAGGCACGTACCGGGCGGCCCGTCCGCGCCAGCGCCTCGGCCAGCTTCTCGGTCGCCGCGCGGGTCTGCGCATAGACGATGCCGGGGCCGGGCGTGTCCGCCACCACGCGCGCGATCTGGAGGTTCACATTCGCCTTGGGGCTGATCGCATAGCGGATATTGGGACGGTCGAAGCCCGAGACGATCATGCCTTCGGTGGGGATGCCCAGCTGCTTGGCGATGTCGGCACGGGTATGCGCATCGGCGGTCGCGGTCAGCGCGAGCCGGGGGACGTCGGGGAAGGCGTCCATCAGCGGCTCGAGCAGGCGGTAATCGGGGCGGAAGTCATGCCCCCATTCGCTGACGCAGTGCGCCTCGTCGATCGCGAACAGGCTGAGCGGCGCGGAGCCGAGCAGCTCGCGGAAATGCCCCGACGACGCGCGCTCGGGCGCGACATAGAGCAGATCGAGCTGGCCGTCGCGGAAGCGTGCCACCGTCTCGGCCCGGTTCTGGTCGACGCTGGTCAGGGTGGCGGCGCGGATACCGACCGCCTCAGCCGCGCGCAGCTGGTCGTGCATCAAGGCGATCAGCGGGCTGACCACGACGCAGCATCCGTCCATCATGACGGCGGGCAACTGGTAGCAGAGCGACTTGCCCGCCCCCGTCGGCATCACCGCCAGCGTGCGCTGCCGGTTCAGCACACGGTCGACCACCTGTTCCTGCACACCCCGGAACTGGTTGTACCCGAAAACTTCGTGGAGCTTGGCAAGGGGGTCGGCGACCATCGCCGTGCATGTAGCGATGCGGCGGGGGCGGGGGAAG
>DXIH01000082.1 GCA_019112965.1 Candidatus Sphingomonas excrementigallinarum | reverse complement strand
ACGACCAACAGCGCGGTAGTGCCCCAATCAACGAGACCTGAAAGGGCATAGGAAGTCGCAGTGGTCAGCCCCAGCGCGCTGACAACGACCAGCGACGTGCCGATTGCAAACGACAGCGGCATGGCGGTTGCGAGAGTCAACCCGGGGACGATCAGGAACCCGCCTCCGATCCCGAAAAAGCCGGCGGCCAGCCCGACGCCCAGCCCGATCGGCACCAGACGCGGCAGTAGCGTCGCCGCGCTGTTACGCGTCAGGCGCACGTCCGGCGCTTCGGCCGAGCGGCGTTTGCGCAGCATCGACAGCCCGACACCGATCATCAGCAGCCCGAACGAGACGAGGAGCCGCTTGCCATCGAACGCCTTGCCGAGTTCGGCACCCAGCGCCGCGCCGATCATGCCCGACACCGCGAAGACGCTGGCGCACCGCCACTTCACGCGACCGGCGTGGGCATGGCCGACGAGGCTGGCGAGCGCATTGACTGTCACGGCGACGGCGGCCGTCCCGATCGCTGCGTGGGGCGAGCCGACGCCCACCACATAGACCAGTAGCGGTACGGCAAGGATCGACCCGCCCCCGCCGACAAGGCCGAGGATCAGGCCGATCACGCTCCCGGATAGGAGGGTGGCAAGGATAGCGGCGATGTCCATGATCGCTTCACGCAGCCGCGCGCCGGTTCCAGGGCATGACGCGCAGCAGGTTCGCCATGCCGCACCATCCCGTGACACCTGCGAAAATCAGCCCGGCACCCACGAACGCCGACAGGCCGAAGAAGCCGGGGGCGACGAACAGGCCGAGCAGAACGCCCGTCAACACCAGCGAACCGGCCGTGATCTGCACCTGCCGCATGATTTCCAGCGGTTGCGATCGATCGGCGACGGTCGGATGCCCCGCCTGCCGCCACGCATCGATACCGCCCCCGAGGACGTAGGCGGGCCCGCTGCCTGCTGCCGCACCAAGCTGCGCGACATTGGCGGCGGTTCGCATTCCCGACTTGCAGTGGAAGACGACCGGGCTTCCGTCATGCGGCAGTTCGCCGATCCGGTCGAGCGGCACGTTGATCGCGTCGGGGATGTGCTCGCGCGCATGTTCGTCGGCCCCGCGAATGTCGATCAGGCGCGCCCCGGCATCGACTGCGGCGCGGGTTTCGGCGGGGGAAAGGGTCACGAGCGTCATCGCATCAATCCTTGCAATAGAGCTGGTAGAGGGTGGCGAGCAGCGTTTCGACGCGCGCGTCCGCGATGCTGTACCAAAGCGTCTGGCTCTCCCGCCGGTAGGTGACGAGGCCTTCGTCGCGCATCTTGGCCAGGTGCTGCGAGCAGGCCGACTGCGACAGGCCGACATCGCGGGCCAGGTCGCCGACCGTCACCTCGCCATGCTCGACCAGCTTGCACAGCAGCATCAGTCGTCGCGCATTGCCGATCGCCTTCAGCGTATCGGCGACCTGTCCGGCTTTCGCCTCGAATGTCGCCAGGTCCATCGGTGGTTTGAGCATCATCGCACTCCGTTAGATATTGCTTATGTAGTAGGCTCTAATATATTAGCAATAGCTAACGGAGGAAATCATGATCCAGCCCTTCATCGAAGCGTTCTTCGACGAGCCGACGAACACGATCAGCTACCTTGTCGGCGATCCCGCGACACGGATCGCAGCGGTAATCGACCCGGTGCTCGACTTCGACATGGCGAGCGGCATCGCGGACACCCGTTCGGCCGAACGCATCGTGGCGTTCGCTCGCAACCACGACTGGCGGATCGGGATGGTGCTGGAGACGCATGCCCATTCCGATCACCTGTCGGCCGCTCCCTTCATCAAATCGGACACTGATGCATGGATCGGCATCGGCGCGCACATCCGCGAGGTGCAGAAGATTTTCCGCCCGGTGTTCGCGATGGACGACCTGAAGACCGATGGCTCGGACTTCGACCGTTTGTTCGAGGATGGCGACCGCTTCGCGATCGGCGGGCTGGAGGTGGAGGTGCTGCATGTCCCCGGCCATACTCCGGCTGACGTCGCCTATCTGATCGGCGATGCGGCTTTTGTCGGCGATACCCTGTTCATGCCCGACTATGGCACTGCCCGCGCCGACTTCCCCGGCGGAGATGCGCGGACGCTCTATCGCTCGATCCGCCGCTTGCTGGCGTTGCCGGACGCGACGCGACTGTTCCTTTGCCACGACTATAAGGCACCGGGTCGCGACGATTATCGCTGGGAGACGACCGTGGGCGAGCAGCGACGGTCGAGCGTCCACGTCCATGATGGCGTGAGCGAAGATGACTTCGTCGCCATGCGTGAGAAGCGCGACGCCGGGCTATCTGTACCCAAGCTCCTGCTGCCCTCGATCCAGGTCAACATTCGCGCTGGCCATTTTGATGAAGCCGAGGCGAACGGCGTCACCTATCTTCGCATTCCGGTAAAATGGGCGAAGCACAGCGCTCAGGCCGACCAGTGATAGGCCGCTTCCAGGATATACAGGCCGCTGAGGACAAAGGATAGAATGGCCGCATTCGCGCCCTATATCGCTGTTCCAAAGGCATGGCCGATCAGCCCTGTCACGCCCATCGCGATCGCACCCCAGAAGGTGACGCGTGCGATGGCCGGAAGCAGGCGGGCCCCACCGGCTTTTGCGCCCAGTGCTCCGAGCACCGCGAGCAGCAGGAGCGCGGCGATGGAAACAGCCATGCTCACCATGGATCGTGGCGCGACGGCGGCGATCAAGACCGGAATGACGGCCCCGACGGTGAACGATGCCGCCGATGACAGAGCCGCCTGGATCGGTCGCGCGGCCAGGTCGTCGCTGAGCCCCAGCTCGTCGCGGGCGTGCGCGCCGAGCGCGTCATGCGCCATCATCTCTTCGGCCACCTGCTGCGCCAGGGCGGGCGTGACGCCCCTCGACACATAGATCGCCGCCAGCTCGGCCGTTTCCTGCTCGGGCGCGCGGACCAGTTCCCGCTGTTCGCGCGCCAGATCGGCTTGTTCGGTGTCGGCCTGCGAGCTGACCGAGACATATTCGCCCGCCGCCATCGACAGCGCGCCGCCGACCAGCGCGGCCGTCCCGGCGATCAGGATATTGGATGCGGTCGCGCCTGGGGCGGCGGCGACGCCGACGATCAGGCTGGAGACCGAGATGATCCCGTCATTCGCGCCAAGCACGGCAGCACGCAGCCAGCCGGTGCGATGGACCAGATGCTGTTCGCCGGAGGCGTGGGTGGTAACCTGGCTCATGCGATATCCTCTTCACGATGGGATGCGGGTCGGCGACGTTCGATCCAGGCATAGAGGCTGGGCAGCAGCACCAGCGTCAAGATCGTCGAGGTGATGATACCGCCGATGACCACGGTGGCGAGCGGCCGCTGCACCTCCGCGCCCGAACCCGTTGCGATCGCCATGGGGATGAACCCGACCGAGGCGACCAGCGCGGTCGACAGGACGGGGCGCAAGCGGTCATGCGCACCGCGCCGCACGGCCTCTTCGGTGGGCAGGGGATCGCCCTCGCGCCCGTCGCGAAGGGCGTTGATATGGTCGATCAGCACCAGCCCGTTGAGCATCGCGATGCCCGACAGCGCGATGAAGCCGATCGCCGCCGTGATCGAAAAGGGCATGCCGCGTAGCCACAGCGCCAGCACGCCGCCGGTCACCGCGAACGGAATGCCGGTATAGACGATCGCCGCCTCGCGCACGCTGCCCAGCGCGGCATAGACCAAAGCGAAGATCAGGATCAGCGCGGCGGGCACCACGATCGACAGGCGCTTCTGCGCGGCCTCCAGCTGGTGATATTGCCCACCGAACTCGATGCGATAGCCGGGCGGCAGCTTGACCTGTCCGTCGATCGCGGCCTGGGCGCGCTGAACATAGCCCGCCAGATCGCTGGTCGACAGATTGACCATCAGTGCGGCGCGGCGGTTGGTGTCGTCGTGCAGGATCGGCTCGACGATGCGGGTTTCCTTCAGCCGGGCGACGCGGGACAGCGGCACCATGCCATAGTCGCCGACGCGCAGGGGCAGCGCCAGGATCGCCGCTGGATCGGCGCGCAGCGAGTCCGGCATGCGGATCACGATGGCATGGCGTGCGGGTCCGTGCGGGATGAAGCCGACCTCGGCCCCCGCCAGTGCGTCGCGGATCGCGTCGTTGACCGCCTGCGCGCCCAGGTTCAGGCGGATCAGCGCGGCACGGTCCAGCTCGACGACGATGCTCTTGGGGCGTCCCGCCGTCTCGAACTCGACGCCCTCGGTTCCGGGCAGCTTTTCCAGGATCGCCTTGGCCTGTCCGGCGGCGCGTTCCAGCACGTCGTAATCGTCGCCGTAGATCTTGACCGACACGTCGGCGCGCACGCCCTCCAGCATCTCGTTGAAGCGCATTTCGATCGGCTGGGCGAACTCGAAATTCTGGCCCCGATAGACCTGGCGCGCGACCTTCTCGATCCCGGCGATCAGCTCCTGCTTGGTGGTCGGCATCCCGTCGCCGGTCGGCCAGTCCTTCAATGGCTTATAGAAGATATAGAGGTCGTTCTCATTGGGCGGCATCGGGTCGGTCGCAACCTCGCTGGTGCCGATGCGCGAGAAGGTGTGACTGACCTGCGGGAATTTGCGACGGATGGCGCGCTCGGTCGCCTGTTCGATGGCGAGACTCTGTTCCAGCGACATGCCGACCGGGCGATAGACCATCGCGGTGATCGCGCCCTCGTCCAGCTGCGGCGTGAACTGCGAACCCAGCGACTTGAAGGCGAGGAACGCCGCCGCCAGCAGCATCAGCGCGCCGAGGACGAGGATCGCCGGGTGCCGCAGCGAGCGGTCCAGCACCGGGGTATAGGCCCGCTCGGCCACCGCGACGAAGCCCTTGGGCGCATCCTCGCCATGCGGCCGGGCGGGCGCGCGCAACGCCCAGGCGGACAGCATCGGCACGATGGTGAAGGTCCAGAGCAGCCCCGCGACGATCGCCAGCATCACCGCCTGCGCCATCGGCTGAAACAGCTTGCCCTCTACCCCGCCCAGGCTGAGCACGGGCACATAGACGAGCGCGATGATCGCGATGCCGAAGAAGGTCGGTCGTGCGACCATGCGGGCGGCATGGGCCACCGTGTCGCGGCGTTCGTCGGCGGTGAGGTCCTCGCCCTTCTCGGCCCTTCGCAGGGCGAGCAGGCGCAGGCTGTTCTCGACCACCACGATCGCCCCGTCGACGATCAACCAGAAATCGAGCGCGCCCAGGCTCATCAGATTGCCCGACAGGCCGATGGCGTGCATCCCG
>DXIH01000081.1 GCA_019112965.1 Candidatus Sphingomonas excrementigallinarum | reverse complement strand
ATCGCCGCCACCGCCTTGCCCTGTTCGCGGTCCTGCAAGCGTTGCATCGCCTCCGGGATGACCTCAGGATGGTCGAGCAGATAGGCGCGCACGCTGTCGCCCGATGCGCCGCCGGGCGTGACGATCGGAGCCAGCGCCAGCGCGGTGCCGCCGCCGATCAGGCCACCCAGGACCGCGATGGCGGCCAATGTCTTCATGCCCATCAGTGGCGCTTCTTCTTCTTGGAACTGGCGGCGGCGTCGGCAGAGGTCATGGCGATATCCTGCGCCCGAATCCATTCGGACGTGTTGGGGGTGAGATTGGCCATCGCATAGCGGGCGCTCTGGATGGCGGTGCGGTTGTCGCCCATCATGCTCGCCCGCTCGGCGGTGGCGAGTGCCGCGCGGGGTTCGTCGCCCATCTGTTCATAGGCGGTGCCGAGCTGGACCCAGGCAAAGGGATTGTCCTCGTCGCGCTGGACCGCGACCTTCAGGACCTTCACCGCCTCGGGCAGGTTGCGCTTGTCCTCGGTGGCGATCAGCGCATGGCCGAAGGTGGTGGCGATCAGCGCGTTCTGACCCGACCCCATGGTTGCCGCACGCAGCGGCGCCAGCGCCTCCAAGGGCTTGCCCGATTCGAGCAGGATCTGGCCCTGGATTTCCTCGAAATAGGGGTCCTTGGGGTCCTTGGCGATCAGTGCGGCGGCCTCCGCCTCGGCTTTGTCGGGATAGGCGGCCTTGTGATAGGCATAGGCGCGGGCGTAATGCGCATAGACCGACTGATCGCTCTCGGGATATTTGCTGAGCGTCGTCTCGGGCGGGGAGACATAGCCGAACAGCTTGGCCTTCACCCGCAGGAAGCGTTCCTGCAGCTTCGGGTCGATCGGTTTGTTCCAGGCGGGCGAAGCCTGGAGATCGGCGGTCAGCGACTGGATACGGGTCGACGACAGCGGATGCGTCTGCGCGAACGGATCGATATTGGTGTAGCCATAGCGATATTGCTGGTTCTGCAGCTTCTTGAAGAAGCTCAGCATGCCCTTGCCGGTGACGCCCGCCGTCGTCAGGTAGCGTGCACCCGCGGCGTCGGCGGCCGATTCCTGGTTGCGGCTGAAGGCCAGGACGTTGCTCATCGCCGCCTGCTGCCCCGCCGCCATCACGCCCATGCCCGCCGCCCCGCCGCCCAGCGCCACGGTGGCGAGGCCCAGCACCATCGAGAGCAGCTGCATCTTCATCGCGGGCTTCATCGCCTGTTCGCCCAGGATCACATGGCCGTCGGCGATATGGCCCAGCTCGTGCGCGACGACGCCCTGCACCTCGTTCACATTGTCCGCCGCCTGGATCAGGCCCGAATGGACATAGACGATCTGCCCGCCCGCGACGAAGGCGTTGATCGAGTCGTCGTTGATGAGGACGATCTTCACGTCGCGCGGTGAGAGCCCGGCGGCCTTTATCATCGGCGCGGACATGTCGGCGAACAGCGATTCGGTTTCGGCATCGCGCAGGATCGACTGCGCGGCGGCCGGTTGTGCCCAGACCAGGACCGTAACGGCGAAGGCGGCGATCAGGCGCTTCATGCTTCCTCTATCGACGGGTCGGTTGCGCGACACAACCGGGATTCGGGCGGGATTCGGGCGGGTTTCGAGCGAGCTTGAAAGTCCCTATCATAGTCTTTGGCACCGGGCGGCTGAACGCTCGGCGAACGAAAAGGGTGGCGGGACTATGCTGATGATCGATGCCGGACAGGTTTCGCCGATGCCCGCCTTGCCGAGTTGCGCCATTCCTGGCGCCCGGCCCGCGACCAGGCGGATGGCGGACCTGCCGACGCCGGTACGTGATGCCCTGTTCGCCTCGGTCGGCCAGCCCGTCGCCGAGGCTGGGGCGCCGTTCCATGCCTCGGACGTCGTACGGCCGAACTCCCCGCCACGCGTCCGTTTCCTGCGCGCCTACCGGGTGCGGGACCTGTGGCTGGTCTGGGTCGAGAAGGGCGGGGTCGGGCACGACTTCCGCCTGCTGGCCTTTCGCGATGCGGCCAAGGCGGTAAGCGTCGCGGCGCCGGTGCCGGTGCCGCGCGATGCGAGCCGCAATCTGTGCACCGCGTCGCGGGCGATGGCGCGAAAGGGGTGAGTCCCCCTCCCCTTCAGGGGAGGAGCCGGGGGTGGGGCGCTTCCGCAAGCGCGCCGCCTGTGGCGAAGCCCCACCCCAACCCCTCCCCTGAAGGGGAGGGGCTTTCCGACCGGCGTTACGCCTGCTCGGCTTCCTTGCGGGCGCGTTCCTCGTAGAAGTTGCGGACCACGTCCCACGCCTCTTCGGCGGTTTCGACATAGGTGAAGATGCCCAGGTCGCGCTCGGACACCACGCCTTCCTCGACCAGCGCCTCGAAATTGACGACGCGCTCCCAGAAGGCGCGGCCGAACAACAGGACGGGGATGGGCTGGATCTTGCCCGTCTGGATCAGGGTCAGCAGCTCGAACAGCTCGTCGAACGTGCCGAAGCCGCCGGGGAAGGCTGCCAGCGCGCGTGCGTGGAGCAGGAAGTGCATCTTGCGCAGCGCGAAATAGTGGAACTGGAGCGACAGCGACGGGGTGACGTACGGGTTGGGCGCCTGCTCGTGCGGCAGGACGATGTTCAGGCCGACGGACTCGGCGCCGACGTCAGCCGCGCCGCGATTGGCCGCTTCCATGATCGAGGGGCCGCCGCCCGAGCACACGACGAACTGGCGCATTCCGCGATCGTCGCGGGGCAGGCGGCTGGTGATCTGGGCCAGCTCGCGCGCGATGTCGTAATATTTGCTCTTGGCGACGAGGTTCTCGGCGATCTTGCGCGACTTGTCGTCATGCGCCAGCGCCAGCAGCGCCTCGGCCTTGGCAGGCTCCGGGATGCGCGCCGAGCCGTAGAAGACGAAGGTCGAGGCGATCTTGGCCTCTTCGAGCAGCAGCTGCGCCTTCAGCAGTTCCAGCTGGAAACGCACGGGGAAGGTCTTCGCGCAGCAGGAAGTCCATGTCCTGAAAGGCCAGCGTATAGGCGGGGCTTTCGGTCTGCGGCGTCGAGACGATTGTCTTGGCGCTCTCGGCGTCCTGGCTGGCATTGGGGAAGACGCGGTTCGGTACTTGGGTCTTATCGGTCATTTCGGATGATGTAGGCGATCGCAAGCCCATGCGCTACCGGCAAAAATGCGCGGCGTCGTCCTCCAGATGCAGGTGGTTGCGGTGCGCCGCATTATAGTCGGGGCTCAGCACCGTGCCGAAGCGCTTGCAGGCCGAGGCGCGGATCACCGTCCAGAACTGGCGAACCTGCGGATCGGTGGAATACCAGTCGCCCAGCAGCGTGATCCGCCGCCCGTCCTTCAGCACGAAGCCGCCGACATCCACCGCATTGGCCAGCGCATGGCCCGACCGCCGGTCGCCGATCCGCTTGGTGCCGACGATGTTGCGGCAGGCATAGGTGCCCATGCCCTCCACCCGGGCAAGCGGCGAGCCGAGGATCTGCCAGGCGGCGGGCGCGACGGCGTTGCGCACCCATCCGGCAAAGGCGCGGGCATTGCCGCACCGCATCGCCGTGACGCCGGTGACGGGCACGCCGATATCGGTCAGCTGCACCGCGCCATAGAGGCCGCAACCCGGCCCCAGATCCTTGTCCGGCAGGCGGCGGTAATCCACGCCCTCGCGCCGCAGATCGGCCTCGCACTGCGCGGTCTCGCGGATCGGCGGGCGGTAAGGTTCGGGGCGCGAGGCCTGCTGGACCGGCCTCTCGGCTCGCTCGGGACGGCCGCAGGCAGAGAGCAGCGCCGCCCCCAGAATCGGAACCACGAGAAACAGGGGGACGCGAACCATGCGGCCACTTGCGCCCTTTACCGCCGTTTTGGCCAGCCCCGATCAGCCATGCGGAGGCGTGTCTGCGACATGCTCCAATATATCCCCCGGCTGACAGTCGAGCACGGTGCAGATCGCGTCCAACGTGGTGAAGCGGATCGCGCGGGCCTTGCCGGTCTTCAGGATCGACAGATTGGCGAGCGTCAGATCGACCCGCTCGGCCAGCTCGGTCAGCGACATGCGCCGGTCGAGCAACAGCCGATCGAGGTTGATGCGAATCGCCATCAGATCGTGCCCTCGGCGTCTTCGCGCAGGCGCACGCCCTCGCGGAAGACCTGTGCCAGCACCAGGGTCAGCAGGATGGCGAACACGCCGTCCGCGCCCATCGGCTTGATCATGTCCTGCGACTCGAAGGGCAGCAGGGGCGGCAGGATGAACTGCAACAGAAAGGCCGCCGCGATCGTCCCCGCAATCCAGTTCAGCCGCTTGACATTGGCCATCGTGAAGGGGTGGCCCGCTGCGGTGCTACGCAGCATCTGGATCAGGGGCAATAGAGCAGCCCATGCCAGGGCCAGAGCCAGCAGCATGACGGCCATCGCCGCCGCGACCACGCCGGGCACCCTGGTGTCGATTGCCTCCGCATTGACATGCACCGCACCCAGCGCACCCGGTGAGATCGCATCGACGATCAGCACCCCGACCGACGTCAGGATGATGACCGTAACGAACGCCAGTACGGCGAGCAACGTCCCATAAAGCAACGTACTGATGTGACTGGCGAAGCGTGTCATGCGTCTTATCCTCCAACCTGAAGATATATTGATATTCGATAATCTCTGATTGAATATCATTCAATACTCATATTGAAATTCGATATGAAAAATTATTGGGATTGTCGGCCGGGGGGGCTATCGGCACGCTGGCCTTCGGCAATGCGCGGTAAGCGATAGGAGGGCCGAACATTGCAAAAGCCCCGCGCGAAGCCGCCCGGTATAAGTAAAATTGCGCCATCGCGATTGTGGTTGTCATCTTCGTTCGACATCGCTAGGGCCGTCGACGGGCCACGCGGTCCCAACGCCGCGCGTGCTCTCTGTGAGGAGAGTCTTAAATGACTGATATGACTGCCGCTGACGCCACTCTTGCGCCCGCGAAGCCCGCCACCAAACCGGCGCGTCCTTATTTCTCCAGCGGTCCCTGCGCCAAGCCTCCCGGTTGGGATGCGGCCAAGCTCGCGACGGACAGCCTCGGCCGTTCGCATCGCTCGAAGCTGGGCAAGCAGCGGCTGCAATATTGCATCGACCTGATGCGCGAGCTTCTAAAGCTCCCCGACACCCACCGCATCGGCATCGTCCCCGGCTCCGACACCGGCGCGTTCGAGATGGCGATGTGGACCATGCTCGGCGCCCGCCCCGTCACCACGCTCGCCTGGGAAAGCTTCGGTGAGGGCTGGGTGACCGACGCGGTCAAGCAGTTGAAGCTCGATCCCACCGTCCTGCGCGCCGATTACGGCCAGATCGCGGACCTGGATGCGGTCGACTGGTCGAACGACGTCCTCTTCACCTGGAACGGCACCACCTCGGGCGTGCGCGTGCCCAACGGCGACTGGATCGCCGACGACCGCCAGGGCCTGTCCTTCGCCGACGCGACCAGCGCGGTGTTCGCCTATGACCTGCCTTGGGACAAGATCGATGTCGCGACCTTCTCGTGGCAGAAGGTGCTGGGCGGCGAGGGTGCGCACGGCGTCCTGATCCTCGGCCCCCGCGCGGTCGAACGCCTCGAAACCTACACTCCCGCCTGGCCGCTGCCCAAGGTGTTCCGCCTGGTGTCGAAGGGCAAGCTGGCCGAGGGCGTCTTCAAGGGCGAGACGATCAACACCCCCTCGATGCTCGCCGTCGAGGACGCGATTTTCGCGCTGGAATGGGGCAAGTCGTTGGGCGGTGCGGACGCGCTGCTGGCGCGCTCGGACGCCAATGCGGCGGCGCTGGGCAAGATCGTGGAAGAGCGCGACTGGCTTGGCCATCTCGCCGCCGATCCGGCGATCCGCTCGACCACCAGCGTCTGCCTGACGGTCGAGGGCGCGGACGAGGCAGTCATCAAGAAGATGGCTTCGCTGCTGGAGGCCGAAGGCGCGGCCTATGACGTGGCGGGTTACCGCGACGCGCCCGCGGGCCTGCGCATCTGGTGCGGCGCCACGGTCGAGACCGCCGATATCGAGGCGCTCGGCCCCTGGCTCGACTGGGCCTACGCCACCGCCAAGGCGGCCTGATCCTTTCCTGAATTACCCCCGGCCAGCGGGCCGGGGACCTTCCCCATTCCATAACCCCGGCCAGCCTGGGGTGACGAGGTGAACCATGCCCAAAGTTCTCATCAGCGACAAAATGGACCCCAAGGCCGCCCAGATCTTCCGCGAGCGCGGGGTCGAGGTCGACGAAATCACCGGCAAGACGCCCGAAGAGCTGAAGGCGATCATCGGCGAATATGACGGTCTCGCGATCCGCAGCTCGACCAAGGTGACGAAGGAGATTCTGGAGCACGCGACGAACCTGAAGGTCGTCGGCCGCGCCGGGATCGGTGTCGACAATGTCGACATCCCCGCCGCCAGCGCCAAGGGCGTGGTGGTGATGAATACCCCGTTCGGCAACTCGATCACCACCGCCGAACACGCCATTGCGCTGATGTTCGCGCTCGCCCGCCAGCTCCCGGAGGCCGATGCCTCGACGCAAGCCGGCAAGTGGGAAAAGAACCGCTTCATGGGCGTCGAGCTGACGTCGAAGACGCTGGGCCTGATCGGCGCGGGCAATATCTGCTCGATCGTCGCCGACCGCGCGCTGGGCCTGCGGATGAAGGTCGTCGCCTTCGATCCGTTCCTGACGCCCGAGCGCGCGCTGGAGATGGGCGTGGAGAAGGTGACGCTGGACGAGCTGCTGGCGCGTGCCGACTTCATCACGCTGCACACGCCGCTGACCGACCAGACCCGCAACATCCTGTCGGCCGAGAACCTCGCCAAGACCAAGAAGGGCGTGCGCATCATCAACTGCGCGCGTGGCGGCCTGATCGACGAGGATGCGCTGAAGGCGGGGCTCGACTCGGGCCATATCGGCGGCGCTGCGCTTGACGTGTTCAAGGTCGAACCGGCCAAGGAAAGCCCGCTGTTCGGCACGCCGAACTTCATCTCGACCCCGCATCTCGGCGCGTCGACCACTGAAGCGCAGGTCAATGTCGCGATCCAAGTCGCCGAGCAGCTGGCCGATTTCCTGGTCTCGGGCGGCGTCACCAACGCGCTCAACATGCCCAGCCTGACCGCCGAGGAAGCCCCCAAGCTGAAGCCGTATATGGCGCTGGCCGAAAAGCTCGGCTCGCTGGTCGGCCAGCTGTCGCACGGCGCGGTGACGGGCATCGCGATCGAGGCGGAGGGCGCGGCCGCCGCGCTCAACCTCAAGCCGATCACGGGTGCGGTGCTGGCAGGCTTCATGCGCGTCCATTCGGACACGGTGAACATGGTCAACGCGCCGTTCCTCGCCAAGGAGCGTGGCCTCGACGTGCGCGAAGTGCGTCATGACCGCGAGGGCGATTACCACACCATGGTCCGCGTCACGGTGACGACGGCGGACGGCGAGCGCTCGGTCGCGGGCACGCTTTTCGGCGATCAGGCGCCGCGCCTGGTCGAGCTGTTCGGCATCAAGGTCGAGGCCGATCTGGCCGGGCCGATGCTGTACGTCGTCAACGAGGACGCGCCGGGCTTCATCGGCCGTCTCGGCACCACGCTGGGCGAGGCGGGCGTCAATATCGGCACCTTCCACCTCGGCCGCCGCTCGGCGGGCGGCGAGGCGGTCCTGCTGCTCTCGGTCGACGAGGCGGTGGACGCAGTCCTGCTGGCCAAGGTCAAGGCGCTGCCGGGCGTCAAGACCGCGATGGGTCTGGTGTTCTGATTCGATAGGGTCGAAATTCCGCAAAAAGGGGTCGGGTGCCAAAAGGCATCCGGCCCCTTTTGATTTGCGATCAGTCGGGCGTCGCTTCGGCGCCCCCGAGAAGGGGGCTTGGGGTGGGGCCGGGTGGCGGCTCTATGGGTTCGAGGCCATCGTCGCTGCGCAGTGGAGGAAATTTGGGCGGCGGACGGCCACCCGCAGCAAAAATCGCGATTATCGCGGCTCGTATCGCTTCCCGCTTCGCGTCCGACATGCGGGGCGGGCCGTTGAGGTCCTTGATCGGCATGGGCGATCCTCACGCGATTCAGACGTCCGCACGATAGCATGGTTCGGCGAATGGCGCGACGATCATGATCCCGGACGGGAAGGGCGGGACCTTCTATCGTCCCGCCCCTTCGCCTTATGCGACGGGTTCCTGCGGCAGCAACGCATCACGGCGCGCGCGGATAGCGTCTGCTTCGTCTGGTGTCAGGTCCAGCCGGTCGAGACGCTCGTCGAGCAACACGGGTAGCGTGGCATCGGGGTGCACCACCGCCAGCGTGAAAGTCTCATCCTGGGCTGCGTCGTAATGGGTCCAGGGTCGCTCGTCCTTGGCGAAGCCGCTGGCGATCGCCTTGCCGGTCAGTGCCGGGTCGATCGGCGCATAGGTGATCCGGCTGCGGTCCTTCTTGTCGGTGCGCTGGGTGATGCGTGCCCAGACCGGCCGCAGCGGTGCCTGTTGGCGCATGGCCTTGATCGAAGCCGACTGATGCAGGAAGCGTCGCATCATCAGGACCGAAAACACCGCAAAGACGACCACGACCAGCAGCGAGCCGAGGAAGCGGTTCCAGAACTCCTCGATCGCCAGCGAAAGGGTGATGTTGTCGGGATTGCCACGCTCCGCGACGATGCGCGTTGCGCGATCCGCGTTGCTGAACGCCATGTAGGAAAAGCTGACCGCCCGCGATTGGATCGCGCCATCGCGGGGATAGGCGATGGTCGCATTGCAGCGGACGCTGAACTTGCGCATCCGGCATTCGCCATCGACCATCGAGGCTTGCGGCACCTCGACCGGCGCGCGCAGGATGCGGTAGTCGGCGTACAGGCCGGGCCAGATGGTCGCGACGATGGCAAGTGCGCCCAAACCCAGCAGGATGCTGAACACCAGCAGCCTGTAATGATCGGCAAATCCGGTTCGCCGCACCTGGATGGGCCGCGCGGGCAGCAGCCCCGATGGATCGGGAAGACCGTAGTCGGTTGTCTTCAACATGCTCCTCCTTCAGGCAGGCGGTCATCTATCATCGCGCCGCCAACAGATGCGAAAAACATCGGGCGACCAAGGGGTTGCATGCGTAACGAGAAAAGGCAGGGGCAATCGCGGTTGACGCCGCTGACTTGAGTGACCAATCACGAAGCCCATCCGTCGCAGGCCGACGATCGAACGACAGGGTTTTTCGCGCGTGATCCGCTTCCCCACCTCCGCCCGTGAATGCTTCAAGGACAATGCCCGATGACCGCGCTCCTTCCCGAAGGCTATCACGACCGTCTTCCCCCCTATGCCGATGCCGCCGCGTCGGTGGAGGCGCGGGTGCTGGAGGCGGCGCGGCTGCATGGGTATGAGCGCGCCGATCCGCCGTCGATCGAGTTTGCCGAGGCGCTGGGGTCGCGATTGAAGGCGGGCGGCCTGCATGACGCGGTGCGCTTCGTCGATCCGGTGTCGCAGCGCACGCTCGCCATCCGCCCCGACCTGACCGCGCAGGTGGCGCGCATCGCCGCCACCCGCATGGGCCATCACCCGCGCCCGGTGCGGCTGTCCTATGCGGGCACCGTGGTGCGCCTGCGCGGTTCCGAACTCGCCCCCGCGCGCGAGTGGCGGCAGATCGGGGCGGAGCTGATCGGGCTCGACTCGACGGCGGCGGCGACGGAAGTCGTGCGCGTGGCGGTCGAGGCTTTGGTCGCGGCCGGCACGACCGGGATTTCGATCGACTTCACGCTGCCCGATCTGGTCGACCTGCTCGCCGCCGGGCCGCTGCCGGTCGCGGCGGATCAGGTGGCGGCCTTGCGCGATCGGCTGGACGCCAAGGATGCGGGCGGGGTCGCCGCGATCGCGCCCGACTATCTGCCGCTGGTCGAGGCCGCCGGGCCGTTTGTGACCGCGATGGAGCGGCTGCGTGCCTTTGATTCCCAGGGCGTGCTGGCGAGCCGTCTCGATGCGCTGGAGGCGATCGCCGCCGCGCTGGGCGAGGGGGTGGCTATGACGCTCGACCCGACCGAACGCCATGGCTTCGAGTTCCAGAGCTGGCTGGGCTTCTCGCTGTTCGTGGCCGGTCCCCCGCGCGAGGTCGGGCGCGGCGGCACCTACACCATCTTCCACGAGGATGGGGCGGAGGAGAAGGCGACCGGCTTCTCACTCTATGCCGACGCCATCGTCGCCACCGCGCCGCCGACCGAGCGGCGGCGGCTGTTCCTGCCCTTTGGCACCGCACCTGAAACCGGCGCGTCGCTCCGCGCGCAGGGCTGGGTGACGGTGCAGGCGCTGGAGGAAGGCGACACGCCACAGGCGCAGCTGTGCACCCATATCCTCAAGGATGGCCAGCCGACCGCCATCGCCGGTTGACACACGGGGCCGCGTCCCGCTAGGCGCGCCCCGCACATTATTGGAAACCCCCATCCGCCGAGTCCTGTCGAAGGGCGCATGGGGTCCGTCCGGCAGGCGGAGCATAGCATCCATGGCAAATGTAGCAGTCATCGGCGCGCAATGGGGCGACGAAGGCAAGGGCAAGATCGTCGACTGGCTGGCCGAGCGCGCCGACATGGTCGTACGCTTCCAGGGCGGGCATAATGCCGGTCACACGCTGGTCGTCGGCGAGAATGTCTACAAGCTGTCGCTGCTTCCCTCGGGCATCGTGCGCGGCACCCCCAGCGTTATCGGCAACGGTGTCGTCCTCGATCCCTGGGCGCTGAAGGCCGAGATCGAGCGGCTGGGCGAACAGGGCGTGCACGCCAGCCCCGAGACGCTGCGCATCGCCGACAACTGCCCGCTGATCCTGCCGATCCACCGCGACCTGGACGGTCTGCGCGAGGACGCCAGCGGCGCGGGCAAGATCGGCACCACGCGGCGCGGCATCGGCCCGGCGTACGAGGACAAGGTCGGCCGCCGTGCGATCCGGGTGTGCGATCTGGCGCATCTCGACGATCTGGGGCCGCAGCTCGACCGCCTGTGCGCGCATCATGACGCGCTGCGCGCCGGATTCGGTGAGCCGCCGGTCGATCGCGAGCGGCTGCTCGCCGATCTGCGCGAGATCGCGGCCTTCGTCCTGCCCTTCGCCAAGCCGGTGTGGCGTGACCTCAACGAGGCGCGGACGGGCGGCAAGCGCATCCTGTTCGAGGGCGCGCAGGGCGTGCTGCTCGACATCGATCACGGCACCTATCCCTTCGTCACCTCGTCCAACACCATCGCGGGCGCGGCCGCGGGTGGCTCGGGCCTGGGGCCGTCGGGTGTCGGCTTCGTGCTGGGCATCGCCAAGGCCTATACCACCCGCGTCGGCTCGGGCCCTTTCCCGACCGAGCTGGAGGACGAGACCGGCCAGCGTCTGGGCGAGCGCGGGCATGAGTTCGGCACCGTCACGGGCCGCAAGCGCCGTTGCGGCTGGTTCGACTCGGTGCTGGTGCGCCAGTCGGCGGCGGTCGGCGGCATTACCGGCATCGCGCTGACCAAGATCGACGTGCTCGACGGGTTCGACACGGTGAAGATCTGCGTCGGCTACAAGCTGGGCGACGAGACGCTGGATTATTATCCGACCCATGCGGCGGATCAGGCCAAGGTCGTCCCCGTCTATGAGACGATGGAAGGCTGGCAGGAATCGACCGCGGGGGCGCGCAGCTGGGCCGATCTGCCCGCGCAGGCGATCAAATATATCCGCCGGATCGAGGAACTGATCCGCTGCCCCGTGGCGCTGGTGTCGACCAGCCCGGAGCGTGAGGACACGATCCTGGTTCGCGATCCGTTTGCGGATTGATTTGGAAAGGCCCCGGCGGATGTCGGGGCCTTTTTTGTGATGACGTCAATTTGGCCTATTCCGTCATTGCGAGCGTAGCGAAGCAATCCAGGGCGTCTTGCCTGGACACTGGATTGCTTCGCTACGCTCGCAATGACGGATTCTTCCCATGTCATCCTTGCCTGACGGCCACGCCACCACCTCACCCAAGCAAAAGGCTCGGCCGCTTTCGCAACCGGGCCTTTGCCGTAGTGACGAACCCGAAAGGGCTTACATGCCGCCGCTGCTGCCCGGCGGAGTGGTGGTGCCACCGCTGGTCCCGGTTCCGACCTGACCGCTGGTCGTCATGTCGCCGCCCATCGTACCGCCGTTCATCGAACCGCTGCCGGTCGTGGTCGACGAACCCATCGTATCGGGCATGGTCGACGGCGTGTTGACCGTGCTGCCCGGCGTGGTCGTACGGCTACGGCTCTTGCCACGCGTGGTCGAGCGAGTCGTGGTGCCGGGCGTCGTGGTCATGGTCATGGTGTCGGGCTGACCCATGGTGGTCTGGCCGGGCATGGTGCCGGTCTGACCGGGCATCTGACCCGGCATGGTGGTGGTCTGTCCGGACATACCGCCACCTGCCATTCCGCCGGTGGTGCCGCCCGAGACCTGGGCGAAGCCCGCGGCGGGGATCACAAGTGCGGCGGCGGCGATCACATGGACGTAACGCATTGTTTCTCTCCTGCTTTTCTCGTGTGGTTAACGAGGCAGGAGAACGTCCGTTCCTTTATTTAACCACATTGGCCGCGATGAAGCAACGCCTGATCGGCCAAAACCAGTGCGACCATCGCCTCCACAACCGGAACGCCACGAATGCCGACGCACGGGTCGTGACGGCCCTTGGTCGCGATCTGGGTTTCCTCGCCGGTGCGGGTGATGGTGTCGACCGGGGTCAGGATCGAGCTGGTCGGCTTGAAGGCGACGCGCATCGTGACCGGCTGGCCGGTGGCGATACCGCCCGCGATGCCGCCCGCATGATTGGCCAGGAAGCGCGGGCCGCCATTGCCGCTACGCATCGGATCGGCATTCTGCTCGCCGGTCAGCGCGGCGGCGGCGAACCCGTCGCCGATCTCGAAACCCTTGACCGCATTGATGCCCATACAGGCCGAGGCAAGCTCGCTGTCCAGCTTGGCATAGAGCGGCGCGCCCCAGCCTGCGGGCACGCCGATCGCCTCGCACGCGACCACCGCGCCGACCGAGGAGCCGGACTTGCGCGCGCCGTCGACGATCGCTTCCCAGCGCTCGGCCGCCGCCGCGTCGGGGCAGAAGAAGGGGTTGGCGTCGATTTGCGCATCGTCGAACGCGTCATAGTCGATCCGGTCGCCGCCGATCGATTCGACCCAGGCGCGGATCTTGACCTGTGGGATCACCGCGCGCGCGACGGCGCCTGCCGCGACCCGCGCCGCCGTCTCACGCGCCGAGGAGCGTCCACCGCCGCGATAGTCGCGAAAACCGTACTTCGCGTCATAGGCATAGTCCGCATGGCCGGGGCGATAGGCGAGCGCGACGTTGCGATAGTCCTTGGACCGCTGGTCGACATTCTCGATCATCAGGCTGATCGGCGTGCCGGTCGTCTTCCCTTCGAACACGCCGGACAGGATGCGCACCTGATCGGGCTCGCGGCGCTGCGTCGTGAAGCGGCTGGTGCCGGGGCGGCGCTTGTCGAGCCAGGGCTGAATGTCTTCTTCGGACAGCGCGATGCCCGGCGGGCACCCGTCGACCACCGCGCCCAGCGCGGGCCCATGGCTCTCGCCCCAGGTGGTGAAGCGGAACAGGTGGCCGAAACTGTTGAAGCTCACGCAGCATCTCCCAGCCGGGCAAAGGCCGGCGCATGTGTGGCGGCCCCGCGTACGCCGCAGGGGATCAGGCCGCCCTGAAGCGGGGCAGCCAGGAAATACTCACCCGCATAAGGGCTGTCGAAACCGCTCGCGACATCGGCGGCAAAGCCGAACCGGCCGTAAAAGGCCGGATCACCCAGCGCGAAGCAGAGCACGACGCCTTCCTTCTCCAGCCGCTCCAGCCCGGCGGCGACCAAAGCCTCGCCGACCCCCTGCTGTCGCCAGTCGCGCGCGACCGCGATGGGGGCAAGGGCGACCGCATTGATCGGCTTGCCGCCGATCTCAACCGCCATGCGGCTGAACGCGATCGCGCCGATCAGGGCGTCCGTGGCCTCGTCGATCGCGACCAGCATCAGGACCATGTCGCCCTCCACGCACAGGTCGCGGACCAGGGCGGCTTCGGCGGGGGCTGGGAAGCTGGCGACGAGCAGCGCATCGAGCGTGGCGACGTCCTGCCCCTGCGCGGGGCGGATGGTAATGGCGGCGATAGGCTGGTCGGACATGGCTTGGTCTTTAGCGTCGCCGGGGCGCAAGGCGCGATAGATAATGTTGGCAGGCATTCCTCCCCTGGAAGGGGAGGTGGCAGGCCGCAGGCCTGACGGAGGGGTGTCACGGTTGGCGATGGCAGTCTGCCCTCGCTGCCGGTTACACCCCTCCACCAGCTTCGCTGGTTCCCCTCCCCTTACAGGGGAGGAAAAGTTTATTACGCCAGTGCGATGTCCGGCGCGTCCTCGGCCTTCATGCCAATGACGTTGTACCCGGCGTCGACATGGTGAATCTCGCCCGTCACGCCCGACGACAGGTCGGACAGCATGTACAGGCCTGCGCCGCCCACGTCCTCGATCGTCACGGTGCGACGCAGCGGCGAGTTCAGCTCGTTCCACTTCAGGATATAGTTGAAGTCGCCGATGCCGCGCGCCGCCAGCGTCTGGATCGGCCCGGCCGAGATGGCGTTGATGCGGATATTCTCCGGGCCGAGGTCGACCGCGAGATACTTCACGCTCGTCTCCAGCGCCGCCTTGGCCACGCCCATGACGTTGTAATGCGGGATGACCTTTTCCGCGCCAAAATAGGTCAGCGTCAGGATCGAGCCGCCCTCGGGCATCATCGCCCGCGCACGCTGCGCGACGGCGACCAGCGAATAGGCCGAGATGTTCATGGTCATCAGGAAATTGTCGAGCGTGGTGTCGTAGTAACGACCGCGCAGCTGCGACTTGTCCGAAAAGCCGATGGCATGGACCACGAAGTCGATCGTCGGCCACTCGGCCTTCAGATCGGCGAACAGCTTATCCAGCGACTCCATCTCGGACACGTCGCAATCGAACAGGCGCGCCACGCCCAGCTGTTCGGCCAGCGGGCGGACCCGCTTTTCCATCGCCGCGCCCTGATACGAAAAGGCGAGCTCCGCGCCCGCCTCCGAAAGCTGCTTGGCGATGCCCCAGGCCAGCGACTTGTCATTGGCCAGGCCCATGATGAGCCCCCGCTTGCCTGCCATCAATCCGTTCACGCCGTTACCGCTCCTGCCGGTTCACTTCCATCAATCCCCCTCTCTAGCGCCGTTTCCGGTGGTTCCGCCAGTGCCGCGTTCAAATGGGCGCCGAAAACCAGGCCCAAGCCGATCAGATAGAAGAACAACAGCATCACGACGACACCCGCCAGGCTGCCATAGGTCAGGTCGTACCCGCCCAGTTGCGACAATGCCCAGGGCAGGAGCGCGGTCATGCTGACCCACCAGGCGGCGGTGAACAAAGCACCCGGCCATTTGGGGCAGTCGCTCTCGCGATATTTGCCTGGCGTGACCGAATAGAAGAGCAGGTAGAGGGCGCCGAACATGACGACGCCGGGGATCATCCGCGACAGGCCGACCCAGCCCGCCACGTCCTGCGAGAAGGGGACGAGGCGATAGATGAACTGCTCCGCCGCCGTCAGGATACCGGCCGCCAGGAAGGACAGCAGCGCGACCACGACCGACGCGATCATCACCAGCGTCGACGACAGCCGCGATTTCCAGAAGGCGGCCGTCGCCTTCACGCCGTAAGCGCGGTGGAAGATATCGCGGATCGTCTCGATGAACCCGCCCACCGTCCACAGCCCGACCAGCCCGCCCAGCCAGAGGAGAGAGCCAGTCCGGGCCGCCAGCACGTCGGCGATGGGCTTGCGCAACAGGTCGCTAACATCGGGGGGCAGGACGTGGAGGAAGCTCTCCACTGCATGCTGCGTCTCGTTGCTCTGCCCGAACAGCGACAGCAGCGCGGCGGTGGTGATGAAGAAAGGGAACAGCGTCATCAGCGCCAGATAGGCGAGGTTCCCGGCATGGATGAAGCCGTCGTTGAACACGCCCAGGCTGGTTCGCTTTAGGATTTCAAAAGCATAGGAGCCGGGCCGGACCTTGGCGATCTGCCGGTCCAGCCGCTGGCGGGCCTTGCCTGGGTGATGGGCGCGTTCTTCTGGGGTCAGGCCGTTCGCATCGCTCATGGAACGATCAGACGCCCATGGCGGCCCTCGGGTTCCTGCCGTCGGTCCATTCGGCGGCGAAGCGTTGCAGCGCGGCATCATCGGCGGGGATGTCGATCATCAGCGTGATGAGCTGATCGCCGCGTCCGCCATCCTTCTTGTGAAAGCCCTTGCCTTTCAGCCGCAACGTCTTGCCCGAGGTGGTGCCCTTGGGGATGGTCAGCATGACCGGGCGCTCGACGGTGGGGGCCTTCACCTGGCCGCCCAGCACCGCCTCGGTCAGGCTGATCGGCAGGTCGAGGCGGACATCGTCGCCGTCGCGGGTGAAGAAGGCATGGGGGACGACCTCGATCGTGATGATCGCATCGCCCGCGCCGCCCGGACCCTGCTCGCCCTTGCCGCCGAGGCGCATTTGGGTGCCGCTCTCGACCCCGGCGGGCAGTTTCAGGTCGATCGTTTTGCCATCGGCCAGCGTGATCCGCTGCGGGCTGAGTGTCGCCGCATCGACGAAGGGGACGCGCAACGCATAGGCCGAATTGGCACCCTTGGGGGCCGAGCGCCCCCGGCCGAATCCGCCGAAGCCGCCCGAGAAACCGCCGCCGCCACGTCCGGCGCCGCCGAACATCCCCTCGAAGATATCGGACATGTCGGCGCCTTCGCCGCCGAAATCGAATTGCTGGCGAAAACCCCCGCTGCCGCCCGCGCCGGGCCGCGCGCCGCCGCCGAAGCCGCCCGCCCCGCCGCCATAGCCGAAGGGCGAGGTGGGATTGCCGTCGCCATCGATCTCGCCCCGGTCGAACCGGGCGCGCTTGTCCTTGTCGTTCAGCAGATCATAGGCGTTGGTGACCTGGCTGAACTTCTCCGCCGCCTTCGGATTGTCCTTGTTGCGGTCGGGATGCAGTTCCTTCGCCAGCTTGCGATAGGCTTTCTTGATATCCGCTTCGCTGGCCATGCGGCTCACGCCCAGCGTCTGATATGGATCGGCCACTCTGTTCCCCGTTGGCAGTGTATTACCCTTCTATGTGGGGAAGTCCGTGTCGGAGCGCAATCCGTTGCCCATGCGTTGAGTCATGACAAAGGAGACGGAACATGACACAGCCGATGCAGGCGGTGGACAAGGACGGCAAGAAGGGTGCGCCCGACGGCGTGTCGGATACGCCGGGCAAACATGGCGGCGAGAGCCAGGGCGGCGGTTACGAGGGGGCGCCGAAGCGGGACGGCGACTTCCACGGCGGCCAGAGCGAGGCGGCGTACCATGGCAAGGGCGGCCACCCCGATCCCGACAAGGACAATCCCAATGCGGTGACCGAGGAGGGCTAACCCCACCCCGCCCGCTCCGTTCGCACTGAGCGAAGTCGAAGTGCACGCCCCGCGCTTAGTCGCGAGCGTTTTCCCTTGGCCTTCGACTTCGCTCAGGCTGAAGGAAAGGGGGGATGGCTCTACCCCGCCACCATTTCCTCCAGTGGCGCGACGTCGACGCTGACGTCCATCTTCTGCGCGCCCGAGCCCAGCACCACGCCGTCGACCGGCGCGATCTCGGCATAGTCGCGGCCGACCGCGACGATGATGTGGTCGCCCGCCATCCAGATGCCGTTGGTGGGATCAACCCCCACCCAGCCAATTTGCGGCCCGCCCCAGATCAGTACCCAGGCATGGGTCGCGTCCGCCCCCACCAGTCGCGCCTGGCCCGGCGGCGGCAGGGTGCGGATATAGCCCGAGGCATAGGCCGCCGGGATACCCGCGGCACGAAGGCCGGTAATCATGATCTGCGCGAAGTCCTGACACACGCCGCGTCGCTGGCGAAAGGCCTCCGCCGGGGGGGTGTCGACCAGTGTCGCGGCGGGATCGAAGGCGAATTCACGCTGGATACGGTTGGCGAGCGCGAATCCCGCCTCCAGCGCACCGCGCTCCGGCGACAGGTCGGCGGCGCACCATTCGGCAATGGCGGGGTCGAGCGGGATCAGCGGCGAAGGAAAAATATAGTTGGCCGGGCCTGCCGCAGACAGATCGCGGCTGCTCCGGGCCAGCAGGGACACCTCGGCCAGCGTCGGGTCGTTCGGCGAGGGCATCGGCACCGGCCGGTCGACGACCATGCGCGCGCGGCTCTCGATCGTCAGGCTGCGCACCGGGCGGTCGACGACCAGCCGCGTGACATGCGCCAGCCCGGCCTCGGCATGGGCGGCACGGGTGCGGCCGACCGGCTCGACGATCAGGTCGTAGCTTTCCAGCGTCTGGCCCGGCCAGTCGATGGGTTTCAGCCGCAGATTGCAGCGCGCATATTTGACCTGCGCGCCGTAATCGAAGCGGGTGATGTGGCGGATGTCGTAGATCATGCGCCCCTGTATCATGCGAGTGTGAGGCCTCCGGCGCGGAGAGGTTCTGCCCCTTGCAGGAAATAGCGGCGCGCGATCGCCTCGGACAGCAGGCCCAGCCGCCGCTCGACATCGCCCAGCGTGTCGGCATCGAGGGTGCGCGCATCCGCCGTCTCGATCGCGGCACGGATGGCGATGGCCTGTGCCTGTTGCGGCTCGGCCATGTCGTCGTCGGACAGGACGGGCAGGCGCGACAGACAGTCGGCGATGCGCGCCGTCTGATAGGCGAGCGCGCGCGGATTGTTGGGATCGAGCGCGACCAGATCGACCACCGCGACGCGCGCCAGGCCGGTCGGATAGCGCTGGCGATAGCTGATCTGGCTGTTGGCGAGGTCGAGCAGGGTGGAGAGGTCGTCTGCCGATGCGCCCGCCATGCCGAACAGCCGGGTCGCGCGCGCGACCGCGATGGCACGCTCCACCCGGCGGCCCAGGTCGTGGAATCGCCAGGCGGCGGTGCGCACCATGTGCTCGGCCGACAGCCCGGCGATGGCGGCATAGCGGCGCTGAAGCGAGCCCGCCCGGTCGAGCATCCCGACATGGCTGGGGAAGGGCGCCTCCAGCAGGCGCACCATGTCGGCGGACAGGCGGTCGCGCGAGCCTTCGCTGATCCCACGCGCGAGGCGATTGATGCGGGCGACAGAATGAAAGCCTTCATCCTCCATCGCGGTGCGCGCGAACTGGGTGAGCGCGGCGCGGTGCAGGCTGTCGGGATGCGGGGCCGCGCCGCCGCCGGTGATGAGCCCGACTAGCCGCCCGACGGTGCGCGGGTCCAGCACCGCGCCGCCATCGACATCGATCGAATTGCCCAGCATCACCCGGATCGCGGCGAGCAACGACTCGCCGCGTTCCAGATAGCGGCCGAGCCAATAGAAATTGTCGGCGACCCGGCTGGGCAGCGTCCCCGGATTGCGCCGGACATGCAGCGAATCGGGATCGGCGAGCAGCGATATGGGCACCACCGGCTCGGGCCCGTGGATGCAGACATCGGCGGACCACAGCCCCTCGCCGATCATCGCGGCGGTCGCCTCCGGATGGTCGCCGATCCGGCCGAAACCGCCGGGCATGACGGTCCATCGTCCTTCGCCGTCGCGCGCGGCAAAGACACGCAGGGTAAAGGGACGTGGCTCCAGCCGGTCGCCGATCACGACGGGCATGGTCGACAGGCGCACCATTTCCTGCCCGACATAGTCCTGCGGACGCCGGGCCATGTCGGCGAGCAGGACCGCGCGCTCCTCCGGCGACAGGCTCGACCCCGGTCGCGCACCCTGCGGCAGGCCCAGCGGCCTGGGACCGAAGGCGGGGCCGATCAGCAAATCGTCCAGATGCTCCGCGACATGGGTCGCCTGCGCCGACCCGCCGCACCACCAGGTCGCGATGTTGGGCAGCTTGAGCGGTTCGCCCGCCAGATGCCGGGCCAGCATCGGCAGGAAGGCGGAGAAGGCCGGGCTTTCCAGCACGCCTGCGCCCGGGGCATTGGCGATCACCACCTGTCCGTCGACATAGGCGTCGATCAGGCCGGGGACGCCGATCTGCGAATGGCTGTCGAACGCGAGCGGATCGAGCATCCGGGGATCGAGCCGCCGCCACAGCGCGTCGATCCGCTTCAGCCCCGCGACGGTGCGGACATAGACCTGCCCTTCAATCGCCGCGAGGTCGGCGCCCTCGACCAGCAACAGGCCCAGATAACGCGCCAGATGCGCCTGCTCGGGATAGCTCGGGTTGAACCGGCCCGGCGTCAGGAGGCCGATCCGGGGATCGGCGCGACGGCACTGCGCGGCCAGCCCGGCGCGAAAGGCCGCGAAGAACGGGGCATGACGCTGCACGTTCAGCCGGTTCTGCAGCCCGCCCAGCGTCCGGCTGACCGCCAGCCGGTTCTCCAGCGCATAGCCCGCACCCGCCGGATTGCGCAGGTGATCGGCCAGCACCCGCCACTCGCCGTCGGGCCCGCGCGCCAGGTCGAAGGCGACGAAGCTCAGATGATGGCCGCCCGGCGGCGTCACCCCGACCATGGGGCGCAGGAAATAGGGGCTGCCGGTCGCCAGTGAAGCGGGGATATGCCCCTCCGCCACCAGCCGTCCGGGGCCGTAGAGATCGCCGAGGACCGTCTCCAGCAGCGCGGCACGCTGGACAACACCCGCCTCGATCCCCGTCCATTCTCTGGAGTCGATCAGGAGCGGGACGGGGGAGACGGGCCAGGGGCGCTCGTCGGTTTCGCCGATGATGCGAAAGCCGGTGCCGATGTCCGCCGCATGGCGTTGCACCCGCTCGCGTGCATGGGCCAGGTTGCTGGCGACGGCGGCCAGTTCCTCCAGCATGGCGGGCCAAGCGGGGTCGGTCGAGCCCGCCAGCACGTCCGCCCCGGCGGCGCTCGCACGATAGGCGTCGATCCAGGCGGCGGCCTGTGCGGGGCTGTCCTCGGAGGGGTCCATCGGCGGGGAAAATCGCCGCATCGGCGCAAGGTTGCAACAGGCGATTGGCGAGGCGGCAGGCTTTGGGACCGAAATCGGTGGCGTGCATGGGAGGGCGCCACGAGATTCGCCGTTTCCGTACCTGACATTGGTTTTCGCCCGGGAGGGGCGTATGGGCGGGCGCATGGCTGACGATCCCTTTGCCCTGTTCGATGCGTGGCTTGCCGAGGCGCGAGCGAGCGAAATCAACGATTGCAACGCGATGGCGCTGGCGACGGTCGATGCGCGCCTGCAACCCTCGGTACGTATGGTCCTGCTGAAGGGCCATGATCCTCGCGGATTCGTGTTCTATACCAACCGCGAAAGCCGCAAGGCGCAGGAACTGGGCGAGGGCAGCAAAGCTGCGCTTCTCTTCCACTGGAAATCGCTGCGCCGCCAGATCCGCATCGAAGGCCCGGTGTCACGCGTCGATGATGCCGAATCGGACGCCTATTTCGCCAGCCGTGGCCGCGACTCGCAGCTGGGCGCCTGGGCCTCGGACCAGTCGCGGCCGCTCGATGCCCGCGAGACGTTCGAGGCGCGCTTCGAAGCGATGCGCGCGCGCTTCGAGGGCGGCGACGTGCCGCGCCCGCCGCATTGGGGCGGATACCGTGTCACTCCGCAGCGGATCGAGTTCTGGCTCGACCGCGAACATCGGCTGCATGAGCGCCGTGTCTTTACCCGCACCAGCGAACAGGGCTGGGACGAAGGATTGCTGTTTCCGTGACCCAGGACGAACGTAAGAAAATCATCCCGCTGGCGACCCGCGCGGCGCTGGCCAGCGTCGGCATGGCGCTGTTCCTGTTGGCGCTGAAGAGCTTTGCCGCCTGGCGAACCGGCTCGGTCGCGATGCTGGGGTCGCTGGCCGACACCGCGCTCGACCTGCTCGCCAGCCTGGTGACGCTGTACGGTGTCCGGCTGGCGGCGACTCCGGCGGATCATGACCACCGCTTCGGCCATGGCAAGGCGGAGGCGCTGGCAGCGCTGTTCCAGGTGGCGCTCATCACCGCCTCAGCCGCGGGCATCGCGTGGCGCGCGGTCATGGCGCTGGGCTCGGACAATCCGACCGGCGACGCCGAGTTCGGCATCGGCGTGTCGGTGATCGCGATTGCCGCCACCATCATCCTGCTCGCCTATCAGCGCAGCGTCATCCGCCGCACCGGATCGGTCGCGATCCTGGCCGACAATGTCCATTACCAGTCCGACGTGATGCTGAACGGATCGGTCATCGTCGCGATGGTGCTCGACCAGTATCTCGGCTGGCACGGCGCGGACCCGATCTTCGGCATCGCCATCGCGCTGTGGCTGGCCTGGGGCGCGTTCCAGGCCTCCTCGACCGCGATCGACCAGCTGATGGACAAGGAATGGTCCGACGACCAGCGCGCCGCCTTTCTCGACGTCGCCGCGCGCCAGCCGGGGTTGAAGGGCATCCACGACTTCCGCACCCGCCGCTCGGGCAGCCACGACTTCGCGCAGTTCCACATGGAGGTCGACCGCGACATGACGGTCGCCGCCGCGCATGACGTGGTCGAGGGTGTCGAGCGCGCGCTGCGCCGCGCCTTCCCCAAGGTCGAGGTGCTGATCCATCTCGATCCCGAGGGTCATGTCGACACCGACAATCCACTGGTCGAGGCGGACGTGACCCCGCACTGGTTCGGCAAGCGCGTCGGCTATTGATGCGCATTCCCTTCACCCAGGTCGATGCCTTTGCCGATGCCGCGTTCGGCGGAAACCCGGCGGCGGTGATGATGCTGCCGTCGTGGCTGGACGACGCCACGTTGTTGCGAATCGCGCAGGAGAACAACCTGTCGGAAACCGCCTTCCTGGTGGCGGTGGATGGCGGCGAGACGGATTTCGAACTGCGCTGGTTCACGCCGGGCGACGAGGTGGAGATGTGCGGCCACGCCACACTGGCGAGCGGGCATGTCGTGCTGTCGTCGGATACCACGCGTGAGCGGGTACGGTTCGCGACGCGCCATGCCGGGGTGCTGGAGGTCGCGCGTGACGGGCTGGGCTACAGTCTGTCCCTGCCCGAACGCACGCCATTGCCCGAGGCATTGCCTGGGGTGGTCGAGGCGCTGGGGGTGGACGGCGTGGTCGAGACGCTGCGCCATCCGGCGGGCTATGCGGTCGTGGTCGTGGACGCCGCCGAGACGGTGCGCGGCTGTGCGCCGGACTTCACCACGCTGGCCAAGGCCGGGCGCTATGTTGTGATCCTCACCGCACGCGGCGGGGCGGGGGAGACGGATGTGGTCAGCCGCGTCTTCGTCCCCGCCTTCGCGATCGACGAGGACCCGGTGACGGGGGCGGCGCATGCGGTGCTGACCCCCTATTGGACGGAGAAGCTGGGCCGCGACGCCTTCGTGGCGGAGCAGGCGAGTGCGCGGGGCGGGCGGTTGACCTGTCGGCTTGAGGGCGACCGGGTGGTGCTGGGCGGCGGATGCGTCACGGTGATCGAGGGGGCGTTCCTGCTGCCCTGAGTAGTGGCTATTCCTCCCCATCTCCGATGGGGAGGGGGGACCGCCCGGCATAGCCGGGTGGTGGAGGGGCATTCCGCACCCTTATGGCGGTCAGCGACGGCGCCGCAATGCCCCTCCACCACCGCTTCGCGGCGGTCCCCCTCCCCAAGCGAGCTTGGGGAGGAATAAGGCTCACTCCGCCGCCAGCAACGTCTCCGCCGCCTGCAAATCCACCGACACCAATCGGCTGACCCCGCGTTCGATCATCGTCACCCCGAACAAACGGTGCATCCGGCTCATCGTCACCGCATTGTGGGTCACGATCAGATAGCGCGTATCGGTCTCGCGCGTCATCCGGTCGAGCAGGCCGCAGAAGCGGTCGATATTGGCGTCGTCCAGCGGCGCGTCGACTTCGTCCAGTACGCAGATCGGCGCCGGGTTGGTCAGGAACAGCCCGAAAATGAGTGCGACCGCCGTCAGCGCCTGCTCGCCGCCCGACAACAGGGTCAGCGACTGGAGCCTTTTGCCCGGCGGCTGCGCCATGATCTCCAGCCCCGCCTCCAGCGGATCGTCCGAATCGATCAGCGCCAGATGCGCCGAGCCGCCGTCGAACAGCGTCGCGAACAGCGTCTGGAAATGGCCGTTCACCGCCTCGAACGCCTCCAGCAGCCGTTGCCGCCCCTCACGGTTGAGCAGCCCGATCGAGCTGCGCAGCCGCGCCACCGCCTGCACCAGATCCTCGCGCTCGGCGGCGCTGGCCGCGCCGCTCGCCTCCAGATCGGCCAGTTCCTGCTCGGCGACCAGATTGACCGGGCCGATGCGTTCGCGGTCGGCGGACAGCTTGTCATGCGCCGCCGCCTCGGCCTGGGGCGAGCCGACACCGGCGCTGTCAAAGGCCAGTTTCTCGGGCAGTACCGGCGCGGGGCAGGCAAAGCGTTCGCCCGACACGCGGCCCAGCTCGACCCGGCGGAGTTCGTGATTTTCGACCCGCGCCAGCGCCCCCGCCCGCGCCTCTCGCGCGGCGGACAACAGTGCGTGGGTCTGGGCATGGGCCGCCTCGATGGCGCGCAGCGCGCGTTCGGCGTCGGCTTCCTCGATTTGTGTCCGTTCCGCCTCGGCCTTGGCGGTGTCGTGCGCGGCGGCGAGCCGGGCGATCTCGTCGGCCAAAAGGTCCGGCTGGTCGGCGATCGCGGCGGTGTCACGGTCGAGCGTCGCGGCGCGGTCGTCCATCTCGGCGATCCGGCCCGCCGCCTGACCCGCCCGCTGGTCCCAGCCCTGCGCCTCGGCCATGGCGGCGGACAGGCGGTCGCGGGTCTGCGCCAGGCTGCGCTCCAGCGTCGTCCGCTCCGACCGCGCCAGCGCCACCGCCGAGCGGGCAAGTTGCGTTTCCTGCTGGAGCCGTGCCGTCTCTGCGGCACTGGCGGTGCCGTCGGGCAGTCCAGCGAGCGTCGCCTGCGCCCGGTCGCATTCGGCCAGCGCCTCGTCCATCTCGGCGGCGATCCGTTCGGCGCGGGTGGCGAGATCGGTGCGTTGCGCGGACAGCCGTTCGATCACCGCCTGGGCCCGGTCCTCGGCGCGCTGGGCATCGCGAAGCGACGCCTCGGCCTGGGCATGGAGGTTGCGCGCGCTGGCGGCGGCGGCACGGGCGCGGGCGATCCGCTCCTCGATGGCGGCGCGCGCCTCCGTCGTGGTCTGCACCGCCGCCTCGGCCGCCGGGCGCTCGGCTTCCAGCGCGGCGAGCCGGTTGCGCCGCTCCATCCGCTCCGCCGCTGCCGCGCCGCCGCCCTCACCAATATAGCCGTCCCAGCGCCGCAGCCGCCCCTCGCGCGTGACCAGCCGCTGCCCGACGCTGAGATGCTGGCCTGAATCCGCCTCGACCAGGAAGATCTGCGACAGCCGCCGGGCGAGCGTCGACGGCGCCTTGATCCGCTCACCCAGCGGCAGCGTGCCGACCGGCGCGGCGGGATCGTCGGGCGCGACGGGGGAGCCATGCCAGTCGACCAGCGGCGTCTCCAGTTCGTCACCCAGGGCGGCGGCGAGCGCGCGCTCGAACCCCGGCTCGGCCTGCACCTCGTCGAGCAGCCGGTCGCCGCCCTTGCTCGCGGTCGCGCGGATCAGCGTCGCGGCCTCGGCCTCCAGCGCGGCGAGGGCGGCGATGGCGCGGGCGCGGGCGCCCTCGGCGGAATCTCGCTCGGCCGTGGCGGTCAGCTCGCTTTCCTCGGCCCAGCCCAGCGCCGCGCGCGCCTTGTCGGCATCGACCCTGGCGGCGGCCTGGGTTGCGATCGCCGCTTCGCGCGCCGCCTCCTGCTCGGCCATGTCGGGCAGCGCCTCGATCGCGGAGGCGACTGCGCGGGCATCGCGTTCGGCGCGGGTGTGGCGCGCGCGGGCGGCGGCCAGTGCGGCCTCGGCGATGCGGCGCTCGGCGGCCTCCGCCGCCTGGGCCGACAGGGCGCGGGCCAGCGCGACCTCGGCATTGCGGTTCTTCGTCTCCGCCTCGGCCAGCAGCGCGTCGAGCCGGGGCATGGCCTGCACCGCATGGGCGATGCGCGCCTCGAGATCCTCGCATTCCTCGGCCAGCCGCCGGATCGCGGCGGCCGCGTCGTGCGCCAGCGCGTCCTCACGCGCGCGATCCTCGTCGATGCGGGTACGCGCGGCGGCCAGTTCCTCGATCCGCCGTTGCAGCCCATGGCGGCGGTCGCGGGTGCGCGACAGGGCATGGCCCGCCTCGCTCAGCGCATCGCGCGCGGCGAGCGAAGCGGCGCGGGTCCGGGCGGCACGTTCCACCGCTTGCGCTTGCGCGGCGGCGGCGTCGCGCTCGGCGGCGGTGGTTTCGGTGACGCGGCGCTCGGCGGCCTCCGCCTCGATCTTCGCCGCGCCTGCCGCCTCGGCCGCATCGCGCCAGCGAGCGAAGATCATCCGGGCCTCGGCGACGCGAATCTGCTCGGAGAGCAGGCGATAGCGTTCCGCCGCGCGTGCCTGTCGCCGCAATGTCGCGATGCGGGCATCCTGGTCGGCGATCGCCTCGTCCAGCCGGGTCAGGTTCGCCTCGGTCGCGCGCAGCTTGGTCTCGGCATCGCGGCGTCGGACGTGGAGCCCGGCGATCCCGGCCGCTTCCTCCAGCATCGCGCGGCGCTCGGCGGGCTTGGCGGCAATGACCGCGCCGATCCGGTTCTGGCTGACAAGGGCGGGCGAATGCGCGCCGGTCGCGGCATCGGCGAAGAGCAGGGCGACGTCCTTGGCCCGCACGTCGCGTCCGTCGATCCGGTAAGCCGAGCCCGCGCCGCGTTCGATCCGGCGGACGATCTCGGTCTCCTCGCCCTCGCGCTCGGCCAGGATCGTGACCTCGGCAAAGTCGCGCGGCGGGCGGGTGGCGGTCCCGGCGAAGATCACGTCTTCCATGCCCGCGCCGCGCATCGACCGCGCGCTGTTCTCGCCCATCGTCCAGCGCAGCGCTTCGAGCAGGTTCGACTTGCCGCAACCATTGGGCCCGACAACGCCGGTCAGCCCCGGTTCGATGACCAGATCGGCCGGATCGACGAAGCTCTTGAAACCCGAAATGCGAAGCCGCTTGATCTGCACGGACCCGGTCGCCGCTCCCCCGATGTGTGGTTAACCGATAGCGAATGGGGGCGGGATGTCGAGGGGTGAGCTATCGGAGCGCGGTATTGTAGCATGGCGGCTTCCGCCCAATTGCGGACAAATGTTCGGTTCTCGATTGCGGACTTTGGCCCGAGCGTGCAGCCTAGCGGGATGCAATACGGCTCGATCGTCGCCTTCCTTTCAGGAACTCTCTCTCCGGAAACTCTGGCTGCGGAGATTAGACCGGAGGTCGCTCGTTTTAGGGCGACGTTGAAGAAGACGGGGGAAGGCCGAGTCCCAGCCTTGGCTGGACCGCCGTTCGTGGTCACAAGACAGGGTGCACGACGCCTGCTTGAAGCCGTGGCGTATAATCGTCTGCCCTACGATACGGCGAGCTACCTTGCGGACTGTATCGTCATGAACGACGACTTCGAGTTCGCAGATGAAGCGACGAGAGACGCTTTCTTCTTCATCGAAGATGATACCGCACGGTTTGCCACAGGCGACGATGAGTGGTGTCCTTCTCAGACGGAGACGCTGGCTGCGCTGGCGGCGCTGGGCTGAACGGCAGCTTTCCACCAATTCCGGTCATCCTTTCGGAGGATGGGACAGGCTGACGGTCATCTGAACCGGGCCAATCCAAACTGAGTCATCGGCACCGCAGTTTCGCCTCCATCCAGCATCGCCGCCACCAACTCCCCCGTAATTGGCGCGAGCGTCAGGCCCAGATGGTTGTGCCCGAACGCATAGGACACCCCCCGCGTCCCCGGCACCCGACCGATCGCGGGCAAGTAATCCGGCAGCGTCGGCCGCGCGCCCATCCAGGGCTTGGCACCCGCTCCGATCGGCAGACCCAGCGCGGCGATGTGGTGGCGCAGGCGGTTCCACTTGGCGGGGTCGGGCCTGGCTTCGGCGCGGGCGAACTCGACGATGCTGGCGGCGCGTAAGCCGCCTGCGAAGCGGGTGACGATCATCGATCGGTCCTCGAACACCACCGGCGGCAGGTCGGCGGGCCAGTCGACGTCCGGGCCGGTTTGGAGGTGATAGCCGCGCTCGGCGATGATCGGGGCCTTCATGCCGAAGGGGCGGAGCAGCGCCGCGCTCGCCACGCCTGCCGTCACGACGATCTGGTCGGCGGTCAGGCGGCGGTCGTCGGTCAGGCGAACCTCGCCGTCGCCGACCGCCTCGACGTGGGCGACGAGGCGGGTGCCGCCGTCCGCCACGAAGCGCGCGGTCGTGGTTTCGGCGAGGCGGGTCGGGTCGGCGATCTGGCCGCTGCCCTCGAAGCGGATGCCGCCTGCGATCGGCGCGCGCACGCGGGCGCGCCAGTCGTCCAGCTCCGCGGGGGTCAGCGGGCGGAAGCGCGCGGTGCCGGTGTCCGCCGCTTGCCAGCTGGCGAGGCCTCGCGCGGCGCTTTCCGGCGTTTCCCACAGGACGACATGACCCTCGGCGCGCAGCAGGTCCGGCGCGCCGAGTGCCGCGACATGCCGCTGCCAGGCGGGCATGGCCTGGGCGAGCAGCCCCGCCAGCGCCTGATGCGCGCGATCATAGCGGGCGGGGCGGGCGGCCTTCAGCAGGCGCAGCGAGAAGGGCAGCCACGTCGCCATCTCGCGCGGCGGCAGGGCCAGCGCACCGCCACGGAAGAACAGCCGCTTGGCGAAACCGCGCACCATCGCGGGCGAGGCGATCGGCTCGGCCTGCTCGGTCGCGATATGGCCCGCATTGCCCCAGGAGGCGGCGCGCGGGGTTTCCTCCGCCTCGATCAGCGTCACCGTCCACCCTGCGCGTTGCAGGGCGAGCGCCGTGGTGGTGCCGATGACGCCGCCACCGACGACGATGGCGCTGCGACGATCCGATGGGGACGCGTGATTTTCCGGCTTGGGCATGACGCCGGTCATATCGTATACGGAATTTACAGCAAGGGAATCCCGATGACGTTACCCACGATCCGCCACACCTTTTTCTGCATCGACGGCCACACGGCGGGCAATCCCGTCCGGCTGGTGGCGGGCGGCGCGCCGCTGCTGCGCGGGGCTAGCATGGCCGAGCGGCGGCTGGATTTCCTGGAGCGGTTCGACTGGATCCGCACCGGGCTCTGTTTCGAGCCGCGCGGGCATGACATGATGTCGGGCGGCTTCCTCTATCCGCCCTGCGAGCCCGACAGCGACGCCGCCATCCTGTTCATCGAGACGAGCGGCTGCCTGCCGATGTGCGGGCATGGCACGATCGGGATGATTACCTTCGGCCTGGAAAACGGCCTCATCACCCCGCGCGAGCCCGGCAAGCTGAAGGTTGAGGTGCCGGCGGGCACCATCCATATCGAATATGAAAAGGACGGCGCGAAAGTCACCGCCGTCCGTATCCGCAACGTGCCCGCCTATCTGGCGGCCGAGGGGATTCAGATCGACGTGCCGGGCTTTGGCCCGCTGACGCTCGATGTCGCCTATGGCGGCAATTATTACGCGATCATCGAGCCGCAGGGGGCCTATACCGGGCTGGACGATCTGGGCGCGTCGAAGCTGGTCGAGCTGAGCCGTACGATCCGCGAGCTGGTGCGCGAAAAGTTCGAGCCCGTGCATCCGCTCGAACCCTCTATCCGGGGGGTCAGCCATGTGCTGTGGGCCGACAAGCCCTCTGCGGAGGATGCCGACGGGCGTAACGCAGTCTTCTATGGCGAGCGCGCGATCGATCGGAGCCCGTGCGGCACCGGCACCTCGGCGCGGCTCGCGCATCTGGCGGCCAAGGGGCGGCTGAAGGTCGGCGACCGCTTCGTCCACGAAAGCTATATCCGCAGCCGTTTCATCGGCCGGGTCGAGGAAGCGACCGAACTCGGCGGTCAGGCGGCGATCGTGCCGTCGATCCAGGGCTCGGCGGTGTCGACCGGCTACAACACGATCTGGATCGACCGCGAGGATCCCTTCTGGGCGGGGTTCACGGTGGTATAAGGCCATCGCTCACGCGAAGCCGCGAAGTCGCGAAGGACTTTGTTCGCGCGGAGACGCGGAGGCGCGGAGATCACGGCCCGCGCGGCAGCGCTTGGACATCATCGACAGGTCGAGATGGCAGGGCCGCTGGCGCGGCGAGTCCCAACCCTCCGCGGCTCCGCGCCTCCGCGCGAATCTCTTCTTCTTCGCGGCTTCGCGTGAACCAGCCCCGGCCTCAGCCGAGGCGATCCTTCAGCCCAGATCGTCGATGGCGGGCTGCGGCTCGGTGAACCACGCCGCGCCCGTCTCGGTGACGTAAAAATGATCCTCCAGCCGCACGCCGAAGCGGTCGGGCACGACGATCATCGGCTCGTTGGAAAAGCACATGCCCGGCGTCAGTGGCGTCTTGTCGCCTCGCACCAGATAGGCGGGTTCATGGATCGACAGGCCGATACCGTGGCCGGTGCGGTGCGGCAGGCCGGGCAGGCGGTAGTCGGGGCCTAGCCCGGCGCGCTCCAGCACCGCGCGGGCGGCGTAGTCTACGGCTTCGCACGGTTCGCCCGGCCGGACGGCAGCGAAGGCGGCGGCCTGCGCTTCCTTTTCGATGTCCCAGATGCGGCGGACTTCATCGCCGACCTCGCCGAACGCATAGGTGCGGGTGATGTCGCTGTGATAGCCGTCGATCAGCGTGCCGGTGTCGACCAGCACCAGGTCCCCGTCGCGGAGCACGTCATCCTGCGGCAGGCCATGCGGGAAGGCGGTCGAGCGGCCGAACTGCACCGCGCAGAAAGTATTGCCGGTCGACGCGCCCAGCGCGCGGTGGGCGGCGTCGATGAAGCGGATCACTTCGGACGCGCGAATGCCTTCGTGCAGGATGTGGGCGGCGCGACGATGGGCCTCCAGCGTGATATCCATCGCCTGTTGCATCAGCGCGATCTCGGCGGGCGACTTGATCTGTCGGCAGCCATCGACGACCGGCCCGCCATCGACCAGCGCGACGCCCGGCGCGGCGGCGCGGATCCGCTCGACGAACAGGAAGGCCATGGCAGGGTCGATCGCGAGCGTCCTGGCCCCCGCCGCCTTCAGCGCGTCGGCGACCAGCGCGGAGGGGCTTTCATCCTCTTCCCACAGGCGGATGTCGGGGGCGGGGATCGACAGGCTGGCCTCGAACGAACCTAGTTCGAAGCCGGGGCAGATGAACACCGGCTCGCCCGCGATCGGCAGCAGCATCGCCACCAGCCGCTCGGTCGCACCCCAGGCGACGCCCGTGAAATAGCGCAGGGAAGCCCCCGCGCCGATCAGCAGCGCGTCGGCGCCCATCTGGCCCATCAACTCGCGGGCGCGGGTCAGCCGCTGCGCGCGTTCCTGCGCGGTGATGACCGGGGCGGGGCTGGCCCAGGGCGACAGGCTCGCCAGTTCGCGCTCCGCCGTCGATCCGCCGATCATTCCCGCCATGTCACTTGCTCCATTTCGTATACGGTTGGCGTGTTAGCGCGGGTTGGCATGAGGCGCCAGACGGGGCGTGGGCTTCGCCTGCGCTCAGCCCGAACGGAGCGGGGGAATTATCCCAAACCCCCGTTCAGCCTGAGCGAAGTCGAAGGCCAGGGGATGAGCGTCGCCCAGTGCAGATCGCGGGACGTGCGCTTCGACTTCGCTCAGCGTGAACGGCTGTGGGATATGGTTACCCCCCGTACATCGCCATTGCATCGCGCCGGAACGCCGCGCCGCTGTCGGTGCGGCTGTAGAACATGTGCCCGCCCGGATAGACGTTCAGATGCACCCGCTGCGCCACGCCATAGCTCGGCATCTGGTCGACGATCAGCCGCGACGCAAAATACGGGCAGGACAGGTCGTCCCAGCCATGGACAATCATCACCTTCATCTTCGGGTCGTTGGCGATCGCCTTGCGCAGGTCGGTGACGGGGGTGTCGTCGGGCTTGCCACGATCCCAGGCGCTGTTCACCTCATAGGACAGCGCATGATAGCGCGCGTCGGTCTTCCAGCCCACTTCGCGCGTCACGAAATCGACCATCGCGCTGGTCGTCGGCGCGATCAGCGAGTCGAGCAGCGGGTCGTTGGAGCGCTGCTGCGACGACCAGGGGAAGGGGTCGAAGGCGGTGACGTTCGAGTCATAGATGCTGCCGATCGTCGAATCGTTGCGGTGAATCTCGCGCAAGTACGTCCGCGTATCGATCCGCCCGCCCAGCCTGCGGACCAAAGCGGGGTCCAGCCCGGTCAACTCCGTCACGCGGGTCACCATCCGGTCGACCGCCTGGGTATCCGACCGCCCGCGCATCAGGTCGCGTAAGTAGTCGCCGCGCGCATAGGCCTCGACCCCCGCCATCGCTTCGGGCGTCAGCTTGCCCTGCCGTTCCAGTTGCGCCGCCGCCATCGAGGGCAGGTCGATCATCCACGGCAGGGGCGACAGCGCGGTGGCGTCGTCGCCCGAGGCCGGGTCGAGATAGGGCGACACCATCACCAGCCCGTTCACCCCGACGCCGATCTGCGACTGGAGTTCATAGGCGATGCGCGGCGCGCGATAGCCGCCATAGCTTTCGCCCATGATGTACTTGGGCGAGCGCAGCCGCCCTTCCTTGACCAGCCAGTCATAGACGACCTTGGACAGATATTTGATGTCCGGGTCGTTGGCGTAAAAGGCCTTCTTCGTCTCGCCCTCGTCGACCAGGCTGCGGCTGAAGCCGGTGCCGATGGGGTCGATGAAGACCAGGTCGGTGAAGTCCAGCCAGCTATTGGGATTGTCGGTCGTCACCGGCGCGTCGGACGGCGCATCGCCCTGCGCGCCGAACGGCACGCGCTTCGGGCCGACAGCGCCCATGTTCAGATATACCGAGGCCGCGCCCGGCCCGCCGTTGAAGGCGAAGGTGACCGGCCGCCGCACATCGCCGCCGGGCACGGTATAGGCGGTGTAGACGACCTGCCCGATCTCCTTGCCCTTGTCGTCGCGCACCGGAATCTTGCCGATCGTCGCCTTGTAATTGATGACCCGGCCACCGATCCGCGCGGACTGGCTGATCGTCTTGTCGGCGGGCAGCGGCGGACGCTTGCTCTCGTCGTCCTTCGTCTCGGTGGTGGTCTTCGTCTCGGTCTTCTCGGCCTTTTGCGCGAAGGCGGGGGAGGCGGTGCTGGCGGCCAGCAGCAGCAGGGCGGTCAGGTGCAAGCTCTTCGACACGTTGGAAACTACTCCCCCTCGAACGGTGATCGGATGGGATCATGCGCGCATCTCCCGCGTTCCCGCAAGCCTGTCCCCCTCGAAATACGCCGCCCCGTTTCCTATCTCCCCTCTGGCCTTCCTCCCGGAACAGAAGTAGAACTAGCCCCATGCTGACCAAGATTTCCGTCCGCGGCGCGCGCGAGCATAATCTCAAGGATGTCGATATCGACATTCCCCGTGACACGCTGACGGTGATCACCGGCCTGTCGGGGTCGGGCAAGTCGAGCCTCGCCTTCGACACCATCTATGCCGAGGGGCAGCGGCGTTACGTCGAGTCGCTGTCGGCCTATGCGCGCCAGTTCCTGGAAATGATGCAGAAGCCGGACGTTGACCATATCGAGGGGCTGTCGCCCGCCATCTCGATCGAGCAGAAGACGACCAGCCGCAATCCGCGCTCGACCGTGGCGACGGTCACCGAAATCTACGACTATATGCGCCTGCTCTGGGCGCGCGTCGGCATTCCCTATTCACCCGCCACCGGCGAGCCGATCGCGGCGCAGACGGTCAGCCAGATGGTCGACCGGGTAATGACCCTGCCCGAGGGCACGCGCCTGTACCTGCTCGCCCCCGTGGTGCGCGGTCGCAAGGGCGAATATCGCAAGGAAATGGCCGAGTGGCAGAAGGCGGGCTTCACCCGCGTCCGCATCGACGGCCAGCTCTACGAGATCGACGAGGCGCCCGCGCTCGACAAGAAGTTCAAGCATGATATCGAGGTGGTCGTCGACCGTCTGGTCGTGCGCGAGGACATCGCCACGCGCCTGGCCGACAGTTTCGAGACCGCGCTGAAGCTGGCCGATGGCCTGGCCTATGTCGACCCGGCCGATCCGGTCGAGCCCGCCACGCCTAAGTCCGCCGTGCTGGGCAACAATGCGCCCGATGGCCGCATCGTGTTTTCGGAAAAGTTCGCCTGCCCGATCTCCGGCTTCACCATCTCCGAGATCGAGCCGCGCCTGTTCTCGTTCAACGCACCACAGGGGGCGTGTCCGGCCTGTGACGGTCTGGGCGAGAAGCTGATCTTCGACGAGGATCTGGTCGTCCCCAATCACGAGCTGTCGATCAAGAAGGGCGCGGTGGTGCCCTGGGCCAAGTCCAACCCGCCCAGCCCCTATTATATGCAGGTGCTCGGCAGCCTCGCGCGCGAGTTCGGCTTCTCGCTGGAGACGCCGTGGAAGGACCTGGAGGAGAAGGTCCGCGACGCGATCCTGTATGGGACGAAGGGCAAGGCGGTGACGCTGACCTTTGTCGACGGCAAGAAGTCCTACGACGTGAAGAAGCCGTTCGAGGGGGTGATCGGCAACCTCAACCGCCGGATGCTCCAGACCGAGAGCGCCTGGATGCGCGAGGAGCTGGCCAACTACCAGTCGTCGCAGCCCTGCGAAGTCTGCCACGGCGCGCGGTTGAAGCCCGAGGCGCTGGCGGTGAAGATCGCCATGCAGGACATCAGCTACGCCACGCATCTGTCGGTGGTCGATGCGCTGGCCTTCTTCACCGGCCTGCCCGAACATTTGACCGACCAGCAGCGCGCCATCGCGCAGCCGATCCTCAAGGAGATCGTCGAGCGGCTGGGCTTCCTCAACAATGTCGGCCTCGATTACCTCAATCTCGACCGGACCAGCGGCACGCTGTCGGGCGGCGAGAGCCAGCGGATTCGCCTCGCGTCGCAGATCGGCTCGGGCCTTTCGGGTGTGCTCTATGTGCTCGACGAGCCGTCGATCGGGCTTCACCAGCGCGACAACGACATGCTGCTCGCGACGCTGCGGCGGTTGCGCGACCTCGGCAACACGGTGCTGGTCGTCGAGCATGACGAGGATGCGATCCGCACCGCCGATTATGTCATCGACATGGGGCCGGGGGCGGGCGTGCATGGTGGCCAGATCGTCGCGCACGGGACGCTGAAGCAGCTGCTCAAGTCCAAGACCAGCGTCACCGCCGATTACCTCAACGGCGCGCGTGAGGTCGCCGTGCCCGCGAAGCGCCGCAAGGGGTCTGGCAAGAAGCTGACCGTGCACAAGGCGACCGCCAACAATCTGCAGGGCGTGACCGCGAGCATTCCGCTCGGCACCTTCACCTGCATCACCGGCGTGTCGGGATCGGGCAAGTCGAGCTTCACCATCGACACCCTCTATGCCGCCGCCGCGCGCTCGCTGAACGGCGCGCGCATCCTGGCGGGCAAGCATGAGAAGATCACCGGGCTCGACCATCTCGACAAGGTGATCGACATCGACCAGTCGCCAATCGGCCGCACCCCACGCTCGAACCCGGCGACCTATACCGGCGCTTTCACCCAGATTCGCGACTGGTTCGCGGGGCTGCCCGAGGCGCAGGCGCGCGGCTACAAGCCCGGCCGGTTCTCGTTCAACGTCAAGGGCGGGCGGTGCGAGGCGTGCCAGGGCGACGGCGTGCTCAAGATCGAGATGCACTTCCTGCCCGACGTCTATGTGACCTGCGACGTCTGCCACGGCGCGCGCTATAATCGCGAGACGCTGGAGGTGAAGTTCAAGGGCCACTCGATCGCCGATGTGCTCGACATGACCGTCGAGGATGCCGCCGAGTTCTTCCAGGCGGTGCCGCCGATCCGCGACAAGATGGCGATGCTGGTCGAGGTGGGCCTCGGCTACGTCAAGGTCGGCCAGCAGGCGACGACCCTGTCGGGCGGCGAGGCGCAGCGGGTGAAGCTGGCCAAGGAATTGTCGCGCCGCGCGACCGGCAACACGCTCTACATCCTCGACGAACCGACCACCGGCTTGCATTTCGAGGACGTCCGCAAGCTGCTCGAAGTGCTGCACGCGTTGGTCGAACAGGGCAATACGGTCGTGGTGATCGAGCATAATCTCGACGTCATCAAGACCGCCGACTGGATCGTCGATCTGGGGCCCGAAGGCGGCGTCAAGGGCGGTGAGATCGTCGCGGTCGGCACGCCGGAGGTGGTCGCGGCCGAACCGCGCAGCTTTACCGGCAAGTATCTGAAGCCGCTGCTCGACAAGGGGCAGGCGCAGGCGGCGGAGTAGCGCTCCTCCCCGGCTCGGGGAGGGGGGGGCAGCGCAGCATGGTGGAGGGGGCTTTCCGACAGGGATGCCCCTCCATCGGCGCCATGCGCTGCCCTCTCCAAGTGTCGGGGAGCGCCGCGTCCCGTGGCCTTCGACGTCGCTCAGGTCGAACGGGGCGGGGGATCGGCCAACGGCCTGTCGCAAATGGGTGATACAGGTTGCCAAACAATCCTGCCCCCCGTTCGCACTGAGCGAAGTCGAAGTGCACACCCCATGATTGACCATGGGCCAGCGAGCGCTGCCTCAACGCACAAAACGCACTCAACCTATCGCAACCTTTGAAGCCGCAAAGCGCTTCTCCCGCATTACCCATGAGGGAGGATGTGATGCGTGCATTGACACTCGGCCTGGTGGCGGCGGCGACGCTGGTTTCCGGTTGTTCGACGTATGGCGGCTTGGGTGGCGGTTATGGCGGCCCGCGCTATGCCTATGACTATAACCGTCCCGATCCTGCTTATGGCGGCTATTATGCCGACCGCTATTATGTCGACAATGCCCGCTATCGTGAGCGGCGGCTGGGCCGGAACGACCGCGTCTATGTCGGGCAGGACGGCCGCTATTATTGCCGCCGCAACGACGGCACCACCGGCCTGATCGTTGGCGGCATTGCGGGCGGTGCGTTGGGCGCGGCGATCACTTCGGGCGGATCGCAGACGTTGGGCACGCTGCTTGGTGCCGCGGGCGGTGCACTGGCCGGTCGTGCGATCGAGCGGGACAATGTCCGCTGCCGTTGATCGCGGCGTTTGAGTTTTACAGCTGATCGGGCCGATCCTCTCCTCTTGTAAGGAAAGGGTCGGCCTCGTCATGTCGGGGCAGGATAAACCCCACATGAACATGATTTCATTTTCTGCGACAATTGGCGACACATTAGCTAAGTCATTGGGATAGCTTTGCGATTGCCACCACCCATATTGCGGATCGGGCCAGTATTCGCCCGCTTTATTAAGGGAGTGTCATCATGAAGGCCATGATCCTTGCAGGCTTGGGTTTCGCCACCATCGCCGTTCCGACCGTTGCCGAGGCGCAGCGCTGGACTCCGATCGCGCAGCGCCAAGGGCAGTTGCAGCAGCGGATCGACCAGGGCGTTCGCTCGGGCGCGCTGAACCGGCGCGAGGCGGTACGGCTCCAGTCGGAACTGCGCGGCTTGAACCAGCTCGAATATCGCTATCGCCGCTCGGGTGGTGGGCTGAGCATGTCGGAGCGCCGTGACCTGGACCGTCGCTATGCCGTGCTGAGCCGTCAGGTCCGCTTCGAAAAGCACGACCGCAATTATCGCCGCTGATCGGTGACGGCCGTCGCGCCCGAGCCATTCGGGCGCGGCGCGTCGGGCCGCTCGATCGGGCGACCGCTATCCTTCCATTTGTCGAGTATCTGGCCCGACGTGGCCAGCCGGTCGCTGATCCCCGTATCGCGTGGCGGAGCGGGGGTCGGCATTTCCTGTGGATGGACCGGGCGCACCGGCGCGGGCGTTGCGCCGGGCAGCGGAGGCGCGGGTAGACTGGCCGGGGCGGGGGGCAGGTCCTCGCCGCTTGCCGTTTCGGTTACCGGAGCGGGGGCCAGCACGGGCAGCACCTCGCCCCCCGCATAGACCCGGTTCATCGCGGCGGCGGTGCCCCAATAGCCCTTCCAGCGGTGGAACAGATGGGCGCCGACCATGTCGGTCATCACCATGGCGCGGTTCCAGGCGGGAGCGACGGCGAAGGTGTGGTAATGCGTCGCCAATCCGACCGGCGCATAGACGCCGCCGGACAGCGCCGCCGCCGCGACCTGCGCCGCGCGCGACCAGCCCGCGATCGCGGGCGTGCGCGACAACGCGCCGTCGCATGCGAAGCTGAACTGGCAATGCCCGCGCTCAACCCCCTGATAGACGACGCCGCACACGGTGGCCGGAAAGGCCGGATGCCGCGCGCGGTTGAGCACGACCTGCGCCACCGCGCGCTGGCCGTCGATGCTTTCGCCGCCCGCTTCGTAATAGATGGCGGCGGTCAGGCACTGCATGGCGCGGGCACGATCGATCGCGCTTGCCCGCCCCCAGGCAAAGGGCCGGGCGGCCACCACGCCGCGATCGGCGATGTTTGCCCCCGGCGGGATCGGCAGGTCCGGTAGGGCGACCGTCCCCGTACTGCCATCGACGGCGGGCAGCATGTCGGCAATGGGGAGAGACGCGGTCGTGGGCCGTGCCTGCGACGGCGTCGCGGCCACCACCGGCCGCTTCGCCCGCCAGGCCCCTTGCGCGGCCAGCATCAGGCCGAACGTCAGCATCAGGCCGAGCAGCGCCAGCCAGACCTGAATCATCCGCCTTACCGTCCGCTTCGCCACCCGCAATGTGGGGAGTCCTCCAGTCCTAGCCGTTCGCGGATATACCGGAGAGGGTTAAGAATTTCGCGTAACGGCGGCCCTGCCCCTCCACCACTTTTCGGATGGTCCCCCCAGACACGGCCTGGGGGGATTTGAGGTCAGCGCAATTTGGGCGTGTCGAGGTTGACCGAGGCGGCCGGAATGACTTCGACCTCGGGATGGGCCTGACGCAACGCGGGCAGGAACTGCTTGGAGTCGCCGACCACGATGATGCTTGCCGCCTCCGGGGCGAGCAGCGTGGCCGAGACTGATTCCACCGCCGCCGGGTCCACCGCCTGGACGCGCGGGATATAGCGGCTCAGTTCCTCCAGTGGCACGCCCTGTAGCGTATAGGTCGCCAGGATATTGGCGATGCCATCGGTCGTCTCGATCGTCCGGCCGAAATTGCCGACCAGCACGGCCTGCCGGGTCGCCAGTTCGCTTTGCGGCACGGGCGCGGTGCCCAGCTTGCGCATCTCGGCATCGATCAGCCCGACCACCTCGGCGGCCGAGGGGTTCTTGGTCTGGGTACGCGCCGAGATGATGCCGATGTCACGGCCCGTCGCCACCGCGCTGCCCGCGCCGTAAGCCAGGCCGCGCTTGATGCGGATTTCCTGGTTCAGCCGCGAAGAGAAGCCGCCGCCCAGCACGGTGTTGGCCACCGCCAGCGGATAATAGCGATCGTCGGCGCGGCGGATGCCCGAGCGTGCGACGACCACGCCCGCCTGTCCGGCATCGGGCATGTCGACGACGATGACGCGCGGTGCGGGGAAGGCGGGTTCCGGGGCCTTGGCCGTGGTCGCGGCGGCTTCGGCGACCTTCCAGTTGCCCAGATAACGCTCGGCGATCTGTTTCGCCTGGCCGGGCGTCACGTCGCCGACCAGCAGCAGCGTCGCCTGACCGGGCTTCCAGCTGCGCGCATAGGCGGCGGTCAGGTCGGCGCGGGTCAGCGCCTTCAGCGAGGCGGGGGTACCCGACAGCGGCTGGCCATAGGCGCGCGCGCCATAGACGACGCGGTCGGCGACCATGGCCGACAGCTGCGCGGGGTTCTGCATCGCCACGTTCAGGCTGTCGATCGACTGGGTCCGGGCGCGCTCGATCTCCTCGGGCTTGAAGGCCGGGTGGGTCGCGACATCGGCCAAAATGGTCATCGCGGTGCCCAGCTGGGCCGACGGCACGGTCAGGTCGATGGTCGCGCCGTCGTCCGAGGCACCGGCCGAGATCGATCCGCCCAGGCTTTCGACCGCACGCGCGATCTCGGTCGCCGAGCGGGTCGTCGTGCCCTTGGTCATCAGGTCGGCCGACAGGCTGCTCGCGCCCGCCTTGCCCACCGGATCGGTCGCCGCACCGCCCAGCGCCACCAGCGAGGCGGTTACGAGCGGCAGGTCGTGCCGCTCGACCGTCACCACGCGCAGGCCGTTGGGCAGCATAGTCGCGATGGGTTGCGGCAAGGTCGGCGCGATCGCCGCACCCGGCGGCGGGGGCAGGATGCGCTGGCCTTCGGGGGCGGGCGTCACCACGTCGATCTGGGCAGGCGGGGTCAGCGCCGCGGTCTGGACGGTCGGCGCGATCTCGATCGGCATTTCACGCACATTGGCGGGCCGCTGGCTGTCGGGCAGATAGCGGATGGTCGCGCTCTGGCTGTCCTTCAGATAGTCGCGCGCGACCCGCTGGATATCGGCGGCGGTCACCTTCTGCACGGCGGTGATCTGACGGTCGGCGGCCCTGGGATCGCCGTCGACGATCACGCTGTTGGCGATCAGGCTGGCCTTGCCCTCCGCCGTCTCGCGCTGCTTGAGCGCGGCGGTGAGCAGCTCGTTCTTCGCTTCGGCCAGTTCGGCGGCGGAGACGGGGGTGTCGCGCAGGCGCGCCACTTCCCGCTTCAGCGCGGCCTCTCCCTCGGCCACCGGCTTGCCGCTCGCCATCATCGCATACAGCACGATGTTGCCGGTCGACTGCTTGGTATCGAGGAAGGTCGAGGCCGACTGCGCCAGCTGGTCGCGATAGACCAGGTCCTCGTACAGCCGCGAGCTTTCACCCGCCGACAGGATCGCGTTCAGCACCATCAGCGCAGGGGTGTCGGCGCTGCGCTCGGGCGGGATGTGATAGCTGATGAGGACGGCAGGAAGCGGGACGTTGGCGTCGTACGCGGTTCGTGCCACGGCTTGGGTGCGCGGCGGCTCCTGCACGGTGACGCGCGGGATCGCGGTGGTCGGGCGCTTGATCTTCGCGAAATACTCATCGACCCAGCGGTTCAGCTGCGCGGGGTCGAAATTGCCCGAGACGACCAGCACCGCATTGTCGGGGCGGTAATAGGTGGCGTGGAAGGCGCGGACATCGTCGATGCCCGCCGATTCCAGTTCTTCCAGGCTGCCGATGCCGGGACGCGCATAGGGGTGCACCGAATAGGCGAGCTTGGGATAATAGATGGAGAACAGCTTGCCATAGGGCTGGGCGAGGGTGCGCTGACGCAGTTCCTCCTTCACCACGTCGCGCTCGCTGGCAAAGCTCTTGGGCTCGACGACCAGCGAGGCCATGCGGTCGGCTTCCGCGAACAGCAGGCGTTGCAGGTGGTTGGCGGGCACCACCTCGAAATAATTGGTGTAATCGTCGGCGGTGGAGGCGTTGTTATAGCCGCCGACATCCTCGGTCAGGCGATCCATCTGTTCGGGGACGAGGTTCCTCGTCGCCTTGAACATGAGATGCTCGAACATGTGGGCGAAGCCCGAGCGGCCCTTGGGATCGTCCTTCGACCCGACGTCATACCACACCTGGACCGAGACGTTGGGCGTCGTCGTGTCGCGAATGGCATAGACGCGCAGGCCGTTGGGCAGGGTGCGCGTGGTGAAGTCGATCGGCTTCACGCTTTCCGTGCGTGCTCCCGCGGCCGTTTGCGGCGGAGCACTCTGCGCCCCGGCCAAGGTGGGAAGGGCGGCGACGCCGAGCAGGAGCGCGGCACGGAAAAGGCGCATGAAAACCCTCTTTATGGTTTGCGGATTACTTGGACTTGTTGCGCGTGCCGTACAGCACGGCCGCCGCGATCGCGGCCGAACCGATGCCGACGCCCAGACCGATCTTGCCCATCGGCCAGTTGCGCGTCTTGTCCTTGATCGATGTGGCGGTCGCCTCGGCGGCGGCGACGGCGTGGTCCTTGGCCTCCTTGGCGGCGGCGAGGATCTCGTTGGGGGCGTCTTCGATATGATCGGTCATGGTTACTCTCCTACTGGCCCGAAATCATTGGCCGCCAGCGTAGCGCGCCCGGAAGTCGTCCGCAAAGGCCGTCAGTCGTCCTTCGGAAATTGCTGCGCGCAGATCGGCCATCATCTGCTGGTAGAACCAGATATTATGCTCGGTCATCAGCATCGCGCCCAGGATTTCGCCCGCGCGGACCAGATGATGGAGATAGGCGCGACTCCAGGTCGAACAGACCGGGCAGCCACAAGCGGGATCGAGCGGCCCCTGATCCTCGGCGAAGCGCGCATTGCGGATGTTGATCGGGCCCTGGCGCGTAAAGGCCTGCCCCGTGCGGCCCGAGCGGGTCGGCAGCACGCAGTCGAACATGTCGACCCCGCGCTCCACCGCGCCGACGATGTCGGTCGGCTTGCCCACGCCCATCAGGTAGCGCGGCTTTTCGACCGGCAACTGGCCCGGTGCGAAGTCGAGACAGCCGAACATCGCCTCCTGCCCCTCGCCGACCGCGAGGCCGCCGATCGCATAGCCGTCGAAGCCGATGTCGATCAGGGCGTCCGCCGACGCCTTGCGGAACCCCTCATCCAGCGCACCCTGTTGGATGCCGAAGATCGCATTGTCCTCGGCGTGCTGGCCGCCCGCGTCGAAGGCATCGCGGCTGCGCTTGGCCCAGCGCATCGAGCGTTCCATGGCGCTGGCCTGCACCTCGCGGGTCGAGGTGGTCGGGACCAGCTCGTCGAACGCCATGACGATGTTGGAGCCAAGCAGGCGCTGGATTTCGATCGAACGTTCGGGGCTGAGCAGGTGGCGGGTGCCGTCCAAGTGGCTCTTGAACGCCACCCCGTCCTCGGATCGCTTGGTCAGCTCGGCCAGGCTCATCACCTGATAGCCGCCCGAGTCGGTCAGGATCGGCCGGTCCCAGCCCATGAAGCCGTGCAGGCCCCCCAGCCGGGCCACCCGCTCGGCACCGGGGCGCAGCATCAGGTGATAGGTGTTGCCCAGGATGATGTCCGCGCCGCTCGCGCGCACGTCGCCCGGCTTCATCGCCTTGACGGTGGCGGCGGTGCCGACGGGCATGAAGGCGGGGGTGCGGATCTCACCCCGCTTCATGGTGATGGTGCCGGTGCGGGCGCGGCCGTCGGTGGCGTGGATGGCAAAAGAGAAGCGGGCGGTCATTTTCTGTCTCGGGGCCGAAGCGGGCCAGTCGGGCCGTTGGCGTCGACGGGAGTGGTACGGATGGTCAGCGCCTCGGCACGACTGATCGCGCCGTCCTGATCCCGGTCGAAGCGCGAGAACAGGCGCGAGAAATGCGCCTGGAGTTCGGCCAGGGTGATGCGGTTGTCGCTGTCCTTGTCGACATCGAACGGGCTGGGCAGCGCGTTGCGATCGCCCAGCCAGCGCTCGGCCCAGTCGGCGAACTGGAGATAGCCGATCGATCCCTGATGCGTGGTGTCGATCGCGTCATAGCTGCGCTTGATTCCCGCCTCCATCTCGGCGCGGGATGTCTTGCCGTCGCCATCGCTGTCGAGCGTCGCGATCATCATCGCCACCGGCTCGACCACCATGGTCGCGGGCGTCTGGGCGAAAGGCTTGGGTCGGGCCGTGACGACGACGGTGTTGTCCGGTTCCTTCACAGGCGGTTGCGCCGCCTGCATCAGGATCAGCGCGAGCAGCATCATGCGCCGCGTTCCGGCAGCAGCAGCGAGGCGTCGCCATAGGAATAGAAGCGATAGTCGTGTCCGATCGCATGGGCATAGGCCGCCTGCATCCGATCCAGCCCCATCAGCGCCGACACCAGCATGAACAGGGTCGAGCGCGGCAGGTGGAAATTGGTCATCAACCCGTCGATCCCGCGAAAGCGATAGCCCGGCGTGATGAAGATCGCGGTGTCGCCCTCGAATGGACGGATCACGCCGTCCTCTCCGGCCGCACTCTCGATCAGGCGCAGTGAGGTGGTGCCGACCGCGATGACCCGGCCGCCGCGCGCCTTGACGGCGTTCAGCCGGTCGGCGGTGGCGGCGTCGATGCGGCCCCATTCGGCGTGCATCTTGTGGTCGACGGTATCCTCGGCCTTGACCGGCAGGAAGGTGCCCGCGCCGACATGCAGGGTCAGCGTCGCATGCTCGATCCCCGCCGCCGCCAGCGAGTCGAGCAAGCCCGGTGTGAAGTGCAACGCCGCCGTCGGCGCCGCGACCGCGCCGGGCTCGTTGGCGAACATCGTCTGATAATCGGCGGCGTCCTGCTCGGTCACGCCGCGCTTCTGCGCGATATAGGGGGGCAGGGGCATAGTGCCCGCCCGCTCCAGCAGCAGCTCGACCGGCTCGTCGCCTGCGAAGTCGAGCGCGAAGCTGCCATCCTCGGCCCGGTCGCGTGCCGTGGCGCTGACACCCGCGCCGAAGTCGATCACGTCGCCGTCGCGCAGCCGCTTGGCGTTGCGGATGAAGGCGCGCCAGCGGCGCGTCCCCTCCCGCTTGTGGAGCGTCGCGCCGATCCGCGCCTCTCCCCGCACGCCTTCCAGCTGGGCGGGGATGACGCGGGTGTCGTTGAACACCAGCAGGTCGCCCGCGCGCAAGGCGGCGGGCAGGTCGCTCACCCGCTGGTCGCGGGTAGCGGCCCCGTCCAGGACCAGCATGCGCGCCGAATCGCGCGGGGATGCCGGGTAGAGCGCGATCCGCTCAGGCGGCAGGGTGAAATCGAAAAGGTCGACGTTCACTTGGTCGCCACGGCCGCCTTCTTGGCCGGAGCCGGTTTGGGGGCGGCACGGCGCGCCGGTGTGATGGTCACAGGCTTGGTCGCCGCACCCGGCAGCGTCACCGGCGCACCCAGGGCGGGAGTGGGAGCAGGCGCCATCGGCACATAGGCCGGGGGATTGTCCGCCGCGACATAGGCATGGACGATCCTGCTGGGGTTGGCGGGCGGCTCGCCGCGCTCGATCGCATCGACATATTGCATGCCGTCGATCACCCGGCCGAACACCGTGTACTTCTTGTCGAGCGCGAAGCGCGGCTGGAAGACGATGTAGAACTGGCTGTTCGCGCTGTTGGGATCGTCGGCGCGCGCGGCGGCCACCGATCCGCGCACATGCGGCAGATAATTGAATTCGGCGGGCACGTTGGGCAGGTCCGATCCGCCGGTGCCGTCGCCCTTGGGATCGCCGCCCTGCGCCATGAAGCCGTCGATCACGCGGTGGAAGGTCAGCCCGTCATAGAAATGGCGGCGCGTCAGAACCTTGATCCGCTCGACCATCTTCGGCGCGACGTCGGGGCGCAGCCAGATCGTCACCCGGCCGCCGGTCGACAGGTCGAGCAGCCAGAGATTCTCCTTGTCGGTGACGGGCGGCGGGGGCAGCCGGTCGGCGATATTGGCCTCAAGGACCTGCGCGGCCTTGGCGGGCGTGCTGAACTTTGGTTCGACCTGGGATTGTTTCTGCGCCTGTGCCGGAACGGCGACCAGGCTGGCCATCATCATGGCAAGAGCGGCGAGAACGCGCATCATATCTCTACGACAAGGGAAGGAATGGGGAGGCTGTAGAGCAAATCGCCCCTTGCGCCAATCTGAACCTGAGTTGCGTGTCGGGTGGGAGCATTTTCCTCCCCTGCAAGGGGAGGTGGCAGGCCAGAGGCCTGACGGAGGGGTGTCCCGCTTGGAGAGGAAAGACCGACCTCGCAAGCGGTGATACCCCTCCACCAGCTTCGCTGGTCCCCCTCCCCTTGCAGGGGAGGAATAGGGTCAGCTGCCCTTGCGGCCGATCTTCTCGACGCGGGCGACGACGTCCTCGCAGACCGCAGGTGTCACGAACTTGGCGATGCTGCCGCCATACATCGCGATTTCCTTCACCAACCGGCTGGCAATGGGTTGCAGCGCGACGTCGGCCATCAGGAAGACGGTCTCGACCCGCGGATTGATCTGCTGGTTCATGCCCGCCATCTGATATTCATATTCGAAGTCGGCGACGGCGCGCAGGCCCCGGACGATGACCTTGGCGCCCTCGCGCTCGGCGAAATCCATCAGCAGCGAATCGAAGGCGACGACGTGAATCTCACCCGCGACGTCCGCCACTTCGCGACGGACCATCTCCATCCGCTCGTCCAGGGTGAACATCGGCGACTTGGACGGATTGGTGGTCACGCCGATCACCAGCCGGTCGACCAGCTTCGCGCCGCGCCGGATGATATCCATGTGGCCCAGCGTCACCGGATCAAAGGTGCCGGGATAGACGCCGATCCGGGTCATCGATCGCGCTCTACAACGTAAGCAGCGATGGCGCGTAGCAGATCGGCCTCGGGGCCATAGTCGCGCAGATGCTCGATCGCCTGGGCGACCAGCATCCGGCACTGCTCACGCGCGCGCTCGACGCCCAGCAGGCTGAGGAAGGTCGCCTTGCCCGCGTCCTGATCCTTGCGCAGCTTCTTGCCCGCCGCCGCCTCGTCACCCTCGGCGTCGAGCAGGTCGTCGGCGATCTGGAAGGCCAGCCCCAGGTCATGCGCATAGCCGCGCAGATGGGTGCGCCCCTCAGGCGCGACGCGGCCCAGGATCGCGCCCGCCTCGACCGCCGCGCAGATCAGCGCGCCGGTCTTCATCTGCTGAAGCCGGGTGACGGTGGCGAGGTCGAAGGTCTGGCGTTCGGCCTCCAGGTCCATCTGCTGCCCGCCCGCCATGCCGCTGGGGCCGGAGGCGCGCGCGAGGTCCAGGATCAGCTCGGAGCGGACAAAGGGATCGGCATGGGTCGCCGGATCGGCCAGAATCTCGAAGGCCAGCGCGTGGAGGCAGTCGCCCGCCAGGATCGCCGTCGCCTCGTCGAACGCCTTGTGCACGGTCGGCTTGCCGCGCCGCATATCGTCGTCGTCCATCGCGGGCAGATCGTCATGGATCAGCGAATAGACATGGATCGCCTCCAGCGCGGTGGCGACCCAGCCCGCACAGTTGCGGTCGACCGCGAACAGATGCGCGGTGGCGAACACCAGCAGCGGGCGAAGCCGCTTGCCGCCGCCGATCGCGGCGTGGCGCATCGCGGCATAGAGCGAGGCGCGCGGATCGCCGGGATCGGCGAGCAACTCGGCAAAGCGGGCGTCGATATCCTCGGCGACTTCGGCCAGCGCCTCGGTCAGGGTGGTGGCGGCGAGCGTCACCCTCAACCCGCCTGAAACGGGCGCGTGCCCGCGGCCTTGCCCTCGGCATCCAGGCGGATCGCCTCGATCCGGGCCTGGGCGGCGTCGAGCCGTTCGGCGCAGCGCTGGCGCAGACGATCGCCGCGCTCATAGAGGCGGATCGATTCGTCGAGCGTCGCTTCGCCGCTTTCCAGTCGGCCGACGATCCTCTCCAGTTCCTTGAGGGCGTCCTCGAACGTCAGTTCTTCGATGGGCGTATCCATGACGCCGCTATGCGATACCGGCCCGGCGGGCGCAAGGATGCTCGCACCTATCTCAGCCGGTTGACGGTCCAGGTGTAGAGAAACGAGACGCCGAACAGACCCAGATCGACGGCCGCCTGCACGCGGCGGGGCGAGCGGTCGGTCAGGTCATGGGTGATGAGGCGGATATCGGCGGTCGGATGGCGATACGCCAGCGCGATCAGCGCCAGCACCAGTCCAGCCGCCATGATCCGTCGTTCGCGCAAAAGCCCTACCCCCTGCGCAGCATCCTAGTGTGCGGGCGCAGGACGGGCAAGAGCCCGCTCGGCTGCGGGGCGGGGGTGATGGTGGCGCCCCGGCAGGCGCGGTCTCGCCCGGCATCCTTGGCGGCGAACAGTGCCTGGTCCGCCTCGCGGTACAACAGGCGCCAATCCGATTCGTCGGCGATCGGGCCGGTGCACACCCCGAGACTGGCGGTGACGGACAGACCTGAGGGATAGGGGATGGCGCGAAGCCGGGCGAGCAGCGCCTCGGGGGAGGGGGCGCGTTCGGCATCGGCGAGCAGCGCGAATTCCTCGCCGCCGATCCGGGCGATCAGCATATCCAACCCGGCCGCCTCGCCCAGTGCGTTGGCGAAGATACGCAGTACCTCGTCGCCGCCGTCATGACCCAGCAAGTCGTTGATCCGTTTGAAATGGTCGATATCCGCCAGGATCAGCGTCTGCGGCCCGCTGCGCCCGATCGCCTGTTCCAGAAAGGCGCGGCGGTTGAACAGCCCGGTCAACGGATCGGTATCGGCCAGGCGGCGGGCCACCCGCTCGTCGGCGCGCGCCAGATCGCGCTCCCGGCTGAGCAGATAGATGCGATAGGCGACGCCCAGGCTGGCGACCAGCGCCTCGACGCCCATCGACAACACGGTCGACTGGTCGATCCAGGGGCGCCATTCGATGAGGTGGAGCGCATGGAGCACCCGGAACATCGCCAGCCCGATCGGCGTGCCCCAGGCGATGGCGAAGGCCCAGAGGAAATTGCTGCGCCGCCGCCAGGCCTGCACCAGCACCGCGATCAGGAAGATCAGCAGGACCATGAAGCCCAGCAGCACCGCCTGGTCGAGCACGATGATCCAGCGGGGGGCGAGCAGGGCGAAGGCGATATTGGGAATGGCGATCAGGACGAAGCTGATCGCCGCCATCCGGTCCAGCCAGCCCTCGAACACCTTCCGCTCGAAGAAATAGCGCGAAAAGATGACCAGGGTCATCGCGACCCCGCCCAGCATGATCGCATTCCACCGATGCCGCTCGTTATTGTCGAGCCAGGGCAGCCACTGGCCGATCAGGCCCGAGGACGACAGGGTATAGCCGGTGATGAAGAACAGCAGCAGGCAATAGACCGGCTGGAGTGGCTGGCGTAGCGCGGGCCACAGCGCAATATTATACACGGCCAGACCGACCACCACGCCCAGGATGACGCCATAGGTCAGCCCGAGCGAGGATTCGACCGCCAGCATATCGGCATAAGGGCCGATCCGCGCGCCGCGCACGACCCCGCGCATATTGGCGGCGCCGTGCGCCTCCCACAGGATACGCACCGGCCGCGTCTCTTCGTGCGGCAGTGGCACGGCAATGGTCGGGCCGAGCAGTAGATAGGGGGCGGTCGTCGCGCTGGTAAAGGCGACGGTGCGGATTTGTCCGTTGGCATAGAGGATGTGCAGTGCCGTCGCATCCTGCCAGGTACTGGCGAAGCCGACCGCCAGCCGGTCGCGAACGTCACCGGCGATCACCGGCAAGGGCTGCGACAAGACCCAGAAATCGCCGACGCCATAGGAAGACTGGTTACGGGTGCAATCAAAGTCAAAGTCGCCGGCTTGCGTCAGCAGGGTTCGGCTGTTGTCCCCTGCGTGCATCGGGCGAATACAGGTGGTCAGGCTCTCACCACCCTGGGCGGTTGCTTGGGCCAAAGGCCAAAGGACTGCCAGCAGCGCTAGCAGCAACCCGCCTATTGTGATCGGCCAAGCACCCTTCATACGTCTCATCTGTCCGCGGAAGGCCGAAAATCTGGTTAACGGCGACATAACACAGGTTGTGCATATCATCGAGCCTCGGCGGCAAGCTAGGGCCGATCGCCATTCAGGCAAGATGCCGCATATTCCTTCCCTGCAAGGGGAGGAATGACGTGAATGGCAATCCGGCCTGGGCAGTACATGCAAAAAAGGCCGGGTGTCGCCACCCGGCCCATTCTGGAATTGTCACCGTTTCGGTGCGATCGATCAGCTCGCGTCGACCGCGGCGGGCTTGCCGCCCTTCTTGCGCGGCTTCTTGGGCGCAGCGGGTTCGATCGCGAAGGACAGCGCGCCGTCCTTCATTTTCACCGTCACCTCGCCGCCATGGACCAGCTTGCCGAACAGCAGTTCCTCGGCCAGCGGCTGCTTGATCTTCTCTTGGATCAGGCGGCCCATCGGACGCGCACCGTACAGGCGGTCATAGCCCTTTTCGGTGAGCCAGCTCTTCGCCGCCTCGTCCAGGCTGATATGGACGTGACGATCGGCCAGCTGGAGTTCGAGCTGGAGGATGAACTTGTCCACCACCCGCGCCACGACTTCGGGCGGCAGGTAGCCGAAGGGCACGATCGCATCCAGGCGGTTGCGGAATTCCGGCGTGAACATCTTCTGCACGGCCTGCTCGTCCTCGCCCTCGCGGGTGAGGGTGCCGAAGCCGACCGTCTCGCGCGCCATGTCGGCGGCGCCCGCATTGGTCGTCATGATGATGATCGTGTTGCGGAAATCGACCGTCTTGCCGTGGTGATCGGTCAGCTTCCCATTGTCCATCACCTGCAACAGGATGTTGAACAAATCGGGATGCGCCTTCTCGATCTCGTCGAGCAGC
>DXIH01000080.1 GCA_019112965.1 Candidatus Sphingomonas excrementigallinarum | reverse complement strand
AGCGGGATATCGATGCCTTCGCCACCGCGATGAAGTTTCGGATGGTGGAAATCGGCGAAACCGAAGCCCAAGGTGCGCTCGACGCCCATGCCCGCTACGGCAAGGGCCATCACCCCGCCAGGCTCAACATGGGCGATTGTTTCGCCTATGCCTGCACCCATAGCCACCACGCGGAACTGTTGTACAAGGGCGAGGATTTTGCCCTGACTGACCTGGCCGACACCGAAAGACTGCGATGATCGAAATTGCGCTGATCCATGAAGAGCCCTGGTCCGGCGACGAGGAAAGCTGGGAGGCGCTCGCCACCCGCGCCGCGCGCGCCGCGATCGAGCGGACACCGCACGGCCCCCTGCTGACCACGCCCGCGCTCGTCGAGATTTCGGTGCGGCTGACCAGCGATGACGAGGTTCACGCGCTGAACCACCAATATCGCCAGAAGGACAAGCCGACCAACGTCCTGTCCTTCCCGATGGTCCAGCCCGACCTGATCGAGACGGTCACGCAGAATTCCGACGATGGCGAGGTGCTGCTGGGCGATATCGTGCTTGCGCACGGCGTCTGCCTGGCCGAAGCGTCCGAGCGCGGGATTTCGGCGGAGACCCATGCGACTCATCTGCTGGTGCATGGCGTGCTGCATCTGCTAGGCTATGACCATATGAACGATGACGAGGCAGAGGCGATGGAGGCGATCGAACGCGACGCGCTGGCCAGCCTCGGCATCGCCGACCCCTATCTAGTGCGCGAGGACTGACACCCCCCGATGGCCGACGGCGCCAGTAGCAGCACCGGCAACGGTGACTCCAACGAATCCGGTATCTGGCGGGGGCTGAAATCCCTGATCTTCGGCGGCGATCAGGAAGAATCGCTGCGCGACCAGCTGGAGGACGCGATCGACCGGCATGAGGGCGATCCCGGCCCCGATGCCAAGGGCGACCTGACCCCGCTGGAGCGGCAGATGGTGCGCAACCTGCTGCATTTCGGCGAACGCGATGCAGGCGACGTGGGCGTGCCGCGCGCCGACATCATCGCGGTCGAGGAGCGGACGACCTTCGACCATCTCGTCCAGATCTTCGCGGAGGCCGGGCACAGCCGCCTTCCCGTCTATCGCGAGACGCTCGACCAGATCATCGGCATGGTCCACATCAAGGACGTGTTCAATATCCTGGCGACCGGCGCGGAGCATCCCGCGACCATCGCGGGATTGATCCGCGATCCGCTCTATGTGCCGATGTCGCGCGGGGCGCTCGATCTGCTGGCGGACATGCGCCAGAAGCGGGTTCATCTGGCGATCGTGCTCGACGAATATTCAGGCACCGAGGGCTTGGTCACGATCGAGGACCTGATCGAGGAGATCGTCGGCGAGATCGAGGACGAGCATGACGACGCGCCCCAGGCGCTGCTCGTGCCGCTCGACGGTGGGGCATGGGATGCCGATGCCCGCGTCGGACTGGAGGAGGTCGGCCGCGCCGTCGACCCGCTGCTTGAAGAGGCGGAGGACGATGTCGACACGCTGGGCGGCCTGACCGCGGTGCTGGCGGGACAGGTGCCCCCGGTCGGCACCTGTATCGACCATCCCAGCGGCTGGCGGATCGAGGTTACGGAAGCCGACGAACGTCGCATCCATCGCCTGCGCCTGCACCCGGCAGTAGCAACGGCGGAGGAATGATCCGCGCCCGTCGGGCGGAGGATCGCAACGGCGGCCCCATCGGCTGCGGCGGCATGGCAATCGGCGCGGTTGGCAGGACAGCACGTTTCCGCTGGGACATGGCCGACCGCTCGTTGCACCGACACGGCATCGAAATTGCGCTGGTCCGCGCCGGTTGGACACGGCCTCCCGAGCGGACGCCTGCGAGGTCCGGCTAGAGCAAGATGACATGAGATGAACTCACCCCTCCCCTGAAGGGGAGGGGCTCGCCTTGGGTCAACGCAACATCATCACGGTCTAGATATTTGCCAGCATTACCGGGGTCTTTACGAGCGGCGCGGCATTCGCACTGAACGGAGCGAAGGGATAGACTCCCACAACGTCCGTTCAGCCTGAGCGCAGTCGAAGGCAACGCCACCCCACCGCAAAATCACACAATCGATTACAGTCCCCATTTTATTGCGTTATCCTGCAGAACGCGCCGCTCTTATAGCCCGTCAATCGGCGTGGTCTGCCCAATGGCCCCCAGGCCTCCGAATTCGAGGGCGCGAAATATCTCCCTGTCTTTTGCGCCCTTGACGGCCGCCGGTGCGCTCCCCGTGGCACCGGCGGCCAAATTTTTGAGGCGCGGAGCCCATAGGCGCTTCCCCCGAAGCGCTGCGCCGCCTAGTTTCCGCCCATGCGCAAACATGTCCTGATCGTCCTTGGCATCATCGTCCTGATCGGTATCGGGGTCGTCACCTGGCTCGCCTGGCCCGATAAGGCGCGGCTGAGTGTCGATCAGGTCGCGGGCAGGGTGCCCACGATCAGCGCGCCGCGCGAGCAGACGATCCCGACGGTCGACATCGCCAAGCCCATCGGCTGGGCGAACGGCGCCAAGCCCAGCGTCGCGCCGGGGCTGGCCATCCAGCCCTTCGCCAGCGGGCTCGACCATCCGCGCTGGCTGTACCAGTTGCCCAATGGCGATGTGCTGGTCGCCGAGACCAACTCGCCGCCGCGGCCCAGTTCGGGGATCGTCCAGCGGGTGATGAACTTCTTCCTGGGCCGGGCAGGCGCGGCGGTGCCGTCGGCCAACCGGATCACCCTGTTGCGCGATACCAATGGCGACGGCGTGGCGGATGTGAAGACGCCGTTCATGACCGGACTCAACTCGCCCTTCGGCATGGTGCTGTTCGACGGCCAGCTCTATATCGCCGACACCGATGCGCTGGTCCGCGTACCGTATCGCGACGGCGAGACGAAGATCACCGCCAAGCCCGAAAAGGTCGTACCGCTGCCGCCGGGGGGCAATCACTGGGCGCGCAACGTCATCGCGTCGGGCGATAACAAGACGTTGTTCGTGTCGGTCGGTTCGGCCACCAATATCGCCGAGAACGGCATCGATGCCGAAAAGAACCGCGCGGCCATCCTGCAGGTCTGGCCACAGGACAAGAACTGGCGCATCTATGCGGCAGGCCTGCGCAATCCGACCGGCATGGCGCTCAATCCGGTCAACGGGCGGCTGTGGACCGTGGTCAATGAGCGCGACATGCTGGGCTCCGACCTAGCGCCCGATTATCTGACCCAGGTCGAGTTCGGCGATCACTTCGGCTGGCCCTGGTATTATTGGGGCGGCTATCCCGACAACCGGGTCCAGCCGACCAATCCGCCGCTCCAGCAATATGTGAAGCGCCCCGACTATGCGCTGGGGCCGCATGTCGCCGCGCTCGGCCTGACCTTCTCAGAGGGCGCGAAGCTGGGCGACAAATATGCGCAAGGGGTGTTCGTTGGCGAGCATGGCTCGTGGAACCGCAAGCCACCCTCGGGCTACAAGGTCGTGTTCGTGCCCTTCGCGGGAGCCTTCCCGGTGCCGAACGCCAAGCCGGTCGAGGTGGTTGGCGGCTTCCTGAACGCCAAGGGCGAGGCGCAGGGGCGCCCCGTGGGCGTGATCGTCGACAAGACCGGCGGCCTGCTGGTCGCGGACGATGTCGGCAATATGGTGTGGAAGGTCAGCGCGGCGAAGTAAGTTTAGAGAAGCGCCTTGTTATGGAGCGACCGAGTTCGACCCGGCAATGGCGCATCTCTTTGAACTGATCAGGGCCGAGGCGGCGAATTTCCTCGAAGCCTAGCATGCGCCAAAAGCGTTCAGCTGCCACATTGGACTCCAGCACCGCCAATCGCATTTCCTGCGCACCGCGCATTGCGGCCAACGCCTCGATCGAGGCATAGAGATATCGGCCAAGACCGAGCCTGCGCCGCGCGGGCTCTACGATCAACAGGCCGAGATACCAAGTGTCGTCACACGGATAATCACGAAGAGTCGCTGCGACGGCGTATAGGCCATCATCATCGCGCCATCCCAAAATCACTTGATCGCTCGCCGCTTTCTCCGGTGGCACATCGGAAAATAGCGCAACGGCATCGGCAAGCTCCGGCATCACGCCGTCCTGCATCATGAAATAATCGGCGCAACGAACAAACAAGTCCGCGACGGCAAGAGCATCGGCTTCGGTCAATTCGACATACGCCGCACCAGATATGATCACGGTCACTTCAACAGCTTCGGCGCCTCCGACCGGATCACCGCCTCGAGCTGGCCGGAGAAGAGTGACAGGAAGGCGGGCAGGTTCACTACGGCGTGGACCTTGTCCTCATAAACCGTCGCCTGCGCGCCGATCGACTGGCCCATCGCGCCGACGGTGAAGTGCATCGTGTCGCCGTCCCAGCGATGCTCGACGGTCGCGCCGCCGGGGATCATCCGGCCGATCTTACCGATACCGCCGTCCAGCCGCTGGCGCACGCCCTCCTTGCCGAGCTTGTGCGGGATATTGAGCGAAATGGGGGCGCTCATGCGGTCATCTCCGTAGCGAAAAGCATCGCGTCGTCGGCAAAGGCCTTGAACTCCAGCGCATTGCCGCTGGGGTCGCGGAAGAACATCGTCGCCTGCTCGCCAGGCTGGCCCTTGAAGCGGACATAGGGGGCGATGCCGAAGGAGACGCCCGCCGCCTCGACCCTTGCGGCCAGTGCCTCCCAGTCCGGCATAGTCAGGACGACGCCGAAATGCGGTACCGGCACCTGATGGCCATCGACCGCGTTCTCGACCGCGACCGGCTTGGCCGCCGGATCGAGATGCGCGACGATCTGATGCCCGAACAGGTCGAAGTCGATCCAGTGATCGCTCGACCTCCCCTCGAGACAGCCCAGCACCTCGCCATAGAAATGGCGGGCGGCGGCCAGGTCGTGGACCGGAAAGGCGAGGTGGAAGGGACGCAGGGTCATGGAAGGAAGCTAGGATGGCAGGGCGAGTTTTTCTACATCCGGTTTCGGGAATTGCCCCTCCACCATGCTGCGCATGGTCCCCCTCCCCAAGCACAGCTTGGGGAGGAATAGTCGGCTAAAATCCTCCCCAAGCCTTGCTTGGGGAGGGGGACCGCCCGGCAAAGCCGGGTGGTGGAGGGACATCACCCCACATCCCGCATTGCTCCTGTCACAGGCCCGCGCCATATCCTGCCGCCGTGACCCGCTATCCCGCTCTTATCGCCCTGATCGCCGGGGCCGTCGCCGCCTGCGGCTTTGCTCCGCTCGACCTGTGGCCGCTGCTGCTCATCGGGCTGATCGCCCTGCTCGCGCTGGTGCAGGATGCGCCGAGCATCCGGAGCGCGCTCTGGCGCGGATGGGCGTTCGGGGTCGGGCATTTCACCGTCAATAACAACTGGTTCCAGCACGCCTTCGACTTTCAGGACAAGATGCCGCCGGTGCTGGGCTATTTCGCGGCGGTCGGCTTGGCGCTGTACCTCGCCATCTTTCCGATGGCGGCGGCGGGTGTCGCCTGGCGGTTGCGCGGGCGGCGGCCGGATGCGGCTTATGTCCTGATCTTCGGGGCGGCGTGGATCGTGACCGAGTATCTGCGCGCACGCCTGTTCACCGGCTATGCCTGGGACCCGATTTCGGTCGCGTGGCTGCCGGTGATCGGCGTGGCGCGGATGAGCGCATTCGTCGGCACCTATGCGCTGTCGGGGCTGACCGTCGTGCTGGCGGGAGCGATCTGGCTGGCGCTTCGGCGGCACTGGCATCTGGCGGCGGTGATGGTGCCCGCCACCGGGCTTGCCGCGCTGTCCGCCCCCCTCACCCGCGCGCCCGAGCCCGCCGCCGATGCGCCGTTGGTCCGCGTGGTTCAGCCCAATGTCAGCCAGGACCAGCGCGGGCAGAGCGACGGGCCTCTACTCCTCCAACGGCTGACCGAATTGTCGGGGCGCCCCGGCCCCCGTCCGCGTCTGGTCGTCTGGCCCGAGGGCGTCGTGCGCGACATGATCGAGGACGGTTATCCCGACTGGGCCTATTTCGGGTTCAATTACGCCCCCCCCTTCTGGACGCGCCGCCAGATCGCCCGCGTGCTTGGGCCCCGCGACACCGCGCTGGTCGGCGGCACCGCGCTGATCTTCTCGCCCGACCGCGCTCGGGTGAGCAGCGCGACGAACAGCGTCTTCGCGATCGATCCGCGCGCGCAGATCACCGGCCGCTACGATAAGGCGCATCTGGTGCCGTACGGCGAATATCTGCCCATGCCGTGGCTGCTCAAGCCGCTGGGGCTTGCCCGCCTCGTCCCCGGCGACATGGACTTCACCCCCGGGCCCGGTCCCCGCAATCTGCGCGTGCCCGACTTCGGGCCGGTCGGGGTGCAGCTCTGCTACGAGATCATCTTCTCCGGCCAGGTGGTCGACGAGGCGCATCGCCCGCGCCTGATCTTCAATCCGTCCAACGACGCCTGGTTCGGCCGCTGGGGCCCGCCGCAGCATCTGGCGCAGGCGCGGATGCGCGCGATCGAGGAGGGGCTGCCGATCATTCGCGCGACGCCCACCGGCATCTCGGCGATCATCGCCGCCGATGGCCGCCTGATCGCCACCGTGCCCCACGAGACGGCGGGTGCCGCGCAAGCCCCCCTGCCCGCCGCCCTGCCGCCCACGGTCTTTTCGCGCATCGGCAACATGATGGCACTGGCCGTCGCCGCAGTGCTGGCCGCGATCGGCGTTGCCTTCCGCCGCCGTGGCCGCTAGGACCGATATAAAGCTATCTTTATATCCTTATGAGGACGGGAATGCGGAACTCGTACATCTTTACCTCGGAATCGGTTTCCGAAGGTCACCCCGACAAGGTCGCAGACCAGATCAGCGACGCGATCGTCGACCTGTTCCTGTCCAAGGATTCGGAAGCGCGTATCGCCTGCGAAACCCTGACCACCACCAACAAGGTCGTGCTGGCGGGTGAAATCCGCTGCAAGGGCGTGTTCGAGAACGACCAGTGGGCCGAGGGCGCGCTGGAGGAGATCGAACAGACCGTGCGCGATACCGTCAAGCGCATCGGTTACGAGCAGTCGGGCTTCCACTGGCAGACCTTCGACTTCTCGAACAACCTGCACGCCCAGTCGGCGCACATCGCGATGGGTGTGGACGAGAGCGGCAACAAGGACGAGGGCGCCGGCGACCAGGGCAT
>DXIH01000079.1 GCA_019112965.1 Candidatus Sphingomonas excrementigallinarum | reverse complement strand
TACACGGGCACCGCCGTGCCCGGATTCAACTTCTACCCCGCCTTCTTCTACCGCGTGGGCCGCCGCGTGAACATGATGGAGCAGGTGATCGATATCCCGGGGCAGGAGATCATCACCAAGGACAATGCGATGATCTCGACCGACGGGGTCGTCTTCTTTCAGGTGCTCGATGCGCCCAAGGCGGCCTATGAGGTGTCGGACCTCTATGTCGCGCTGCTGAACCTCGTGACGACCAATTTGCGTACCGTCATGGGCTCGATGGATCTCGACGAAACCCTGTCCAAGCGCGACGAGATCAACGCCCGCCTGCTCAACGTAGTCGATCACGCGACGACGCCCTGGGGTGTGAAGATCACCCGTGTCGAGATCAAGGACATCCGCCCGCCGGTCGATATCGTCAACGCCATGGCCCGCCAGATGAAGGCGGAGCGCGAGAAGCGCGCCAATATCCTGGAGGCCGAAGGTTCGCGCGCGTCCGAAATACTGCGCGCCGAGGGGCAGAAGCAGGCCCGTATCCTGGAAGCCGAAGGCCGCCGCGAGTCGGCCTATCGCGACTCCGAAGCCCGTGAGCGCGCGGCCGAGGCGGAGGCCAAGGCCACCCGCGTCGTGTCCGAGGCCATCGAGTCGGGCGGCACCCAGGCGATCAACTATTTCATCGCACAGAAATATGTCGAAGCGGTCGGCAAATTCGCGACCAGCCCGAACGCCAAGACGATTCTGTTCCCGGTTGAGGCCACTCAATTGATCGGCACGCTGGGCGGCATCGGTGAGCTGGCCAAGGAAGCACTGGCGCCGCAGAAGGGCGAACCCACCACCCCGCGCGTCACCACCAAGCCGGGGCCGTTCGACCAGTCGCCGTCGTGACGATCGGCGACCTCGACCCCGCCGCGCTCTGGCTGGCGGCGGCATTGACGCTCGGCATCGCCGAGTTGCTGGTGCCCGGCGTCTTCCTGATCTTCCTCGCGATCGCAGCCGCTGTGACCGCGCTGACGACTTGGACGCTGCCGGACCTGCCCATCGGTCTGCAACTGGCCGATTTCGCCGTCTGGAGCGTGGTGTGCGTGATGATCGGGCGACGATGGTATCGCGACTTCCCGGTCGAGAGCGACGCGCCTGTCCTCAACGAACCCGCCAAGCGGCTGCGCGGCCAGATCGTCACCGTCACCACACCGATCATCGGGGGCGAAGGCCGCGCCCGGCTGGGCGATGGCGAGTGGCCGGTGCGCGGACCTGATGCGGAGGGTGGAACACGCCTGCGCGTCGCGCATGTCGATGGCGGAACGCTGTTGGTCGAACCGATCACACCCGACGCGGCCCTTTAGCCGCGCTGCTGCGCCAACACCTCATAGGCCATGACCGCCGTCGCCACCGCCGCATTGAGGCTGTCCGCCTTGCCCAGCATCGGGATTTTGACCAGCGTATCGCAGGCCGCCGCATATTCGGCGGGCATGCCTTGCGCCTCGTTGCCGGTCAGCAGGAAGGTCGGCGCGGCATAGCGGGCGGCGCGATAGTCCGAATCGGTATCGAGGCTGAGCCCGACCAGCTGGCCGGGCTCCTGCCGCAGCCAGTCGAGGAAGGGCTGCCACTCGGTTCGGACGATCGGCACCGTGAACAGTGCACCCATGCTCGCGCGCACCGCCTCGACCGAGAAGGGATCGACACATTCGCCGACCAGGATCAGCCCCCCTGCCCCGACCGCGTCGGCGGTGCGCAGGATGGTGCCCAGATTGCCCGGATCACGAAGACGCTCGGCGACCAGCCAGATGCCGGAGGTGCTGCGATCGAGTTCATCAAGCGTGACGCCCAGTTCCTCGAACACGCCGACCACGGCCTGCGGATTGTCCTTGCCCGACAGCTTCGAAAGAATGTCGGGTGTCGTCTCGATCGCCTCGCCTTCGGACGCCTCGACCGCCGCGATCAGGTCGCGGACCAGCGGATGGCCCGCCGAGGGCTTGGCATAGAATAGCAGGGTCGGCAGCCGTCCCGTCTCACGCGCTTCGGTCAGGATGCGCAGCCCCTCGGCCAGGAACTGGCGCGACTGCTTGCGATGGCGCTTGTCGCGCAGATCGCGGGCCCACTTGATGAGCGGGTTGGAATAAGCGGTAATTTCGCGGGGCATCAGTCTTCGCCGAACTTCGCTTCCACCAGCGCGACCAGGGCCTCGACGGTCTCACCCGCACCGTCACCGGCGGCGCTGATCGTGATCGTATCGCCCATCGCGGCACCCAGCATCATCAGGCCCATGATCGAGGTGCCCGTTACCGTGCTGCCGTCCTTGGCGACCCGCACCTCGCAAGGCTGGGCCGAAGCGAGCGTCACGAACTTGGCACTGGCGCGCGCATGCAGGCCACGGCGGTTAGTGATGAGGACGGTGCGCGCCTGCTCCGTCATGCCGCGGCCTCGCCCAGCACTTCGGACGCGACCGAAATATATTTCCGTCCCGCCTCTCGCGCGGCGGCGACGGCGTCCACGACCTGCATCGACTTGCGCGCCGAGCCCAGGCGGATCAGCATCGGGAGGTTCATCCCCGCGATCACCTCGACCCGTCCACGCTCCATCAGCGAGATGGCAAGATTGGAAGGCGTGCCGCCGAACAGGTCGGTCAGCACGATGACACCGCGCCCGGCATCGACCGTAGCGATGGCGCTGGCGATGTCGGCACGCCGCTCCTCCATGTCATCCTCAGGTCCGATCGCGATGGTCGCGATCCGCTCCTGCGGGCCGACCACATGTATCATCGCGGTCACGAACTCATCGGCGAGCCGCCCGTGCGTCACCAGAACCAGACCGATCATGTCAGACACGCATATCCATCATTGTTTGGCCGGCCTGGCTTCAAGTGAGTCTTTTGGCACGGCACCCAAATCACGATGTACCACCGTGGGGGAAAAACCGCTCTGGCGCAACCGTCCCGCGATCCGTTCGGCGACATGGACCGACCGATGTCTCCCGCCGGTACAGCCGATCGCGATGGTGATATAGGATTTCCCGCTGGCGATATAGCGAGGAACCAGCGTCTCGAGCAGCGTCTCGATCTGGCTCACCGCCGTCTCATAGGCCGGGTCGTGCCGGATATAGTCGATGACGCCCTTGTCGAGCCCGGTGCCGGGGCGCAGCTCGGCCGACCAGTGTGGATTGCGCAGGAAGCGCATGTCGAAGACGAGGTCGGCGTTACGCGGCAATCCCTTGGAAAAGCCGAAGGACATGACGGTCAGCACGGGTTCGCTCAGACCATCGACCGCATAATTGGCACGCAGCCAATGGCCCAGATCGTTGCTGGTCATGTTGGTCGTGTCGAGCAGCCGATCCGCCATGTCCCGAACCGGCGCCAGCAACGCGCGTTCATGCGCGATGCCGTCATCGGCGGCCCGGTCCATCGCCAGGGGATGGCGATGGCGCGTTTCAGCATAGCGGCGCTTCAGCTCCGCCCCGCCGCAGTTCAGGAACAGCGTCTCGATGGCGAGATTGGGGCTCTCGTTCAGCCGCCGGATGCTCTGGGTGATCTGGTCCGGGGCAAAGTCGCGGGTGCGCACGCCGATGCTGATCGCCAGCGGCCGGTTCTTGCCCTCCATGCCCTTGGGTGGCGCCGCTTCCAGCAAGCCGTTCAGCAGGAATAGCGGCAGGTTGTCGACAACCTCCCAGCCCAGATCCTCCAGCGTCTTCAACGCCGTCGACGTCCCGGCTCCCGACATGCCGGTCACCAGCAATATGCGTTTTCGATCCATCACGGGCATTCCTTAAGGCGCGACGCCAGCAGTTCGACCTTGATCGGGGCCGATGCCGGACGGGGGTTGAGCCTATAGATAGGAAGTGTGACGCCTGCGATCACCGTTTGATGCGGTTCAGGCAGGCGTTCCTCGACATCCGGATCGGCGGCCAGGTCGACGACCAGGCGGATGATCGCCTCCGACCGATGCGGAAAAGGCAGGATACCCACACCGCGAACCTCGATCAGACCCGCGATCCGTTCCGGCACCGCGACATGCAGGGTGTCGTCGATCGGCCGCGCTTCGACATAATCGTCCGCAATCAAGACCGCGCCCCGGTCGATCAGCCGAAGCGCCAGATCGGACTTACCCGCCCCGGAAACCCCACGCAGCATCACGCCGACATCGCCGATCAGGACACAGGTGGCATGGATGAGTTCGCCGGTCATGCGATCGCTGCCAGTGGCAGGCGGACGACGAAGCGCGCCCCGCTCATCCGGTCCTCGCGCGACTCGACGTGGATGCGCCCCTGATGCGCCTCGACAATGGTGCGGGCGATAGCCAGACCCAGCCCCGAATGGCGGCCGAAATTCTCCGAACTCGGCCGGATCGAATGGAAACGCCGGAAGATCGCCTCGCGCGCTTCTTCCTGGACACCCGGCCCCTCATCCTCGACCCGTATCACCCAATCATAAGGTTCGCGCGCCAGGCTGATGGCGACGACCGCCTCGTCGGGGGAGAAGGACAGCGCGTTATCGATCAAATTCTCAAACACACGCTCCAGCCGCGCACCTTCGCCGGACACCATCGCCGGGCCCGGCTCGGTCGAATCGAAACGGAGGCGGATGCCCCGCTCGACCCCGCGAGCCTCCCTTTGGGCGATCAGCCCGCTGAGGAGCATATTGAGATCGACCGGGTCGAACTTCGCGCGGCTCAACTGCGCATCCAAGCGCGATGCATCCGAGATATCGGTGATGAGTCGGTCGAGGCGCCGCACATCGTCCCGGACGATCGCCAGCAATTGCGCCTGCAGGTCCGGGTCATGAACCGTCTCCAGCGTATCGACGGCGGAACGAAGCGAGGCGAGCGGGTTCTTCAATTCGTGCGTCACGTCTGCGGCGAACGCCTCGGTCGCGTCGATCCGGGCCCGGAGCGCCAGGCTCATGTCGGACAGCGCACGGGCCAGCATCCCCAGTTCGTCGCGACGATCGGGAAGGCGCGGCACCACCACTTCGCGCGCGCGTCCCAGCCGGACCCGAACCGCCGCTCGCGCCAGCCGTCGCAACGGGCGCACGATGGTCCGCGCCAGAAACAGCGACAAGAGCACCGAAATCAGCGCGACGAGCGCCAGCAGCACGCTCAGTCGGAATCGTTCGATACGCACCGTCTCGGTGATGAAGCGCGCATTTTCCGTGGCCATGATCGCCCCGCCACTGGGCAGCGGCGCAGCGGCGGTAATGACCGGCGTGCGATCCGGGGCACGCCAGACCGAGGCGGAAACCCGCCCGTCGCGGGCCGCGCGGACATCGGGCCATTCGGCACCTCCCCGGCGCTCCCGATAAAGCGGCGGACGGGCGGCACCGACGACGGTGTCGATCCCGGCATCCAGGAAGCGGGCGATCGCCTGCCCCCAGTCCTGCTTGTCGGGATCGCGCAGCACGACGTTGCGGACACCGAGGTCGCGGCTGTCGGCCACGCCCCGCCCCTGGGCATCGAACAACCGGATGCGGGCACCCGTATCACGCGCCAGCCGTACGACCAGCGGGTCCCGCTCCTCGCTTCGTACCGAGGTCAGTGCCTCCCCCATCAGCCGCACCTCCCGCAGAGACTGCGCGACGCGATTGTCGAGCAGCCGCGTGCGGTAGGAATCAAGATAGAAGAACCCACCCGCCAGCAGCAGCAGCGCAAAGATGTTGAGCGCCAGAATCCGCTGGGTCAGCGAAATCTGGCCCGACCAGCGCAACGCCAGGTCGGGGGCTTCACTCCTCGGAGAATCGGTAACCGGCGCCATAGAGCGTCTCGATGGCGTCGAACTCGGGGTCTACCTGACGAAATTTGCGGCGCAGGCGCTTGATATGGCTGTCGATCGTGCGGTCATCGACATAGATATCGTCTTGATAGGCCGCGTCCATCAACTGGTTGCGTGTGCGCACGATGCCCGGCCGCTGCGCCAGCGTCTCCAGGATCAGGAACTCCGTGACGGTCAGCGTGACCGCCTCACCCTTCCACGTCACGCGGTGCCGCGCCGGGTCCATGGCAAGCTGCCCACGGGTCAGCGGGCCCTGCACATCGGCGGCGGGCGCACCCTGCGGCGTGCCGACATATTCCGACCGCCGAAGTATCGCACGGATACGGGCGATCAGCAGGCGTTGCGAGAAGGGCTTGGCGATATAATCGTCCGCGCCCATCGCCAGACCCAGCGCCTCGTCCAGCTCGTCATCCTTGCTGGTCAGGAAGATGACCGGGATCTGGCTCTTCTCGCGCAGGCGACGCAGCAGCTCCAATCCGTCCATGCGCGGCATCTTGATGTCGAAGATCGCCAGGTCGGGCGGATTGTCGATCAGCGCCTTCAGCGCCGCCTCGCCATCCGCATAGACGCGCGTGACGAAGCCTTCGGCCTGAAGCGCGATCGATACCGATGTGAGGATGTTCCGGTCGTCATCGACCAGCGCGATCGTCGCCGTCATGCGACCGCCCCCTGACCCCAGCCACGCGGAAAATCATGCGAATGAACCGCCATGTCCCTCGGTTAGGCCAAAGTGAGACACGGCTCAACCATCTTCGCCAAACAGCGTGTTTGACGTGTTAAACAAAACGCGTATGGAGCGATCCAACGCATACGTATTCGCGTGCGGTGAAACAGCGGCGGGCCATCGGGACCCGCCGCCTTGGGGAACGAGGAAGCTCTTATGAACGAACGGATTCCGGAGATCGGTCTGCAGGCCCAGGGGATCGAGACCCGCGCCACCCTGCATTGGAACCTCGTCACCGCACGGTTGATCGAAACCGCCGTCGCGCGCGGCGAAGGCAAGCTGTCGGCCGATGGCCCGCTGGTCGTCGAGACGGGCGAGCACACCGGCCGTTCGGCGCAGGACAAGTTCATGGTCCGCGACGACGAAACCCGCGACACCGTCTGGTGGGGCAAGACCAACAAGCCGATGAGCCCGGACGACTTCGCCGCGCTCAAGGCCGACTTCTTCGCCGCTCTTGGCCAGAAGGAAGACCTGTTCGTCCAGGACCTTTACGGCGGATCGCAGCCCGAACACCGCGTCCGCGTCCGCGTCGTGACCGAGCTGGCCTGGCACAATCTGTTCATCCGCACGATGCTCGTCCGCCCCGAGGAGCATGAACTGCGCAAGTTCGCCGCCGAATACACGATCATCGACCTGCCCAGCTTCCGCGCCGACCCGGCGCGTCACGGCTGCCGCTCCTCCACCGTGATCGCGGTCAACATGACCGAGAAGCTGATCCTGATCGGTGGCACGCGCTATGCGGGTGAGATGAAGAAGTCGGTCTTCGGCCTGCTCAACTATTTGTTGCCGACGACCGGCGTCATGCCGATGCACTGCTCGGCAAACATGGGCGCGGACGGATCGACGGCCGTGTTCTTCGGCCTGTCGGGCACCGGCAAGACGACCCTGTCGGCCGATGCCAGCCGCACGTTGATCGGCGATGACGAGCATGGCTGGTCAGACACGGCGGTCTTTAATTTCGAAGGCGGCTGCTACGCCAAGATGATCCGCCTGTCGGCCGATGCCGAACCGGAAATATTTGCGACGACGAAGCGCTTCGGCACCGTGCTGGAGAATGTCGTCATGGACCCGGTCACGCGCCAGCTCGACCTGCACGACAACAGCCTGGCCGAAAACAGCCGGGGCGCCTATCCGATCGACTTCATCCCCAATGCGTCGAAGGACAATATGGGGGGCGTCCCCCGCAACATCGTGATGCTGACGGCCGACGCCTATGGTATCCTGCCCCCGATCGCCAAGCTGACGCCCGAACAGGCGATGTATCATTTCCTGTCGGGCTATACGGCCCGCGTGGCGGGTACCGAGATCGGCGTGACCGAGCCGGATGCAACCTTTTCGACCTGCTTCGGCGCGCCGTTCATGCCGCGTCACCCTTCGGTCTATGGCAATTTGCTGAAGGAGCGGATCGCCAAGGGCGGAGTCGACTGCTGGCTGGTCAATACCGGCTGGACCGGCGGCAAATATGGCGTCGGCAACCGTATGCCGATCAAGGCGACGCGGGCTCTGCTCAACGCCGCGCTGGACGGCAGCCTGAACCAGGTCGAGTTCCGCACCGACCCGAATTTCGGCTTCCAGGTTCCGGTTTCGGTGCCAGGCGTCGATGCGGCGATCCTGAACCCGCGCGACACTTGGGCGGACAAGGCGGCCTATGACGTGACGGCGACCAAACTCGTCGATCTCTTCAACGAAAACTTCAAGCAATTCGCCGACCATGTCGACGAAGGCGTGCGCGCCGCCGCGCCGAAGGTCACGGTCGCTGCTTGATGATATGGGAGGCGCAGCGACACGTGCCTCCCCACTTCCTCCCCTGCAACGGGAGGAGGACCATGCGCAGCATGGTGGAGGGGTGTACCGCTCTCGATAGCGCAACACCCCTCCGTCAGGCTTTCGGCCTGCTTAAAGGGTAGGAACAAAGTCGACCTCAGCGGTGCCGGACCACGAGAAACCACCCCTATTCCGCGTTAGCGTTGGCCTCTGCTACATCCACAACCGGCATCAATTTCGTCAGCGGGCGCACCGCCTGTTCGCCGATCGGCGGTGAATCGATGCTCTTGCCGCCCGTGTCGATGTTGAGCGCCTCGAAACGCCGGGCACTGGTAAGCACCTGGCTCTCCAGGCTGCCGACAAAGGCATTATAGGCCGTCATCGCGGTATCAAGGTTCTTGCCCAGCTTCGACACATGCCCCCCCATCACCGCAAGACGTGCATAGAGTTCCTTACCCAGCATCCCGATCTGTCGCGCTTCCTGCGCCAGCTTTTCCTGCCGCCAGACCGCCGCGACCGTCCGCGCGATCGCGATCAGGTTCGTCGGGGTCGCGAGGAGGACGCGCTTGTCGAACGCGAAATCCCAAAGGGTCGGGTCATTCTCCAACGCCGCCGACAGGAAATGCTCACCCGGCACGAACATGATGACATAGTCGGGCGCGTCGTCGAACTGGTTCCAATAGCTCTTGTTGCCCAGGCCATTGACGTGTGCGCGCATCGCAGCGGCGTGACGCGCCAGACCCAGCTGCCGCTCGGATTCATCAACCGCGCCGAAGGCATCCTGATAATCGTTGAGCGACACCTTGGCGTCGATCACCAGCGCCTTGCCGCCCGGCACCCGCACGATCGCATCGGGGCGGAGCCGCCCGCCCTCGCCGTCATCGACGCAGACTTCGGTCTGGAAATCGGCATGTTCGGACAGGCCGCAACTCTCCAGCACGTTGCGAAGCTGCTGCTCGCCCCAGCGGCCGCGCGCCTTGGGCGCATTGCGAAGCGCGTTGACCAGCTTGGCGGCCTCGCCCGAGACGCGTTCCTGTCCGATGCGCATCGCCTCGATCTGGCCCTTTAGCTCACCAAAGGCATCGCGGCGCTCGTCCTCGACCTTGCGGACCCCTTCCTCGTAGCGCTGGAGGCGCTGGTGGACCGGGTCGAGCAACGCCTTGAGCGTCTGGCCGGAGGCTTCCTCCGACTGGCGGAAGCGCGCCTCCGCGCGTTCGAGGAACTGGCGCTGGGCGACTTCGAGCGCGCGGGCGGCGGCTTCACCGAACTGCGCATTGATCTGCTCGCGGGCCTGCCCCAGCGCCTCCAGCGTCTGGGCATAGGCCGTCTCACGCTCCTGAGCGCGTGCCCGCAGCTCGGCCAGTTCGCGGTGCGCCGTATTGCGTTCGGCCTCGACGGCATCGCGTGCCGCGCGAATGACATCGAGGTCGGCGGCGCGTCCGCGCAACTCGGCCAGGGCCTGAAGCGCTTCGCTCCGCTCACGTTCGGCGGCGTCTCGCGCAGCGCGCAGCGGTTCGACCTCTACGGCGCGAGCCGTCGCGCTCGCCAGTTCGGCCGCCAGGCTATCCGCCTTTCGCCGTGCAACCATCCAGCCGACCACGCCCCCCAACAGAAGGGCGAGCAGCGCAACGGCGATCAATTCGGGCATTTGGGCAACCTGTCAAACAATGGGACAGGTTGGAACATAGAACGAACGAAGCCGGTCGAACAAGGCCATTCGACCGGCCGCGACAGGAAAGGTCAGCCCTTGCGCATCTTGTTCAGCTTGCGCATCAGCATGTCACGCTTCAACCGGCTGACATGATCGATGAACAGAACGCCGTTCAGATGATCGATCTCATGCTGCATACAGGTCGCGAGCAAGCCATCGAGTTCGGCCTCCTGCGCCTCGCCCTTTTCGTCCAGCCACTTCACGCGGCACGTCGCTGGCCGCTTCACCTCGGCATATTGCTCGGGGATCGAAAGGCAGCCCTCGTTATAGGTCGACAGTTCGTCGCTGACCGACAGGACTTCGGGGTTGATATAGGCCTTCGGATTCTTGACCGGCTTGCCTTCCTCATCCTCTTCCTCCTGAAGGTCGATGACGAGAATACGCTGGTCGACGCCGACCTGGATCGCGGCCAGGCCGATACCGTGCGCATCGTACATCGTCTCGATCATGTCGGAGACGAGCTGGCGGACATTGTCGTCCACCGTCTCGACGGGCTTGGAGACGAGACGCAGGCGGGGGTCGGGAATTTCGACGATCGGAAGAATGGCCATGGCGTTTTCGCTACGGTCAGCAGCGAAAACCGTCAAGACAGCGGATCAGACCACCGGCCGCCGCGCGCGTAGCGCCTGGGCCAGCGTGCCTTCGTCGAGATAGTCCAGCTCACCACCGACCGGCAGGCCATGGGCGAGCTGGGTTACGCGTACCGGAAACCGCTCGATCCGCTCGGCGATATAATGGGCGGTGGTCTGCCCCTCCAGCGTTGCGTTCATGGCGAGGACGACCTCGTCGACGCCGCCGCCCTCGATCCGGCGGACCAGCGCGTCGATGGTCAGGTCCTCGGGCCGCACCCCCTCCAGCGCCGAGAGTCGCCCGCCTAGTACATGAAAGCGCCCCGGAAACAATCGCGACCGCTCAAGGGCCCAAAGGTCGGCAACCTCCTCCACGACGCACAACGCGCCCGCATCCCGCCGCGGATCGGCGCAGATGGCGCAAGGGTTGGCGGTATCGATATTGCCGCAGGTGGAGCAGGTCTCCAGCCGCTCCTCGACGGCCCCCAGCGCGGTGAGCAACGGCACCAGCGCCGCCTCGCGCTTCTTGAGCAGGTGCAGGACCGCGCGGCGCGCCGAACGGGGGCCAAGGCCAGGAATACGCGCCAGCGCCTGGGTCAGCGCCTCGATCTCGGGGGATGCCATATATGAACAGATAGGGGGTTGCGCGGCGTCCCGCCAGCGCAGAGAGGCGTTGCCATGCGGATCATCTTCATGGGTACGCCGGGCTTTGCCGTCCCGGTTCTGCAAGCACTGGTCGAGGCCGGGCACCAGGTTGTCGCCAGCTATAGCCAGCCGCCGCGTCCCGGCGGGCGACGCGGACGGCAATTGGTGCCGTCGCCGGTGCAGCAGAAGGCGGAAGAACTGGGCATCACGGTGATGACGCCGGTGTCGCTGCGCTCGGCCGAGGAGCAGGCGCGGTTTGCCGGGTTCGACGCCGATGTCGCGGTCGTGGCCGCCTATGGACTGATCCTGCCGCAGGCGATCCTGGATGCGCCGCGTCTGGGTTGCCTGAACGTGCACGGCTCACTGCTGCCGCGCTGGCGAGGGGCGGCGCCGATCCAGCGCGCGATCCTGGCGGGCGACGTCGTGACGGGCGTCGGCATCATGCAGATGGAGGCCGGGCTGGATACCGGGCCCGTCCGGCTGGAGGGTTCGACGCCGATCGGCCGCAAGACGACGGGTGAGTTGACCGAGGAGCTGGCGGCGATGGGCGCCGAGCTGATGGTGAAGGTCTTGGCCGACCCGGAACGCTATCCGGCGCGGTCGCAGCCTGCCGACGGTGTCACTTACGCGGCCAAGATCGACAAGGCCGAAACGCGGCTGGATTTCACCAAAGGCGCGATCGAGCTGGAGCGGCAGGTCCGCGCCTTTTACCCCGCCCCGGGTGCGTGGTTCGAATATCAGGGCGAGCGGATCAAGCTGCTCTCCGCCACGCTGGCCGATGGTCGGGGTTCGCCCGGCGAGGTGCTGGACGACCAATTGACGATCGCGTGCGGTGAAGGCGCGCTGCGCCCGATGACGGTCCAGCGCGCCGGGCGCGGCGTATCGAGCGCCGACGATCTGTTGCGCGGCTTCGCCATTCCGGTGGGGACGCGGCTTTGACGCGATTTGCGCTGACGGTCGAGTTCGATGGGCGGCCCTTCATGGGTTGGCAGCGACAATCGCACGGCCCCAGCGTCCAACAGGCACTGGAGGATGCCGTCCACGCCGTCACCGGCGAACGAACCGCCGTGCATGCGGCGGGTCGAACCGATGCGGGGGTGCACGGGCTGGCGATGCGCGCCCATGTCGATATCGAAAAGGCCATCGCGCCCTTTCGGCTGATGGAAGCGCTCAATGCACGGGTGCGCCCGGCCCCCGTCGCGGTGCTGGATTGCGTCGAGGTCGCACCCGACTGGCATGCACGCTTTTCGTGCATCCGGCGATCCTATGAATATCGCATCGTCAATCGCCGCGCGCCGCTGACCCAGGAAGCCGGACTGGCGTGGCAGGTGCCGCAGATGCTCGACGAGGTCGCCATGGCCGACGCGGCCGCACGACTGGTCGGGCGGCACGACTTTACGACCTTCCGTTCGGTCCATTGCCAGGCGGATAGTCCGGTGCGGACGCTGGACTTGCTATCGGTCGAGCGGAGCGGGGATAGGCTGTTCATCCGGGCTGCGGCGCGCTCGTTCCTGCATCACCAGGTGCGCTCGATGGTCGGTTGCCTCACCCTGGTCGGCATGGGTCGCTGGTCGCCCGACGATGTCGAGGCGGCGCTCAATGCCCGCGACCGCGCGCAGCTGGGGCTGAACGCGCCGTCGGACGGGCTGTTCTTTGTCCGGGCGGATTACCCGGACGAAGGCTGACGCGAGAAGCGCGCGGCCAGCTCGACATGGGTCGACCAGCGGAACTGGCCCACCGGCTGCACCCAATCGAGTTGCCACCCCTGATCGACCATCGCCTTGGCATCGCGTGCAAAGCTGGATGGGTTGCACGAGACATAGGCCACGGCCGCCACTTCGGCGCTGGCCAGCGCATCCGCCTGATCCCGCGCGCCTGCGCGCGGCGGATCGAGGACGATGGCGTCGAACCGATCCAGTTCCGCCTTGGTCAGCGGACGGCGATAGAGGTCGCGGTGCTCGGCGAAGACCATGCGCCCTGCGCCATTCGCCGCGCCCTTGAGCGACAATATCGCGTCGCGCGCGCCCTCGGCCGCATAGACCTTACCCGGCAGCGCCAGCGCGAACGTGCCGAGCCCGGCGAAGAGGTCGGCGGTGGTGCGGGGATTGCCGACCGCCTCGCGCACGGCGGCGACCAACGCAGCCTCACCATCCGTCGTCGCCTGCAGGAAGGCACCGGGCGGCAGGGGCACGCCGACACCGCCCAGGGTGATCGTCACGGGTTCAGGCTCCCAGCGCGTTTCCGCGCCCAAGCCGTCATCGACCGAAAAGCGCGCAACGCCGTGCCGCTGGCAAAATGCGATGATCGTTTCGGCCGCTTCCAACCCGTCGGGCGAAAAGCTGGTGACGAGGACGTCCGCCCCCTGATCCGCCAGCGCCAGATGCACATCGCCACGCCGCTTGAACCCCAGCCGCTGGAGCAGCGCACGAAGCGGCGCGACCAGTGCGAAGAGTGTCGGATGAAGGATATGGCATTCCGCCATGTCGACGATGGCGTGGCTCTTTTCCTCGGAAAAGCCGATCATGACCCGTCCGCCCTTCGCCTCGGCGTGCAACGTGGCGCGGCGGCGGCTATGCGAAGGCGAACAGTGCGGGGGGCGCAACGGCGCGGTCAGGCCCTGCGCATCGAGTGCGGAGGCGATGCGGTCGGTAACGAATCCGGCATAGCTCTCGTCGTCCAGATGCTGGAGCTGGCATCCGCCGCAGCGCGGGAAGTGGCCGCAAGGGGGATTCTGGTGGTGCGGGCCCGGCGTGATGGTGCCGTCGGCCGACAGGGTATCGCCGGGTGCGGCAAAGGCGGCGTGGCGGCCGGTCGTGGTCACGCCGTCGCCTCGGGCGGCAACGCGGATGATGGTATCGCTCATGCGATCAGCCTCTGACGGCGGAAAGCGCGTCTGCCAAGTCGTCCGCGATGAAAGCCTTGCCACAAGTCCGCGCGGCCTGCGCATGAAGCCAGACACCCGCCTCCGCGGCCACCAGCGGGTCCAGCCCCGCCGCCAGCATGGCGCCGATCGCTCCGGCCAGCACATCGCCGGTGCCCGCCGTGGAGAGCCAGGGGCTAGCTTCCGGGCAGAGGATCGCACGGCCATCGGGCGCGGCGATGACGGTATCGGCCCCCTTGTGCACGACAATCGCGCCGCTCCGATCGGCGGCGCGGCGGGTGGCGGTGAGCTTGTCGTCCGTCACTTCACCGAACAAATGGGTAAACTCCCCGCCATGCGGGGTCAGGATCTTGGGACCGTCATGCGCAGCCAGCGCCTCGACCTTCACCAGCCGGAGCGCGTCACCATCGATGACCAGCGGCCGTCCGCTGGCTAGCGCCGCTTCGACCCGTGCCAACGCATCGTCATCCCGCCCCAGCCCGGGGCCGATCACGACCGCGCCGATGCGATCCTCGGCAAGCGCGTCGGCGGTATAGTCCCGGCGAACGATCGCATGCGGCGCGGCGGGGCCGTTGGACCCACCCGATGCGAGGTGGAGCACATAGCCTGCACCCGCCCGCAACGCTGCCAGCGCAGCCAGTTCGGATGCCCCAGACATACTGCCCGCAACGACCGCGACCATGCCCCGGCTATATTTGTGCGATGTCGCATCGGGCTCGGGCAGGCTCGGTCGTTGCAGAACCCGCACCTGCAATCCGACGGCCACGCCAATGTCCAACAGGCGGACCTGTCCCATCAGGCTGGCCGCCGGTTGCAGCAGATGGGACGGTTTCACCGCACCCAGGGCCAAGGTGACGTCGAATCGCGGCACCTCGCCCAGCGCCTGACCCGTATCGGTCGCTACGCCCGTTGGAAAATCGACCGCGATCCTCAACCATGCGGCCGATCCAAGTCGGCTCAGCGCGTCTTGCACCATAGTGGCGGGCGGCCGCGAAAGGCCGGTGCCGAAGATGGCATCGACCACGACTGGCGCCGGGTCGACGCGATCCAATGCTTCGACCGGCCCCTCCCAGAGAGCGGCGGCTCGTCGTGCGCCGTCGCTGCGCGGTGGTTCGCTGGCCGCCACCCGCACCGACAGCCCTTGCCGCAGGAGCAGCGTCGCCGTGATGTAACCGTCGCCGCCATTATTCCCCGGCCCGCAAAGGACCAGTATCTCGCGACCGGCCGCCAACCGGGCCACCGCCTGCGCGATGGCCTCACCAGCGCGGTCCGTCAGGGTCGCTTCGGTCACGTCCCCGACCATCGCCGCCCGCTCCGCCGCCCGCATCTCGGCAGCGGTAAGGACAGGAAGTCCATCGATCGGGATCATGGCGTTCCCACCGTGGCAGGTAGTCGGTAGCGGTCGCCATCAACCGCCACCTCGATCTGCCGGTCTCCCGCGATCGTTACCGAAGCAGGCTGGGCCCCGTCGGCCGCTGCCACACCATGTCCGTCTTGCGTCACCTGAAGCCGCCGGAAACCGCCGTCAGGATGCCGCACGGTCAGAATCACCGCATCGCCATCCCCCGACTGTTCCGCCGTACAGTCGCGCGCAAAGGCAGACGCCCCCGCCAGCGCACAGTCGATCGCCAGGCCGGGCTTCTGCTCGGCGGCGGGACTGTTCTGCGCCGCCGCCTGCCGTTCTTCCGGCCCGCCCGAGCAGCCGGCCAGCGCCAAGGCACCGGCCAGCCACCACGGATCAGATATCCGCATAGACATGGCGCTCGGACTTGGCGCCGGGGTGCGTGACCGCGCCCTGATGCGCGGGGCCGACATTCTGGGCATAGCGCCACAACACACCGGCCTGATAATCGTTCACGCGCGGCGTCCAACGAGCACGGCGCTCGTCCAGTACGGCGGGTTCGACCAGCAGGTCGATCGTCCCTGCTTCGGCATCGATGCGGATCGTGTCGCCATTCTCGACCAGCGCGATCGGGCCACCATCGGCCGCCTCGGGGCCGACATGACCGATGCAGAAGCCGCGCGTACCGCCCGAGAAACGGCCATCGGTGATGAGTGCCACCTTCTCGCCCAACCCCTGGCCGTAAAGCGCCGCCGTGGTCGACAGCATCTCGCGCATGCCCGGACCACCCTTCGGCCCTTCATAGCGGATGACGACGACCGTGCCCTCGGTGATGGCGCGTGCCTCCACGGCCGCGAACGCCTCTTCCTCGCAGTCGAAGACCTTGGCGGTCCCCTCGAACTGAAGGCGCTTCATGCCCGCGACCTTCACGATCGCGCCCTCCGGCGCCAGCGAACCGCGCAGGCCGACTACGCCGCCGGTCGGGCTAAGCGGCGTCTTCACGTCGTAGATGACCTTCTGGTCCGGGTTCCAGGTGACCTCATCGATATTCTCGGCCAGCGTCTTGCCGGTCACGGTGATGCAGTCGCCGTGCAGGAACCCGCCCGCCAGCAGCGTCTTCATCAGCATATAGACGCCGCCCGCCTCGTACATGTCCTTGGCGACATAACGACCGCCAGGCTTGAGATCGGCGATATAGGGCGTGGTCTTGAAGATTTCGGCCACGTCGAACAGGTCGAAGTCGATCCCCGCCTCGTTCGCCATGGCGGGCAAGTGAAGCCCGGCATTGGTCGAGCCGCCGGTCGCGGCCACGACGCGCGCGGCGTTCTCGAACGCTTCGCGGGTGCAGATGTCGCGCGGACGGATGTTGCGCGCGATCAGTTCCATGACCTGCTCGCCTGCCGCCTCGGCGATGCCGTGACGGTCTAGGAAGGGGGCCGGCATCATGTTGCTGTTGGGCAGCGACAGGCCGATCGCCTCGCCGACGCACGCCATGGTGTTGGCGGTGAACTGGCCGCCGCACGCGCCGTGTCCGGGACAGGCGACCTTTTCGAGCGCGATCAGATCATGGAGCGGGCAGTTGCCCGCCGCATGCTGGCCCACCGCCTCAAACACGTCGACCACGGTCACGTCGCGGTCCTGATGACGGCCGGGCAGGATCGAGCCGCCATAGACAAAGATCGACGGCACATTCAGGCGCAGCATCGACATCATCATGCCGGGCAACGACTTGTCGCAGCCCGCGAAGCCGACCAGCGCGTCATAGCAGTGGCCGCGTACCGACAGCTCGACCGAATCGGCGATGACCTCGCGGCTCACCAGCGAAGACTTCATCCCCTGATGGCCCATCGCGATGCCGTCGGTCACGGTGATGGTGTTGAACCGGCGCGGCATGCCACCGCCGCGAATGACGCCCGCCTGCGCGGCGTCGGCCTGCGCATCGAGCGTCGTATTGCAAGGCGCCGAGTTGTTGCCCGCGCTCGCCAGCGCTACGAAGGGCTTGGCAATATCTTCTTTCTGAATGCCCATCGCATAATAATAGCTGCGATGGGGTGCGCGCTCCGGGCCGACGGAAACGTGGCGGGACGGCAGGCGAGACTTGTCGAATTGGCGTGTCATGGCGCAGGCCTATGTCGCCAGACCCGCCCCAGACGCAAGCAAATTTCGCAAGAGGCCCAAATTCCGAGCCCGATCAAGCGTCAGCGGGTCAGAGCGAACCCAAGGCTTTCGCCACACCGTCCATCGTGAACGGCTTTTGCAGGCGCGGCCGATCGCGGAACCGCTCATCCACCGCGTCGTCCGCGCCGCCAGTGGCGAAGACGAAGGGTACACCGCGCTCCGCCAACGCTTCGGCGACGGGGGTGCTCTTCTGGCCGCCACGCAGGTTGACGTCGAGAATGGCGGCATCGATACCGCCCTCGGCCACCCGCGCCAGCGCGTCGTCCACGCTGTCCACGGTGCCCGCGACCTGTTTGTCGAGAACGTCCAGGAAGTCCTCGAGCATCATGGCGATCAGGGGTTCGTCCTCGACGATGAGGATCTGCACGGGCTCTGTCATCCCCATCGCCATAACATGCTTTGCGCCTCGCGCCAGCCGCTAGTTGTTATCGGACGCCGCCCCGCCCCCCTGGGTCAGCGCGGCCTGGGTCGCCTCGGCCAATTGCTGGACGGAGAAGGGCTTGGGCAGGAAGCCGACATTGGGCAAAGTGATCGACTTTCGCAGCTGCTCCTCGGCATAGCCCGACATGAACAGCACGGCGAGGTCGGGATAACGCTTGCGGACTAGTCCGACCATCGTCGGCCCGTCCATCGTCGGCATGACCACGTCGGAGATCAGGAGGTCGGGCTTGCCATGTTTGTCCAGCATTTCGAGCGCGGCCTCGCCATTCTCCGCCGAGATCACGGTATAGCCCTGCCGCGACAGCGCGCGCTCCGCCACGGCGCGGACCATGTCCTCGTCCTCGACGAGCAGGATCGTACCTGAGCCCCAGGGGGTCGTGACCTTGGCGGGTGGCTTGGCTGGGTTCGCCTTGGCGGGGGATACGGCCGGGGCGGCATGGACCGGCAGATAGATGGAGAATTTGGCACCACCGCCCGGGGCGGAGTCGGCAAAGATATAGCCGCCCGACTGTTTGATGATGCCATAGACGGTCGACAATCCCAGCCCGGTGCCCTTGCCCAGCTCCTTGGTCGTGAAGAAGGGCTCGAAGATCTTGCCCAGGATTTCAGGCGGGATGCCGGTGCCGTTATCGCTCATGATGAGCGCGGTGTAATCGGCGGCAGGCAGGATATCGTTGTTGAGCGCGCGTGCATCGGCCATCGACACGGCGCGGGTCTGAATGGTCAGGATGCCGCCGCCCGCCGGTTCATTCTCCAGGATCGCATCGCGCGCATTGACCGCCAGGTTGACGACCACCTGTTCCAGCTGCCCCGGATCGGCGCGAACCGGGCCGAGATTGCGGCCATGGCTGACGTCCAGTCGTACCCGCTCGCCGAGCAGCCGCTTGAGGAGATTCGACACCTCCGACACGACATCGGGCAGTTGCAGGATTTGGGGGCGAAGCGTCTGCTGACGCGAGAAGGCGAGCAGCTGACGGGTCAGACTGGCCGCCCGGTTGGAGTTGGTGCGAATCTGCTGGATATCGTCATAATCGCTGTCGCCGGGCGAGTGGCGCATCAGCATCAGGTCGCAATGGCCGATGATTGCGGTCAGGATGTTGTTGAAATCGTGCGCGACACCGCCCGCGAGCTGGCCCACCGCCTGCATCTTGGTCGCCTGCGCGACTTCGCGCTTCAGGCGGCTCTCCTCGGAATTGTCCTTCAGGCTGAGCAGCACAGCCGCCTCGCCCAACCCGCGCGCACCCGCGATGGTCAGCGCGACCGGCTCTTCCGGGTGATCCTTCAGCCGCACCGCCATGTCGGCCGAATGGGTCGCCCCGCTGGCAAAGCGCCGGATCGCGTCGGCGACCGCCGCCTTGTCCTCGCGCACCACCAGATCGCCTGGATAGAGCGGCGGTGCGGTGCCGCTGACCCCGGCGGCGCGCATGAAGGCCGAGTTCATCTGGATAAAGCGTCCGTCGCGATCGACCAGCGCAATGCCGAAGGGCATCAGCGATACGAGGCCGCGCACATGGCTGCCCGCACTCGTGCCTGCGGGCGCGACCAGTTGTTCCTCCTCGTCGAGCAATGCGACCAGCATCGGCGCGCCCTCACCCTCGACGAACGGGATTTGCAGGATACGCAGCGGCTTGCCGTCACCCTTGGCCAGTTCGGAGGAAAAGCGGACCTGCCCGCCCGGATCATGCGCCAGGAACGTCGCGAACTCTCGCCCGACGATCGAGATCATCTCGCCGCCCATCGCGCGGGCACACAGCACGCGGTTGGCGGCACGGACCCGGCCATCGGGGGCGATCAGGGCAGTCATGATACCCGCCGCCCCCAGCCGGTCGCCATGGATGCCGCCGATCAACCGCTCGACCGTCTCGGCCAGATCCTGTTCCTCGGCGATCGCGAAGCGCCAGACCAGCAGGTCCGCCTCGTCACCGGCGCGCGTGACGAGCACCGACAACTCGGTCCCCATCACCGCGATCCGATCCGCCCGGCCGAGGCCGTCGCGCCAGGCGTTGCGACCGGCCTGCGCCAGTGCCTCGACCGAGGTGGCGTCAAGCGGAACCCCCGGCGGGGTCGGCATCATCGGGAATAGCGAAGCATAGGCGTCGTTCGCGCAGACGAGCCGCCCTGCCCTGTCCGTTACCGCGATCGCGTCCAGGCTGGCGTCCGCGACGACGCGCGCGAAATCCCAGTCGACGCTTCGCCGGGTCTGTTCGGCCTTGGGCGTTAAGATCCGCCAGACCAGGATCACTCCAAAAGCCAGCAGCGCGGTGGCAAGAAAACCCGCCGCGACGATCCAGCTACGGATCGCGAAGAATAGCAGAGCGCCCGCGCCCACCCCGCTGGCAATCGATACGGCGGCCGCCACGCGGGTGGGATGAAATTTTTCGAAGGACGCGGTCGCCATGAAAAAACTCATCATCCGGCCACCCGGCACGGGTCAAGCGCGATCCGTGCCGGGCGACGAATGAGATTTACCAGATCCGGACACGCTGTTCCGGCGTGAGATACAGCTTCTCGTCCGGCTTGGGCTTATATGCCGCATACCAGGGGTCGAGGTTGCGCACGACCCAGGCCCGCTGCTGCGACGGGGAATGCGGATCGGTCAGCAGGCGGTTACGCAGGTTCGCCTCGCGGTAATTGCGCCGCCACACCTGTGCCCAACCCAGATAGAAGCGCTGGTCGCCAGTAAAGCCGTCGATCACCGGCGCGGTCTTGCCCTTCAACGACGCGTGATAGGCGTCATAAGCGACGGACAGGCCCGCCAGATCGGCGACATTCTCACCCAGGGTCAGCGCGCCCTTCACATGCAGGCCGGGTAGCGGCTCATAGGCGTCATACTGCTTCACCAGGGCCGCCGTCCGCTCCTTGAACGCCTTGACGTCGCCGTCCGTCCACCAGTCGGTCAGTTGGCCTTTGGCGTCGAACTTCGACCCCTGATCGTCGAAATGATGGCTCAGCTCGTGACCGATCACCGCACCGATACCACCATAATTGACCGCCGGATCGGCCTTGGGATCGAAGAACGGCGGTTGCAGGATCGCGGCGGGGAAGACGATCTCGACCATGCCGAAATTGGCATAGGCGTTGACCGTCATCGGCGTCATGCCCCATTCCCAGCGCTGGATCGGCTTGCCGAGATGGCCGATATTGTCCTGATGCCGCCACTGCGCGGCACGCAGCGCGTTGCCGAAGGCGTCGCCGCTGACGATCTTCAGGCCCGAATAATCCTTCCAGCGATCGGGATAGCCGATCTTGGGGGTGAAGGCGGCCAGCTTCACATGCGCCTTCGCCTTGGTCTCGGGGGCCATCCAGTCGAGCTGGTCGATGCGCTTGCTCATCGCGGCGAGCACGTTCTTGACCAGCGCGTCGGCCGCCAGCTTGGTCGCGGGCGGAAAATAGCGTGCGACATAGACCTTGCTCACCTCATCGGCGAGCGCGCTGCTGGTGAAGTCGACCGCACGCTTCCAGCGATCCTGCTGCTGCGGCGTGCCCGACAGGACGGTGCCGTAGAAGGCGAACTGTTCCTGATCGAACTTGGCGGGCAGGACATCGGCGAACTCGTCGAGCGAGCGGACCAGCAACTGGTCCTTCAGCACCGCGATCGGCGTCGACTGAATGAGCGCGGCGATGCCCTTCACGGCCGTCGGCTGCGCCACGACCAACGTATCGACCGGCGTGCCGACCCCCTTCAGATAGGTCGCGAAGTCGAAGCCGGGTGCGGTCTTCGCCAGATCGGCGACGCTCATCTTGTTATAGGTCTTGGTCCGGTCGCGGCTGTCGATCCGGGTCCAGTGAACCTTGGCGATCTGCGTCTCGAAGGCGACGACAGCTTGCGCGCGCGCCTCGGCATCCGATTCGCCCGCCATGGTCAGCATCTTGGCCAGATGCGCCTGATAGGCGGCGCGCGCGGCCGTCAGCTTGGGATCGTCGCTCAGATAATAGTCGCGGTCGGGCATCCCCAGGCCGGACTGACGCAAGCCGACGGTGTAGAGATTGGGCTGGCGCGCATCCTGGCCGACACCCGAACCGAAGGGGATGCCGACGCCGTTGCGATCTGCCTCGGCCAGCAAGGCGGCGTAGCCCGACTTGTCGTTCAGCCCCTTGATCCGGCTCAGCCAGGGCTGGATCGGCGCCAGCCCCTTGGCCTCGATCGTGGCGGTGTCGAGATAGGTCGCATAGGCGGTACCGATCTGGTTCCCCTGCCCCTTGGCCTGTTCCAGGATGGTGTGGGTGCGCTCCCGCGACAGGTCGGCGAGTTTGTCGAACGCACCATAGCTGGACTTGTCCGCAGGGATGGCGGTGGTCTTTGCCCATTCGCCATTGGCAAAGCCATAGAAGTCGTCACCGGGGCGCACGGACTTGTCCATGCCCTTTTCGTCGAAGCCGAAACGCCCATAGGTCGGGCCGTTGGCGGCGGCGGGGCGATCCTGCGCGTTCAGCGCCACGGTTCCCGTGATCGCGGTCGCGCCGAGCAGCGCGGCGATGGCCAAGCTCTTCATCATTCTCTCCAAAGCAAAAAAGGCCCCCCGGTCGGTGCCGGAGGGCCTGTCATTCGGTCGATTACCAGATGCGGACGCGCTGCTGCGGCGTCAGCGCCATCTTGTCGGTCGGCTTGACGCCGAACGCGGCATACCAGGGATCGAGGTTGCGCACGGTCAGCACGCGCTCATGCCCCGGCGAGTGCGGATCGGACAGCAGCGCCTGGCGCAGCGCCGGTTCGCGCCACTTCGTCCGCCACACCTGCGCCCAGCCATAATAGAAGCGCTGGTCGCCGGTCGTGCCGTCGATCACCGGCGCGGGCTTGCCGCCCAGTGACTTGTGATAGGCGTCGAGCGCGACGGTCAGGCCCGCCAGATCGGCGATGTTCTCGCCCAGCGTCAGGCCGCCCTGGATATGCTGGCCGGGCAGCGGCTCATAGCCGTCATACTGCTTCACCAGTGCGTCGGTGAAGGTCTTGAACCGCGCCACGTCCTGCGGCGTCCACCAGTCGGTCAGCTTGCCGGTGGCGTCATACTTGCGGCCCTGATCGTCGAAATGGTGGCTGATCTCATGCCCGATCACCGCGCCGATGCCGCCATAATTGACCGCCGGGTCCGCCTTCGGATCGAAGAAGGGCGGCTGGAGGATCGCCGCCGGGAACACGATCTCGTTCATCGGCGGGTTGGCATAGGCGTTGATCGTCATCGGCGTCATGAACCATTCACCGCGATCGATCGGCTGGCCCAGCTTGTTGAGGTCGCGCTGGAACTCGAAGGCATTGGCGCGCGCGACGTTACCGACCAGATCGCCACGCTGGATCTGCAGTGCGGAGTAATCCTTCCACTTGTCGGGATAGCCGATCTTGGGCGTGAACGCGGCGAGCTTGGCCAGCGCCTTCTGCTTGGTCTCGGGCGCCATCCATTCCAGGTTGCGCAGCCGGTCGCCCATCGCCGAGATCAGGTTCTTGACCAACGCGTCGGCGGCGGCCTTCGATTCGGGCGGGAAATATTTGGCGACATATTGCTTGCCGACCTCTTCACCCAGACCCTCGGAGACCAGGCCGACGCCTCGCTTCCACCGCGCCTGCTGCTGCGGCGTGCCCGACAGGGTCGTGCCGTAGAAGGCGAAGTTGGTCTTGTCGAAGTCGCTCGACAGATAGCCCGCATAGCTGCGCAGGACCTTCAGCATCGCATAGTCCTGAAGGACGTTCAGCGGCGCTTCGCTATACAGTTTGGCTTCGCCGGTGATCGCGCTGGGCTGTGCGACCAGATAGGCGGGACGGCCTGCGACGCCCAGCGTCTGCATATATTGCGCCCAGGGGAAGCCCGGTGCCTTGGCGGCAAAGTCGGCGGCCATCCACTTGTTATAGGTCTTGTCCGCGTCGCGGCTCTCGATGCGGGTCCAGTGAACGCCCGCCAGCCCCTTTTCGAAGTTGAACACGGCCGCCGCCCGCGCCTCGGCATTGGGCTCGCCCGCCAGGGTCAGCATCCGGGCGAGATAGGCCTGGTACGCGGTGCGGATCGTCGCCAGTTTGGCGTCGTCCTTCAGATAATAGTCGCGGTCGGGCAGACCCAGGCCGCTCTGGCCGAAGTTCGGGATATAGGTGTCGGGCGCCTTGTCGTCCTGACCGATATAGACGCCGAAGGGCGCGCCGACGCCCTGCCGCTGAAGCTTGGCCATTTCGATGGCCAGCGCGTCGCGGCTCTGGGTCCCCTTGATGGCGCTCAGCCACGGCTTGACCGGGGCCACGCCCTTGGCGTTGACGGCGGCCTCGTCCATGAAGCTGGCGTAGAAGTCGCCCGCCTTGTTACCCGGCTGCTTGGTAGCCTCGTCTAGGATGGTGCGCGTCTGTTCCAGCGAGCGGTCCTGCAGGACGTGGAACATGCCATAGGACGAACGATCGGCGGGGATCGTCGTGTTCTTGTACCAGGTGCCGTTGGAATAATCGAAGAAATCGTCGCCCGGCTTCACTGCCGTGTCGCGACCCGCCATGTCGAAACCGAAATCGCCGATCTCGGGACCGTTCTTGGCATTGGGCTTGACCGGGCCGACGGCGGCCTTGTCGATGGGGTTCGTGGTCTGGGCCATGACGGGCGAAATGGCGGTCGTGAGAAGAGCGGCGATCAGCAGAGAGCGCATCTGAATTCCTGAAAAGGAGATGGATGCCGCTGTTGTAGCGAGCCGATACGCCCAGTCAAACCGTTAGAAAGTCACGTCAAAGCGCGATACCGCTATCAGATTGCCACGCTTTTCCGCCGGTTGCGCCATTTCCGCGCGATCCAGACGCGCCATCCGAGCGCCGAGGCGGCGTAACCGAATACGGCACATCCGCCGGTCAGCACGCACAGGCCCAGACCGAAGGCAGGCCCCTGCTCCCAAAGCCAGTGAAACGCGCTCAACGCCCATTGCAGCCAACCCGTCGCGGCCTCGGCGACCGGCTGGGTGTTGATCGGCGTTTCACTGCGCAGCAGGAAGGTGCCGATGCGATAGGCGATGACCCAGATGATCGGCGTGGTCAGCGGATTGGTGATGAAGGTCGTCAGCGCTGCGACCGGCACATTAGCGCGGAAGGGCAGCGCGAAGACGGCGGCGATCGCGATCTGTGCGACCGGGAACAGGAAGCCCGCAACGACCCCGAGCGCGACACCGCGCGGAACGGATCGACGCGTGAAACGCCATAGCTCGGGCGCGAGCACCCGGTGTGCGACCGGCCGGAGCAGCCGGTTGCTTTCCATCGAATCGCGGGTCGGCATGTTGCGCCGGACCCATCGCAGCGTGCGGCCCCACATGGTGGGCACGGCCGAGGCCATCAGCCGCGATCGCGCAGGATACGGCCCTGCTCGCGCTTCCAATCGCGTTCCTTGATCGAATCGCGCTTGTCGTGCGCCTTCTTGCCCTTCGCCAATGCCAGCTCCACCTTCGCGCGACCGCGCGAGTTGAAATAGATCATCAGTGGCACCAGGGTCATACCTTCGCGCGCCACCGCGCCGTGGAGCTTGTTTATTTCGCGCTCATGAAGGAGCAATTTACGCGGGCGCTTGGCTTCGTGATTAAATCGGTTGCCGTGGCTGAATTCGGGGACGTTTGAATTGACCAGCCACACCTCCTCGCCGCGGACCTCGGCATAGGACTCCGCGATCGATCCCTCGCCGAAGCGAAGCGACTTCACCTCGGTTCCGGTCAGGGCGATACCGGCCTCGTAGGTCGTCTCGATGGCATAATCGAAGCGGGCGCGCCGGTTCTCGGCGACGATCTTCTTCTTGTCGAAGGTTTGGGGTTTCGGGCGCATGGACGGGCCGATGTAGGCGCTGAAGGCCGCCATGAAAAGCCGCAGATGACCGCGCCGTTCCGTTTCTGGAACGAGGCGTTCAGGGCTTGCGGCGACCGCCCAGCGGGATGGTCAGCCGGATCATGGCGCGCTTGCTGGGGCTACCACCGACATCGGCCTGTTCGGTTTCGGCCGACAGCGTGCCGACGCCCGCTATTTCCGTGCGCGCCTTGGGCAGGGTCATGGGCCTGGAATAGTCGGGAACGGTACCGATCCGATCTGCGTCGGACGAGCGGCCACAGACGACCACGTCACCCCCGCTATCGTCGGGTGGGCAGCGGCGCAAGGTGGGCGCTTTCCGGGGCAACGGCAAGACGGGCCCGGCCACTGCACCCGTCTGCAAGGCGATCATCACCAGTGCCCACATCGGCCGCGCTCCCTATGCCGCCCATCGTCAAGGCGGATGGTGGTCGGGGATTGCGGCCGAAGGAAGGCGCGGAAAAGAAGGGCGGGGTCAGATCAATCCGGCATGAGCCAGCGCGGCGTCGACCTGCGCACGGGAAGCCTCGGACGGCCAGGTCATGGGCAGGCGCACGCCCTGCGGGAAGTGCGGCATGATACGGCTGAGCGCGTATTTGACCGGGCCGGGCGAGGCGTCGGTGAACATTGCCTCGTGCAGCGGGAACAGACGGTCGTGCAGTTCCAGCGCGCGGGCCATGTCCCCAGCCGCGCAGGCCGCCTGGAACTCGGCGCACAGGCGCGGCGCGACATTGGCCGTCACCGAGATGCAGCCCACCCCGCCCATCGCGTTGAAGGCGAGGGCAAGGTCGTCATTGCCCGACAGCTGACAGAAGTCCGCACCCAGCGCGCCGCGATGATGCGACACGCGGGCGAGCGCGCCGCTGGCATCCTTCACGCCGACAAAGACCTCGGGCGCCGCCTTGACGACGCGGATCAGCGTCGCAGGCTGGATGTCGGTGACGGTTCGACCGGGTACGTTATAGAGGATGATCGGCAGCGGCGCGTTCTTCGCCAACTCGGCAAAGTGGAGCGCGATACCCTCCTGGCTCGGCCGGTTGTAATAGGGCGGCACCATCAGCGCGGCGTCGGCCCCCGCTTCCTGCGCGGCCTTCAGATTTTCGATCGCGACGATCGTGTCGTTCGAGCCCGCCCCCGCGATCACCGGCACGCGGCCGCGCGCCTGGTCGACACAGACGCGCACGACATGGAAATGCTCGTCCTTCGGCATGGTCGCCGCTTCGCCGGTCGTGCCGCATGCGACCAGCGCCGTGGAGCCTTCGGAAATCTGCCATTCGACGAAATCCCGGAACTTCGCCTCGTCGAACGCTCCACCGACATGACCGCCCTGATCGTCGAACGGCGTCACGAGCGCCGGTATGGACCCTGAAAACATGAGAGGAAATGCGCTCCTGCTGCGCCGAATGGGACAATTTGTTCAGGACATGTACGGGTAGAGTCCCTATTCTGTCCACCATGATGGCATTGACGAAGGCGGGGGCGCTCCTCGCGACATTGGCGGGATCGATGGTCGCCCCCGGCGGGCAGGACCAGCTCGACCGATATCGCACGCAGATGGCGAATATGAGCCCCAACCAGGCGACGCAGGGCATGCCCGCGCCCGCCGATGGCGCGATCGCCGCGGCTCTGGCGCAGTGGCGCGCGCTGCAACAAACCGATTCGCTGCCCTTCGACAGCTATGCCGGGTTCCTGATGGCGCATCCCGGCTGGCCGGGCGAGACGGGCAATCGTCGGGCCGCCGAGAAGCAGGCCGCCAACTTCACCGCCGCGCCGTCGAGCATCGTCGCCTATTTCCGTCGCTTCCCGCCCCAGTCGGCGGCAGGTGGCGTCGCCTATGCCCGCGCCTTGCTGGCGACCGGGGCACCGGCGGAAGCCGCGCAGGCGGCGCGAACCGCCTGGCGGCGCGGTGCGCTTTCCCCGAACGACGAAGCCCTGGTCATGTCCACCTTCGGCTCCGCGCTGACGCCCGAGGACCAGGACGCGCGGATGGATGCACTGCTATGGTCGGGACAGACGAGCGCTGCCGCGCGGCAGCTGAATTATACCAGCCCCGCACGGCGGCCGATCTTCGCGGCGCGGCTGGCCTTCCGCACCAGATCGGCGGATGCGCCCAGCCTGTCCGCCTCGACCGCCGAACTCTATGCCAATGATGCGGGCTATGTCGCCGACCGCGCCAGCTGGCTGCGCGATACCGGCGACAGCCTGACCGCGCGGTCCTGGCTCGCGCGTTCACGTCAGCTGACCACCCGGCCAGGCAATGTCGAGAAATTCTACGAGGCGCTGCTGGTCAATGCCCGCACGGCCGCGAATGATGGCCAGCTTCAGACCGCCTATGACATCGCCCGGCAGGTCGACGACGCCTATCCGGTCGGCACCGACGTCTCGACCAAGCCTTATGGCGAGCGCGACGACTATACCAGCCTGGTCTGGCTGGCCGGGCAGACCGCGATGAAGCTCGCCCGACCGCCCGATGCGATGACGCTGTTCGACCGCTATGGCCGGGGAAGCCAGTCGCCGCAGACGCGTGCCAAGGGCTTTTACTGGGCGGGCCGCGCGGCGGAGGCGGCGGGTCGCTCGAGCGATGCGGCGGCTTTCTATGGCCGGGCCGCGCAATATCGCGACCAGTTCTACGGCCAACTGGCGTTGGAGCGAACCGGCCGCCCGCTTGTCGCACCACCGGCGATCGCCGCGACCAATGTCGCTCCTGCCGTCCGCGCCGCCTTCGACGCGCGCGAAACGGTGCGTGCGGCCAAGTTCCTGGGTCAGATCGGCCAGTGGCAGGACCAGACCGCCTTCGTCCGCCAGATCGCGGCGGATGCGGAAACCGAGAACGATCATCTGCTTGCCGCCGACCTTTCACGCAGCATCAATCGCCCCGACCTGGCCGTCATGGTCGGGCGCAGCGCGATGCAGAACGGGCTGACCGATTATTCGGCCGCCGGCTTCCCCACCATTCCGGTGCCTACGGGCTATGAGCAGAGCTGGACGATCATCCACGCCATCGCGCGACAGGAAAGCCAGTTCGATCGTGCCGCCGTCAGCCATGCGGGCGCGCGTGGCCTGATGCAGTTGATGCCCGCCACCGCCGCCGAGCAGTCGGGCAAGATCGGCCTGTCTTATTCGCCCGCCGCGCTGACCACCGATCCCAACCTGTCGATCCAGCTGGGTGCCAGCTATTTCGAGAGGATCCGCAACAATTATGGCAGCTATCCACTTGCGATCGCCGCCTATAATGCGGGCGGCGGCAATGTGAACAAGTGGTTGCGCGCCAATGGCGACCCGCGTACCGGCTCGGTCGATATCGTGGACTGGATCGAGGCCATCCCCTATTCCGAGACGCGCAATTACGTGCAGCGGGTGCTGGAGAATGCGGTCGTCTATGACCTGATGAACCCGGCGCGCGCGACCAGCCGGGGACCGACGCCGCTCAGCTGGTATCTGGGCAAGTCGTCGCGGCCGGGTTGATCGCCGCGGCATAGGGAATAGAGGGGGACGATGGATCGTCCCAACTATATCACCCCGGCGGGTTATACCGCGCTTCGTCAGGAATATGAGGCGCTGTTCGCGGTCGAGCGGCCCAAGCTGGTCGACACCATCGCCTGGGCGGCGGGCAATGGCGATCGCTCGGAGAATGGCGACTATATTTATGGCCGCAAGCGGTTGCGCGAGATCGACCGGCGGCTGGGGTGGCTATCCAAGCGGATGAAGGCCGCCAAGGTCATCGCCCCCTCCCGGCAGGAAGACCGCAGCAAGGTGTGGTTCGGTGCGACCGTCACCATTGCCGACGAAGACGACAATGAACGCGTCCTGACGCTGGTCGGTGATGACGAAGCGGACGCGGGGCAGGGCCGGGTCGGTTGGAACGCGCCGCTCGTCCGGGCGCTGCGCGGGGCCTCAGTCGGCGATCTGCGGCGCGTAACGCTGCCAGCGGGCGAACGGGAATATGAGGTGATGGCCATCACCTATCCCGATCGGTAATCGCATTCGCAACGGTTCGTTTCGGAACCCGTTCTTGCGGTGCATCCCCCTGATAGCAGGATAGGGCCAAGGGACGGCGATCGTCGCGGTCCTTTGTCAACGAGTTTCCGCCATGCCCATTCCTGCCCGTTTCGCCGCCCCGATCCTGTCGCTGTTCCGCGCCGTGTTTGGCCTGATGTTCCTGGCGCATGGCGTATCGAAGTTCTTCGGCCTTCCGCCATTTCCGATGCCCCTCAACCCGTTGCTGACGGCGGCGGGCGTGCTGGAGCTGGTCGGCGGCGCGCTGCTCCTGATCGGGCTGTTCACCCGGCCGGTGGCCTTCCTGCTGTCGGGGCAGATGGCCGTCGCCTATTTCATGGCCCATGCGCCACAGGGGTTCCTGCCGCTGGCCAATGGCGGCGAAGCCGCGATCCTCTATTGCTTTGCCTTCCTGTACCTCGCCACGGCCGGTGGGGGATCGATCGGGGTCGATGCAATGCGGCGTGGCGGCTGACCCGCCGCTTTGCTAGACCGGGGGTATGAACGCCCTGACCCGCAACATCGCGCTGCTCATCGATGCCGACAACGCCCAGTCGGCGGCCATCGACCCCGTACTGACCGTCCTAGCCGAGCTGGGCACGGTCAATGTCCGCCGCGCCTATGGCAACTGGTCCAAGCCCGGCCTGAAGGGTTGGCGCGATGTCATGGTCAAGCACGGGATCGAACCGCAGCAGCAGTTCGACCTGACCAAGGGCAAGAATGCCACCGACATGAAGATGACCATCGATGCGATGGACCTTCTGTTTCGCGGTCGGATCGATGGGTTCGGGATCATGTCCTCGGACAGCGACTTCATGCCGCTGGCGACCCGCATCCGTCAGGACGGTTTTCCGGTTTACGGCTTCGGGAACAGCCGCACGCCCGAAGCCTTCAAGCAGGCGTGCAGCCGCTTCATCGATGTCGGCGCCTTGATCGGCGAAGCGCCGCGACCTGCCAGCGCCAAGCCGACACCCGCCGATGTCCCCCTCGCCGACTCGCTGCCCCCGTCGATCGAACAGTCCAAGCGGACGGCGGGTACCCCCCGCCCCATCGATGACGAACTGCTGAAGCTGCTGGTCGACGCCTATAATTCGGTCAAGCGCGACGAACGCGGCTTTGCCAGCCTGTCGGCCATGGGCCAGCTGGCGGGCAACCGATCGAGTTTCGATACGCGCAATTACGGGTTCAAACGCCTGTCCGACCTGATCGAAGCGGTGCCCAATTTCCAGACCGAGCGACGCGAGGATGGACGAACCTTCGTCAAACGCGTCCGATAGGGACTATTCCCTCGGGTCCGGCATGGTCAGCGTCGCACAGGTGCCCGGCCCGGCACCCTCAAAGCGCACCTCACCCCGCAGCTGCCGTGCAAGGCTGGTAATCATCCGCATTCCCAGGCTGCGACGCGAGGCGGCCTTCATGTCGAAATCGTCGGGCAGGCCCCTGCCCCGGTCGCGCACCGACAATATGATCTGACCGTCGCGCGCGCGAAGTCCGACGTCGATTACGCCGCCCTCTTCGCCATAGGCATATTTGATCGCGTTGGTCAGCAGCTCGGTCAGCATCAGCCCGATCGGGATCGCGATATCGGCGTTCATTTCAATCGCCTCGATATCGCAGTGAACCTCGTGGTCCTTGGCCTGCTGCGCCAGCTGGTCGGCGATGCCGCAAGCCAGGTCGTCGAGCGACACCATGCCAACCCGTTCGCTCCGCCAGAGCCGGTCATGGGTCTGGGCTATGGCGGCGATCCGCGCCTGGGCATCGTTCAGCATCCTGAGGACGCGGGGATCGTCATCCTCCTGCTTCTGCAGGTTCAGCATCGCGGACACGAGCGCCAGGCTGTTCTTCACCCGATGGCTCGCCTCGCGCGTCAGCAGCTGCTGATGCTCGACCGCCTCGGCCAGTCGGCGCTCGGCCTCCTGCCGTTCGATCGCCACGCCGATCAGGTTGGCAAAACCCTGCATGAACGCCAGATCGGCTTCCTCGAACCGGCCTTCGTCAGGACTGTCGACCTCGAGCACGCCATAGCGCTGGCCGGATGCCTCCACGAGCACGTTGATCGCACGACGGATCTTGTGATCGGCCATGAACTGTGGCGTGCGGAACCGCTCTTCCTGATCCAGATGGTTGGAGATGACGGGCTGTCCGGTGTGCAGCGCAAAGCCGGCAGGCGACCCCATATCGGTTCGCATCTCGGTCGACCCCACGACGCCCGGCCCCCAGCCGACTCCGGTGCGGACGAGAAGCGTTTCCTGATCCGCCTTGTATTCTAGAAACTTGCAGAAGGAAGATCGCATACCTTCTGCACACAGTTCGGTTGCACGCTGCAACATCGGATCCAGGTCGCGGGCGCGCAACGCCTCAATCCCGAAGGCGGCGAGGACCGATTGCTGGCGGAGCCGATAATGTAACTGCCCTGCGCTGGCGACTTCCCGATCCTCGCCCGGCG
>DXIH01000078.1 GCA_019112965.1 Candidatus Sphingomonas excrementigallinarum | reverse complement strand
ACCAGCACCGCATGGCGCTGGCCATTGGCCATCATCGCCTCGATCAGGTCGCCAAAGCCCTGTCGGTTGGGCAGCCCGGTCAGGCTGTCGGTCGTCATCTCGCGGCGAAGGCTGCGCTCGGTATGGTGCTGCGCGGTATGGTCGACCAGCATCAGCACGCAGCTGTCACCCTGATCCTCGCTCGCGCGGGTCAGCGTGGCGCGGAAATAGCGGCAGTCGATCACGTCGCCGACCGAGAGCGGGAACTCGATCGAGGACTGGGCCGAGGGCAGGAAGGCATCGATTCGCTTGGCGACCTCGGCCAGCAACATGGCCTTGGTCCGCGAGTCGTTCAGTGCGGCGCGGGTATAGGCGTCGTTGGTCGCGACGATGATGGGCTGGCCCTGCACGAACGCGATTTCCGCCGCCGGAATCGCCATGATCCCGATCGCGCACGACGCCAGCGACCCGAAATTCGGGTTCGTCGGGCGTTGCGTCGGATGAGCGATCGTTGCCATCAGTCACCCGCGTAGCCGCGCGAACGTTAAGAGCGCCTAAAATTCCACAAAAAATCCGGTTAACAAGGGATTGCCCCGCGACGAAGATCGCCGTCATGGCGCGGTGAATATCCACGCCCTCACCCGTAAGGTGAGGAATCTCAAAGACTAGGCCGGATCGACATTCACGTCATTCCTCCCCTTGCAGGGGAGGTGGCAGGCCGAAGGCCTGACGGAGGGGTGTTCCGGTTGGAGAGGTTGGACTTTCTTCACCACCGGCGACACCCCTCCACCATGCTGCGCATGGTCCCCCTCCCCTTGCAGGGGAGGAATATTTGGCATTCTACTTGAACGTCGATCGGCCCTAATCGAATCGATTGTCGCGGGGGAAGCCGGTCGGCGGCATCCGCCCCGCCGCGCCGCGCGCGGTGCGCCAGGCCGACAGGTCGGTTTCGGTGCGCACGCGCCCGCTCTCCCCGCCCATCGCCCAGCTGAGTCCGTCCTTGAAGACGAACGTCGTCGCATCCGACAGCCCGCCGTCGCGGTAGCGCTGGAGCTGGACGCCGGTGCCGCGCGACAGCTCGACGAACTCGGTCAGCGGGAAGACCAGCAATTTGCGGTTGTCGCCGATCGCCGCGACATAATCGTCCTCCGCGCCCACCGGCCGCACGACCTTCAGGCTGGCACCCGCGCGCGGGGTCAGCACGGTCTTGCCCTTGCGGGTCTCGGCGATGGTGTCGGCGGTCGGCACGACGAAACCGCGTCCGTCCGACGCGGCGACCAGCAGCTTCACGGCCCGCGCGGCAGGCAGGAAGCCCACGATGCCGATCGATCCGTCCAGGTCGATCATCGCGCGCACCGGCTCGCCAAAGCCGCGCCCACCCGGCAGCTTGTCCGCCGCCAGCGTAAAGAATCGCCCGTTCGCCGCCGCCAGAAGCAGCTTGTCGGTCGTCTGCGCATGGAACGCAAAGGCCGGGCCGTCGCCTTCCTTGAACTTCGCGGTGTCGGCCGAGGCCAGGTCGACATGCCCCTTCATCGCGCGAATCCAGCCGCGCTGCGACAGGATGACGGTAATCGGCTCGCGCTCGATCATCGCCTCCAAGGGGATGTCGCGGGTCGGCGCCGCTTCCTCGATCAGCGTACGGCGCGCGCCAAGCGCGGTTTCCGGGCCATAGCGGTCGCGGATCTTGCCCAGATCCTTCTTCATCCGCGTCCGCTGGCGCTGTTCGGAGCCGAGCAGCAGGGTCAGCTGTTCGCGCTCCTTGTCGAGCTTGTTGCGCTCGCCGCGTATCTCGAACTCCTCCAGCCGCCGCAGGGAGCGCAGTCGCATGTTGAGGATCGCCTCGGCCTGCCGGTCGGTCAGGCGAAACTCCTCGATCATCACCGCCTTGGGCTCGTCCTCGGTGCGGATGATCTCGATCACCCGGTCGAGGTTGAGATAGGCGACCAGATAGCCGTCGAGCAGCTCAATCCGGTCGGCGATCTTGCCCAAACGATGCTCGGAGCGGCGGCGCAGCACCACGAACTGATGCTCGACCCAGGCGGCCAGCGCCTCGCGCAGGGACATGACGCGCGGGGTGCGGTCCTTGTCGAGCACGTTGAGGTTCAGACTGACCCGCGTCTCCAGATCCGAAAAGCGAAACAGTCCGTCCATCAGCACCTGCGGATCGACGGTGCGCGCGCGCGGTTCGAGGACGATGCGGACCTCCGCATCCGATTCGTCGCGCACATCCGCCAGGATCGGCAGCTTCTTGTCGTTGATGAGCGTGGCGATCTGTTCGATCAGCTTGCCCTTGGCGACGCCGTACGGGATTTCGCTGATGACGATCTGCCAGCCCCCGCCCTTTTCGCGCTCGATCTCCCAGCGGGCGCGGACACGAAAGCCGCCCCGCCCCGTGGTGTAGCTTTCGCGCAGGATGGCGGGCGCATCGACGACCATGCCGCCGGTCGGGAAGTCCGGCCCCTTGACCAGCGCCAGGATCGCGTCGTCATCCGCATCCGGCTGATCGACCAGCAGGATCGCGGCCTCCAGCAGCTCGGCGGCGTTGTGCGGCGGGATGCTGGTCGCCATGCCGACCGCGATGCCGCTGGCGCCGTTCGCCAGCAGGTTCGGGAACAGGCCGGGGAACAGCTCGGGTTCCTGCTCCTCGCCATTATAGGTCGGACGATAGGCAACGGCGTCCTCGTCCAGCCCGTCCATCAGGTCGATCGCGACCTGGGTCAGCCGTGCCTCGGTATAGCGGTACGCGGCGGCGTTATCGCCATCGATATTGCCGAAATTGCCCTGCCCGTCGACCAGCGGATAGCGCAGCGCGAAATCCTGCGCCAAGCGGACCATCGCGTCATAGACCGACTGGTCGCCATGCGGGTGATATTTACCGATCACGTCGCCGACGACGCGCGCACATTTCTTGTAGCCCGAGGCCGGATCGAGCTTGAGCATCCGCATCGCCCAGAGCAGCCGCCGGTGTACCGGCTTCAGGCCATCGCGCACATCGGGGAGCGAGCGCGCGGTGATGGTCGACAGCGCATAGACCAGATACCGCTCCGACAGCGCGCTGTCGAAGGGTGCGTCCAGAATGCCGACGGGAGGATTGTCGCGGAGATCGATCGCCATGGAAGCCCAGCTTCTAGCAAGCCCGTGAGGTCGGGGCAATCGGGCGGATCAAATCAGGAACGCGATCCCCATTCCGCAGGATCGGATCGCCCCAGACGCGACAAAGCGGGCGCGATCGGTATCGCACCCGCTTCATCGGTCGCGCCATCAGTCGATTACGGCTGGGTCGCGACGGCCTGGGTCACATCCTGCTGGAACTGGTTGCCACGGGCGACCGTGCAGTTCTGGAAGGCGACGGGTGTGAAGGTCTCGACCCCGGCGACATCCTCGTCGGTCTTCACCTTGCCATGCGGTCCACGAACCGGCTGGAAGGCGATGGCTTCCGGGTGGAAGGTGGCGAGAACGTCGGCGGTATCACGACAGGCCACGGTGCGTTCGGCACCACGGTTGTTCTTGATGACCGCGATCGCTTCCATACCATTGGGCTGCGGGACATGGGCCTGTTCATAGACCAAAGGCTGCTGCGCCATCTGCATCGGCCGCGCCATCGCAGTTCCTGCGGTCAGCATCAGAGCCCCACCAACAACACCGATCATCAGCTTGTTCATGACTTCCTCCTTTGCAAGCATCGATAGAACCCATGACTTGGAAGATCGGTTTCCTTAACTTTCCACCTTACGGCCTTTTAATCAGTCCACAAAAATCTATTCATCGTGGATCGGACATTACCGGATTTTAATCTTGAGACGCCCGCATTCCCATCGCGCCCGCCCGGATGGTCCAGCTCCATTGCGCCGCCGCATCGCATCCATTATAGGCGCGCCATCCCGCCTCGGGCCTCAGCATGGGGGCGCCGGGGCTGTACTCATTTCAGGGGACCGCCGCATGGCTCGCCGCCGCCAAATCTACGAAGGCAAGGCCAAGATCCTGTACGAGGGCCCCGAGCCCGGCACGCTGATCCAGTATTTCAAGGACGATGCCACCGCGTTCAATGCCCAGAAGAAGGGCACGATCAACGGCAAGGGCGTGCTGAACAACCGTATCTCCGAGCATGTCTTCACCATGCTTGACCATATCGGCGTTCCGACCCATTTCATCCGCCGCCTGAACATGCGCGAGCAGCTGATCCGCCAGGTCGAGATCGTGCCGATCGAGGTCGTGGTGCGCAACGTCGCGGCGGGCTCGCTGTCCAAGCGGCTGGGCATCGAAGAGGGCGTGAAGCTGCCCCGCACGATCATCGAATATTATTACAAGGACGATGCGCTGGGCGACCCGATGGTCACCGACGAGCATATCGCCTGCTTCGGCTGGGCCAGCCAGGAAGAGATGCACGACATCGCCGACCTGGCGATCCGCGTGAACGACTTCCTGTCGGGCATGTTCGCCGCGATCGGCATCCGCCTGGTCGACTTCAAGCTGGAATTCGGCCGCATCTGGGACAATGACTTCGGTCGCATCATCCTGGCCGACGAGATCAGCCCCGATGGCTGCCGCCTGTGGGACATGACCACCAACGAAAAGCTGGACAAGGATCGCTTCCGTCGCGACCTGGGCGGCGAGGTGGAAGCCTATCAGGAAGTGGCGCGCCGTCTGGGCCTGCTGCCCGAGGGGGGCGACACCGCCGTCCTCGACCTGGAAGAACACCGCAAGAGCCGGGGCAAGTAAATGAAGCTCAAGATTTTCGTCACCTTGAAGCCCGGCGTGCTCGACCCGCAGGGCAAGGCGATCCACCACGCGCTGGAAAGCCTGGGCTTTGCAGGCGTCAACGACGTGCGCGCGGGCAAGCTGATCGAGCTGGAAGTCGCCGACGCGACCACCGACGCGCAGATCGACGAGATGTGCCGCCAGCTGCTCGCCAATACCGTCATCGAGAACTACCGGGTGGAGCGCGCCTGATGAAGACCGCAGTCATCGTCTTTCCGGGCTCGAACTGCGACCGCGACCTCGCCGTCGCGCTGGAGGCGGTGACGGGCGTCAAGCCGGCCATGGTCTGGCACGGCGACAGCGAGCTTCCCGAGGGGCTGGGGTTGATCGGTGTGCCGGGCGGCTTCTCCTATGGCGATTACCTGCGCTGCGGCGCGATCGCGGCCCGTTCGCCGATCATGCGCGCGGTGGTGGATGCGGCGCACAAGGGCACGCCGGTGTTCGGCGTGTGCAACGGCTTCCAGGTGCTGGCCGAGACCGGCCTGCTGCCCGGCGCGCTGATGCGCAACCGCTCGCTCAACTTCGTGTGCCGCGACGTCGACCTGAAGGTCGTGAACACCGACAGCGCCTTCACCCGCCTGTACCAGCAGGGCGAGACGATCCGCATTCCGGTCGCGCATCATGACGGCAACTACTTCGCCGACACCGACACGCTCGACCGCCTCGAAGGCGAAGGCCGCGTCGCCTTCCGCTATGCCGAGGACGTCAACGGCTCGGCCCGCAACATCGCGGGCGTGCTGAACGAGAAGCGCAACGTGCTGGGCATGATGCCCCACCCCGAACGCCGCATCGAAGCCGCGCATGGCGGCGACCATGGCCGCCGCCTGTTCGAGGGCCTGCTGGAGATGGTGGGCGCCTGATCCCATCCGCCGTTCAGCCTGAGAGAAGTCGAAGGCCACGGGATGACATTAGAGAGGGGAAGCGGGGCGACTCGCTTCCCCTTTTCGCATTGGTTCACGCGAAGCCGCGAAGGCGCAAAGAAGATGTTTGTTCGCGCGGAGGCGCGGAGAACGCGGAGGTGTCCTACGCGGCGGAAGCCGCATGCTTTTGCCACGAGCATGGAGGAAGAAGGAATAAGGTCTCCAAGTGGCCAGACACCTCCGCGTCTCCGCGCCTCCGCGCGAAAAAAATTTCAAACGCTTCGCGCCATCGCGGCTTCGCGTGAACTCAAACCTTCGCCCGGAACGGCGAAAAGTCCGTCCCCTCATCGAACACATCCACCCCTTCGGCCCGCTTCAGCCAGCCGACGATCAGATAGGTGACCGGGGTCAGGAGGACTTCCCAGCCGACCTTCAGCGCCCATTGGGTGAACAGCACCACGACCACCAGATGCGTCGTCCAGCCCTCCGCGCCCCAGAAGGCCAGCGGGTAGAAGATCAGGCTGTCCACCCCCTGCCCCACCAGTGTTGAGCCGATCGTTCGCGACCACAGATGCCGTCCGCCGGTCCAGACCTTCATGCGCGCCATGACATAGGCATTGGCAAACTCCCCCGCCCAAAAGGCACAGACACTGGCCAGCACGATGCGCGGCACCTGGCCGAAGATCACCTCATAGGCCGCCTGGTTGGTCCAGCTTGGTGCCGGAGGAAGTGCCACCACCACATAGCTCATGAACGCCATGAACAGCACCGCCGCCGTCCCCGCCCAGATCACCCGCCGCGCGCGCGCATAGCCATAGACTTCGGTCAGCACGTCGCCGATGACATAGCTGAGCGGAAAGAACAGGATGCCCGCCCCGAACGGCCACTCGCCCACGACCGGCAGGGTGATGACCGCCACCTTGCCCGCGCCGATGACGTTGGACAGCAGCAGGATGGTGACGAAGGCCGCCATGACGAAGTCGAACCAGCGGAAAGCCCCGCTTCCCATCTCCCGGTTCGCCACCACCCGTTCCACGCTCATGCCGATCCCTTTCACCAAGCGAACCGACATTTATCGCCATTCCCAACCCACGCAAACCACGCTAGGGACACCGCCATCCGCGCGTCCGTAGCTCAGTTGGATAGAGCAAGGAGCTTCTACCTCCTCGGTCGGGGGTTCGAATCCCTCCGGGCGCGCCATTTCCGTGTCCATTTCCACGGACGTTGGACTTTTCGTCCAAAGCTCTGGACCGCACACGTTCCCGTTCGCCTGTGCGGTCAACTAGCACCCGACCAAAGTCGCATAGTTCGACACCGCAAATCGACACGCCCGTGCCATCACAAGAGAGTTTGGCTGTGCCGTTTCTGCAAGCAGGCACGAAGGCCGGCTGCGGGGAACAGCAGCCACCTACCTAGGCGCATCATGCAAAGCTTAGTGGGATGGACGCGCGTCCAGTCGACGTCGGCCTTCTCGATCGAGAAGGCTCACGAAATTTGAGCGCGGCGCTCGTGGAACGCCGGCGCCTTACCGCCCGTCTGCATTCAGCGGCGCGGTGTATCCGATAGACGGCGGTCAGATGTATTCGCCAAGCAGTGCCGGCCACCTAGCTTGGCTTCAATCAAACGGCGTGATCTCCGAAGGCCGGCGGAAGTCTCATTCAGCCGATCCTACGACCTCCACGGCACTTCCAGTCTGGTGCGACCGACATCGAACGAGAGCGATGAGCCACCGCCGACCTGCGCTGCGGCGCAGATCGAGCTGCTACGCGTGGCGAACAGCGGATGATCGACAAGGTCTGTCAAACAGCGACCAACGCAGGAGTCGATGACGGTTTCGGGCAGCTGACTTTCGAGCATGATGTATCCCGTGCCATCGTGCGTGAAGAAGGTGAAACGCTCGCCACGCATCTTCACGTCGAGCGACGCACCATACACCTTCACTTCTACGAACGGCCCTTCCAATTCGTCGGATACGATCGCATCGGCGATCAGCGGATCCGGACGCCAGGGACAGACGGTTCCCGCCTTGATCCTGCGGCCGGTGATGTTGCCAAAATTTCCTTGGTCCGTCTTGCGGCTGGTGATCGAAGGCCAGCGATGTCCTGGCCGCAACCGCTGCATGGCATCCGCGAGGTTCGATCCGGCGATCGCGAGCACGTCCGGCACGATGGCCGACATCGAGTTCATGGTGGCGGCCAGGTACGACCTGAACGATGCCAGCCGCATGTTCTCGACAAGGCGGTCAATCATTCGCGCCTCGTCACGAGCACGCCTGCCTGCGATCTCGCGGATCGCCAGCGACTGATCGGCCGGAGTCATCGGAACGTGCCATCCCTCTGCGCGACGACGATCATGCCCAGCAGGTGCCGGGTTAGGCTGTCCGCCCCCTGCCGGAAGGCCACCTCGCCCCAATCATCCCAGCGATCAATCCTGCACGCGAGCCACGCAAACAGGTCATCGCGATCCGCTGCATCGTTGAAGGACATCGACCACGCGACGCGCCTGGTCGGCATCCTGGCACCGCTGCCCTTGGCCATGCTGGTCAACGTGACGAGATGCGCCCGGCCGATCCGCTCCCGGGCGAAGAGGTGACGACGAAAGCCGACGCCGTCTTCGAAGGAGCGCAGAGCGTTTTCCCGATCGGCGTCCGAGCCCGGGCCCGCCGCCGTCACCGCCTCCATGACGGCCGCCATCGGCAATCCCTCCCAGGCTGGATCGCGAGTCGCACGCAGCATCATCAGGACCGATCTGCCCTCAGGACTGAGTCGCGCGCTGAGCGGGTTCGACGTCGCCGGGGCTTTGACCTGGAGATCGAGCATGCCGATCGCCGCCAGCCAGCAGCGGTAGAAGCGCCAGAACATCGCGTCGCCAGCGAACAGATCGTGCCGGCTCTCGCCATCACCCGTGCGCGGACCGTCGATCACCGACATCACGCGGAGCATGAGCTCGTGCTGCTCGGGCGCGAAGTGGACTGCGCAGAAGCCAAGCTGCCCTTCCCAGAACGCGTCGCGGACCGTGCGCCAGGTCCGGCCGTCCTCGTCCTCGAACCTGCCGTCACGCGCGCGCAGCCACCAGCCCCAGGGCAGTTCTCCCGGCATGTGCCTATCCCGCGCCATCACATGCCACCCCGCTGCGGATCGAGGCCGATGGCGGGCAGCGTCGGCCCCTTCCGCGGCGGCGCGGGCCGGCCCTCCGCGATGGCTTTCAACTGCGCCGCAAGATTGAGCACCTCGCGGACGACGTAGCCATCGTCGCGGTACTCGGCGGCGGTCTCCGCCCCCATGAAGCGCCGACGATCACGGGCGTCGTTGGGAACCACGTCGTAGATATGATTGCAGTCGAAGCCGAACCACCAGTGACCGGCGCCCGCATCGTGGTCGGTCGCGTTCCGCAGCGGCTCGTGACCGACCACGACATGGCAGATGCGCCTCGCCTCGCTGATCAGGCTGCGCTGCGGCGAGGGCCCGGAGTCGCAGATCCTCGAATAGGTCAGTCCGCCGTGCACCTCGATGCCGAGGTCGGCGGGGATCGCCTCATGGTTCCACCCGAACAGCGGATGGGACTCGGGTATCCCGACGAACCCGCTGAGGTATCCCGCGGGATTGGCGCGCATGACGATGCATTCGTACCCCGTGGCGGGATCGATCCAGGCGAGCTTGTCGGCCTCGCCGAGCCAAGGGCCGTCGCCGCGCGGCTGGCTGTCTTCGACGAAATAGATCTCGGCGGCCGGCACCGTTCCCGTCGCGGTCGTGTAGTTCCTGCCGACAATGCGGGTCACACCGCTCGCCAGGGTCACCTCGCCGCCGTCACCAGGAAGCCTGGCGAGGGCGAGTTCCGAGCCGATCGCCGGCGCGATCTGGCTCTTTATCGCTGGGGTGAGAGGCTGCGCCGTCACGATGACGGCGGTCGAGCGAGCCTTGCGAGACTTCGGCAGGTTCTTCCTGGCCATGGCGTTCTTCTCCTTCGATTTGGGGGGATCAGAGGAATCGGGTCCGCGGTGTCACGCGGACGATCTCGGGGCAGATCTTCTGGGGGCGGGCGTCGGCCGCGTAGACGTTGGTCGCGAGCCAGGATTGCTCGGCGACGAGTTGATCGTCGGCGACCTCACGCCACCAGACCTTGCGGTCAACCGTGGCATCCCAACAATAGCCGCGCGCCCTAAGACGATCCTTCAAGTCGAAGTGGGCGCCGCGGGCGCGCACGATCCACGTCGGCTTCGAGCCCGTGTGGATCATTTCCGACAGAGCGGTCCGACCATCGGCGTCGACGTGGCGCAGCATCTGAATCAGGGCATCCACGTCCGCCGACGCGCGATGGCCGCAGTGGTAGAAGCCGGCCTGCAGCAGAAGATAGCCGAGAACGCGGCCATCGAAATGCCGGGCACGCCAGTCCACCTGCCGCATGGAGCAGCACCAGTTCAGGCCGGCGGCACCGGGCAGGCGCCTTTCGACCCAACGGCGGTCGAAAGCGCTGTTGTGCGCGACCACAAAACTGGCCGAGCGGAGGAGGTCGGTGGCATGCTTCTCGTCGATCGAACGTCCGGCCAGGTCTGCGTCCGTCAGGCCGGTCAGAGCGGTGATGTCGGCGGCGAGCGGCTCTCCCGGATCCTGCCGCCACTCGAACGCCTCGTCGATGGTGGTGATCACGCCATCAGCGTCGTAGCGAAAGCGGCGGATGGCGAGTTCGATCACCTTCCCAGTGTCCACGTCGAGGCCGGTGGTCTCGACGTCGATCGCGACGCCGACGTGAAGACCGCGACCGACTCCATCTCCGGTCGGGCCTTCATGGAGACGAAGCGGATGCAGGACGCGCACGTTCGCGTCGTCGGCCGCTTCAGCGCGGCCGACTTCGGCTTGCAAGGTCATGTGTATCTCCCGAATTCGGGTCAGGCAGGGCGGATGCGTCGGCGGCGGCGGGACGATGCTCCCTTGGGAGGCGATCACCCGGCTGCGGCCATCACATCCGGTCTGTTACGCCTGAATCCCCATCTCAATGTCGACCGCGAAGTGCCGCGCGGTGGGGCTGGAGCAATCCTGCTCCATGTTCCGGATAAGATCGAGGACCGGCTCCGGCACCAGAGCGAGCACAGGCGGCGATGCCACATGCACGCCCTGGCGGATGTCGGCGAGGTCCGCGACATCCGGACCGAAGCGCCCGGCAAGGCGCGTCCGTACCTCGTCGACGTCGCGCGCGATGCTGGCGTGAAAGACCTGCATCATCCGGTTGTCGCGCGTGTCGACGATCGTGGCCGTATACATCCGCGCGCGCGGCGTGGTCCTGCGGCGGCCACGCGAGGAACGCGACGAAGGCTGGTGGCCGAAGAGGAACCGGCCCTTGCGCTCGTCGCCATCGCCCGCCAGCAACTCGTCCATGGCGGAGCGATCGGCGTCCAGCCCGATGCCAAGCCCATGCAGCAGGATGCCACGCATGCAGTCCTGTCGGTCGAGGCAGGCGTCGACCGCCGCGGCGCCGCCGAACAGCTGCCGGGGTGCGAACATCCAGCTCATCGGATCGTGCTCCACCGCATCCCGTTGGAAGCGCGTCGCAGTCTCGGTCGCCACCAACGCCACGCGACCGATTGCGCGGCGCGTCGTGACGACGACCTCATCAGCGGCCCCATCCTCATCCAACGGGTCAGGGAACAGCGCGCCTATACGCCGAGTCGGTTCGACGTCGCGCCCATTCTGGCGATTGCCAGGGTGCTGACCGGCATCGATGCCTCCTGCTGCGCTCATGTCCATAATGTCACTCCATCGTCGCCGACAGCGTCACTGTCGGCGATGGCGACGGCCGCCGACGAACCACAATATGGCGCGCACCCGAAATAATACAATACTTCGCGAATTATTGTAGTGTAAATGCCGTATTAACGATATTGGATGACCCTTCCCTATGGGGTGGAGCCAACCTAGAATGATTGGAGTGGAAAAGATGCATGCCCTGCAGGTGATGAGCGCCTTGTCGCAGACGAGCCGGTTCGCTGCGTTCCGCGCGCTCGTCGATGCTCTGCCGGATGGCATGGCGTCCAGCGACATCGCCGCCGCCATCGGCACGACGCCGAACACCATGAGCGCGCATCTCGCAATCCTGGAGCGTGCGGGGCTGGTTTCGTCCGAGAAGATCGGTCGGAGCGTGATCTACAAGGCGGAGACGGTGCCCGCCGAAGACCTCAGCGCGTTCCTGCACAACGCCTGCGAGCGCGGACGTCAGGCGCGCAGCCGCCACTCGAAGTAGCAGGGGTCGACGAGCGATGCCCATCCGGGCGCGGACGTACAGACCCAGCATTTGGGCGCGGATCTTCCTGGCGGAGAACTGGAAGGTCGTCCTCCATCCGTCGCGCGGCGACCGGCTGGCGCTCGCCACCGACGACATCGCCTGCGTCGACGTCAACGCCGTCGACGTGACGAAGGCCCTAATCTGGCACACGGTCGAGATCCGGTCGCCCGACCGGATCGAGAAACTCACCGGGCTTTCCGCCGCCGCCGCCCAGACGCTTCGCCATGACCTGGTCCACTTCATCAACCAGCACTTGGCAGCGCTGATCAGCCGAAGCGAAGGGCAGCTGCGCGGCGTCGATGCCGCCGTACGGCTTATCACCGACGCTAAACGCCAGTATCTGGCCCATGCGGACGTCAGCCAAGCGATCTCGGGCGTCCCCGGCACGGCGGCTCAAGCGTTATCGCACCCGCTCTTCGACGAGGCGAGGATTCCGGATGCCGTCCGCGCATTGCTTCCCGCCTCGCTCAAAATGATCACCGATCCCGAGACGCGGCGACGTTACAACGAGGAGTTCGTGGCGCACGAGCTCAAGCGCTTCGGCCCCTTCTTCGAGGACCTCGGCGGCGTTTCGATGGCGATGGAGCAGCGCGAGGCTTGCATCAGACTAGAGGACAGCAACCTGCTTGTTGCCTCCGCCGGGTCGGGAAAATCGGCGACCATGGTCGGCAAGGTGGCCTACGTCCTCCAGAAGGGGCTCTACGCACCCGAGGACATCCTTGTCCTCGCCTACAACACCAGCGCGGCCGCTGAGTTGAAGGAGCGCATTGCGCGTCAGTTGCAAGTGCAGCCTAATGACCTTGGCTGTCGGGTCACCACGTTCCATGCGCTCGGCTTTTCTATCATCAAGGAGGTCGATGGCGAGCCGCCCCGCCTCGCCAATTGGGTGGAGAACGCCAGCGGCGAGGCCCGTTTCATCGAGACGATCGTCTCCGACCTCAAGGAACGGGACGAGCGTTTCCTGTCGCTATGGACCGATTTGCTGTCGCTCTACCCGAAGGCGGACCTCCCGCTCGAGGCGTTCTCGACCGAAGAGGAATACAAGCGCTACATCGCGGATAATGGTGGAAAGCGACCCGACAGCATCGGGACGCTCGTCCCTAACCTCTACGTCAGGTCGCTCCAAGAGCGTCGCATCGTCAATTGGCTGTGGCGGCATACCGTCGACTTCGAATACGAGCGAAGAATTCGTATTCCGAAGGGCGAGGGCGAGCCGCCACAGCTCGTGCACCCGGACTTCTATTACCCTGAATCCGGCACCATCCACGAGCACTTCGCTATCAACAAGGACGGAACGTCGCCGTTTGATGGCTATATCGTCGAAGCCGCACTCAAGCGGTCTGGCTATGCTCAAATCCAGGCTGATTTCTTCGAGACGAGATCTGCCGATGACGCTGCCGGCAAGCTCCTCGAGAAGCTCGAGATCGAATTGCGGAAACGCGAGATCAAGATGGTCGCGCGGTCGCTACAGGAGGTGCTGAAGGCAATCGCACCAATGGTCATCAGCCGCTACCACCGCATCATCGGCGTGTGCGTGAAGCACATCCGAGCCAGCCGGCTCACCCGCGACATCCTGCTCAAGAAGGCCGAAACCCTCCATGATAAAGTTCGGGCGCGACACTTTGTCGAGGTCGTCTGGAAGATCGCCGAGGAATACACCCACAGGCTCGATAAGGCACAGCGGATCGACTATGATTCAATGATCGGTGACGCCGTCCGCTACGTTGAGACGGGCAGGTATCGAAGTCCCTTCTCTCTGATCCTCGTCGACGAGTTCCAAGACACGTCGGAGCCGCGGGCCAACCTCGTCAAGGCTCTCAAGCACCAGAAGCCTTTTAACAAACTGTTCGCCGTTGGGGACGACTGGCAGTCGATCTACCGATTCGCCGGGTCGGACGTGACGATATTCACCGACTTCGAGAAGGGTTTCGGTGCGTCGTGGATGGGGCGCCTCGAACGCACATACCGGTGCAATCAGGCGCTCGCCGATACCGCCGCGGCGTTCGTCCAGCGGAACCCGGGCCAATTCCGCAAAACGGTCGTTTCGACGCGACCGGCGGTGTCGCGGTCAATCAGGGTCGTACCCGTCGATGTAACCCGCAACAAGTCCGGCTTCATCGAACCATGTCGCAAAATTCTCAGCCGGCTCGATGTCTTTCTGGGCACTCAGACCGCAAAGTGGCGCACCGCGGAACGCCGTCGACTGAAGGTTCTCGTCCTCTGGCGCTACAACTCACTCGACCCGTTCAACGGCCGCCCCCCCCGGTTCGAGAACATCGATGTCACCGGCCTGTCTTTCCACAGGTCAAAGGGTCTGGAAGCCGACTACACTATCCTTCTCGACGTGAGCGACGGCAACTATGGCGTGCCCAGCCGGATTGAAGATGACGAGCTCCTCAACCTAGTGATCCCCCGACCTGAAACATATCCGTTCGCCGAAGAGCGCCGTCTATTCTACGTCGCCCTCACGCGTGCCAGTCGGGGGACGTTCCTCATCGCCAACGATCGGCAGCCATCCCCCTTCATTCATGAACTGTTCGAGATCGCCGGCGATGACATCCGCTTCGAGACGGCGGATGGCGTGCCGATCGACATATGCCGCAAATGTCTCGTCGGCACGATGGGCGACCGACCGCAGGCTGACGGGTCGATGGCCCGGAACTGCAGCAGGGCTCCAGCATGTCAACATACTGAAGCAACTCGTGCCCCATCCGGCAAATGATCCTACGGGAACATCAACACCTGAACAGCAGGTCGACACTTGCATACGCGACAGTGCAGTGAGCGCGTTGCAAAGCCGTGGATTATCACTCTATAAAAT
>DXIH01000004.1 GCA_019112965.1 Candidatus Sphingomonas excrementigallinarum | reverse complement strand
GCTTCCCAGTTGGACTGCACGTCCGACGACCAGAACAGGCAGCCATTGGCCTGCGTGCCCAGATAGGCCGCACGGCACAGGATCATGTTGCGCATGTCGGGCCGGTCGCGCGCCGACCCGTCCGCGACGCTCGATGTGTGCAGCAGCGGATAGACGTTGCGATAGCGGTCGCCCGACCCGATGGCGTAGAAATGCCCCTCGGGCACCAGGTCGGGCTCGGTCTCGTCCAGCCAAGCATAGTCGAAGCCCTGGGAAAAGATGTTGTCGCGGATCTTGCCCCAGTACCAGGCGCGCGCGTCCGGGTTGGTGCTGTCGATCAGCGCGCCGGCCCGGTCGGAGCGGATCGGCAGGCCGTCGACCGGATGGCCGTCCTTGTCCTTCATCAGCCAGCCCTTGGCCGCCAGCGTGTCGTACCAGCGGCTCTCCCGCTCGAAACGCGGCCAGATGCTGATGATGCTGTGCATCCCCATCGCCTTGAGATGCGCATTCATCCCCGCCGGATCGGGAAAGGCAGTGCGATCGATGTCGAGCTGTCCCATCCGTGTCCAGTAGAACCAGTCGAGCACTATGATGTCGAGCGGCAGGCCGCGCTTGCGATAGCCATCGGCGATCTCGGTCAGCTGGCCCTGCGTCTCGTAGCGGGCCTTGCTCTGGATCAGGCCGAACGCGGCCTTGGGCGGCAGCGGCGTCGCGCCGGTCAGGCGGGCATAACCCGCGTACAGTTCGTCGGTGGTCTTGCCCGCGATCACGAAGAAGGACACCCGCTCCCCGACGTTCGAGGCAAATTTGGTGGCGTTCAGCAGGCCCGGCGAGACGGTGGTCGCCGACGGATTGTCCCACAGGATCGCATAGCCCTTGTCGGTCACCATGAACGGCACGCAGACCGACTCGCCACCGGGGCGGTCATAATCGTGGCGGCAGTCGATGGTTCGGCCGCGAAGGTCGAGAACGCCGTCCTGATACTGGCCCAGCCCATAATAATGGGTGTCGGGCGTGTCGGAAAAGCTGGCGCCGACGCGGAAGGTCTTTTCGTCCGAGACGGTGTGCGGCGCCTTTTCCCAGCCGTTCATCCGGGTCAGCACCTGGCCGTCCGGCGCGGCGAAGCTGATCGAGACGGGCGGTAGCGAGGGCGCGAAATAGCGCTCCATCTGGCTGGGCGGCTTGGGCCAGGGTTGCGCGGCGACGGTCACGGTCATGCCGGGCGAGGCGAAGACGTCGCCGCCCGCATCGGCGCGGTGCGACCAACCGCTCGCGTCGCTTTTCGCAATCAGGCCATAGCCGGGCTTGGCCTCCGCCTCGGCACGGTCGGTGGCGATGGTGACGCGGACGATGCCGGGGGCGTAGGGTTCGACCGAGACGAGCGCGCCGTTACGATCGACGGTACCCAGCGGATCGGCCCGGAGTGCCGCCGGGGCGACGCCTGCGAGCAGGACCGATGCCATGCAAACCCAACGCCCGTGTCGACCGGACACCGTGGCGCGCGCTTTGCCCCGCATGAAACATCCCCCCAATACCGAAAATTATTTGTGTGATCGCTACCCTATCGCTGCGCCTGCGGGCGGGGAAGAGGAAATGGAGCCCGATTTTGCACCCCTCCCCTTCAGGGGAGGGGCCGGGGGAGGGGCTTTGCCACAAGCGGGATGTTCGTGGGGAGGCCCCACCCCAACCCCTCCCCTGAAGGGGAGGGGCTCAGCGCAATTGGATTTGATGCCGTCTTGCTCGAAGGTCAGGCGCGGAACGGATCGCTGACCGTCGCACGGCCCGGGCGGTCATGCCGTCCGGCCAGTCGCAGGCGGTACTGCGGGTCGCTGGCGCGGGTGAGCGTCACATCGTACCAGCCCAGATCGGCGTCGAGCGACCAGCGGTGTCGACCGGGCCTGAGCGGGCGGGGCGGGGGCGGCGCCTTGCCGACTTCGAGGCGGAGGATGGACAGGTCGCCCAGGCCGGGCGGGACGGTCAGGGTCAGGCCCTCGTCGCCGACGCGGTGCTGCACATCGGCAAGTCCGTCTCCTCCGGCAAAATGGCGGTGAAAGCCGTTCGGGCCAAGCACCCAAAGGTCATGGGCGGTCGGCCAGACATGCTCGATCTGCGTGCCTGCGGCCAGCACATAGCGGCGCGGGGCCCGGTCCAGCGCGTGCCGGTCATAGACATGGAAGACCGCGCCCGCCCCCTCGGCCGAAAAGCGCAGGCGAACGCCCGCCGGATCGACGATACGCTGTACGTCGAGGCGATAGGGCAGGGGGCGGGCGCGACGGATGCCGGGCTCTTGGGCAGGTGCGCCGGGGGAGGCGGGGGCCTGCGGGCTGACCTGTCCCTTGATCGCCGCCGCGCGTGTCGCCTGCCCGCGCGGATCGGGTAGGCTGGGTGTCGTGGTATCGCTCCCGGCAAAGTCGAACGCGGTGGTCAGGTCGCCGCACATCGCACGCCGCCATGGGGCGATATTGGGTTCGTGAAAGCCGAACCGCGCCTCCAGGAAGCGGATGATGCTGGTGTGGTCGAACACTTCCGAATTGACCCAGCCGCCCCGGCTCCAGGGCGAGACGACGTACATGGGCACGCGCGGACCCAGGCCATAGGGGCGGCCGCGATAGGCGGGCTTGTCGACATCGGCGTCGCCGGTCGAGGGCACGTCGTGATAGGCCCCCGCCAGGTCGACCGTCGATCCGCCGAGCATCTGGCCATCGGCTCCGCGCGACGGCGGAGCGGGCGGGGGAACGTGATCGAAAAAGCCGTCATTCTCGTCGAACATCACGAACAGCGCGGTGCGCGCCCAGACCTTCGGATCGGCGGTCAGCGCGTCGAGAAGCTCGGCGGTATAGGCCGCGCCCTGCGCCGGGCTGGAGGGGTTGGGGTGCTCGGACCCGGCGGCGGTGGCGATGACATAGGACACCTGCGGCAATCGCCCGGCCAGCACATCGGCCTTCAGCACGTCCAGCCCGCGCGTGGTCAGCGCCCGGTCCTTCAGTTCGGAATCGCCGCGCCCATGATACGCCTCGCGATAGGCGTGAAAGCCGACCAGCGGGTTGTCGGTGAAATTGTCCGCCATGTCCTGATAGATGCGCCAGTCGATCCCCGCCGCCTGCATCCGCTCGGGCACGGTGGTCCAGCGATACGGATCGGCCGCCCCGCCATTCTCGACGAAGCTGTCGTGCGAATTGCCGATGGCGGGACCGCCCGCCAAGCCCAACGGGTCGTTGGTGCCGGTCCACAGAAACAGCCGGTTGGTGTTGGTCCCCGTCTGGACCGAGCAATGATAGGCGTCGCAGAGGGTGAAGGCCTCGGCCAGAGCGAACTGGAAGGGCAGGTCGGCTCGGCCATAATGGCCCATGGCGCGCTGGTGCTTGGCTTCGGGCCAGTGTGCCATGCGGCCCTCGTCCCAGGCGGCCTGCGCATCGGGCCAGGTGTGCGGCGTGCCCTCCATGCGCATCAGGGCGAACTGCCGGTCGGTGTCGAGGTGGAAGGGCGCGATGAGGCGCGGGCCGCCCTCGGCCTTGCGATCCAGCTGTTGCCAGACGGTGCGGGGTTCGCCGTCCGACGCTACGGGCATGGGGAACCGGTCGCCGAAGCCGCGCACGCCGCACATCGTGCCGAAATAATGATCGAAGCCGCGATTTTCCTGCATCAGGATGACGACATGCTCGACATCGCGGATGGTGCCGGTTCGCCGGTCGGGCGCGATCGCGGCGGCGCGGGCGATGGCCGGGGGCAGGGCGGCAGTTCCGGCCAGGGCGGCAGCGGCGGAGAGGAGGGAGCGGCGGGAGACGGTGACCATGTCCCGCCATGGCCGACATCGTTGACGTTTTGGTGACGCAAATCATTTCCTCCCCTGCAAGGGGAGGTGGCGCGCGCAGCGCGGCGGAGGGGTGTCCCGCGCGGTAAGAATCTACCACCCTCGCAACCGGGTACACCCCTCCACCAGCTTTGCTGGTCCCCCTCCCCTTGCAGGGGAGGAATGTGGGGCCTTCTATACGCCGTCTATATGCGAAACCGGGGGATCGCCCTCGAATTGCTACGGCGCTCGGGCCTAATTGCTCGGCCCTGGAGGTCGCCCCACTCATCCCGGCGGCCTGTCCATAGGGGCATATATGAAGACCATCATCCTTAGCGCCGCCACGGCGCTGTTCGTGCTTCCGGCCGCCGCATCGGCGCAGACCGCCGAGACCGCGCCGCCGCCGCCCGTGACCGTCAGCGGCTCGGCCGCGATCGTCTCCGACTATCGCCTGCGCGGCATCTCGCAGTCGGACGAACACATGGCGGTGCAGGCGGGCATCACGGCGACGCATGAGAGCGGCGTCTATGTCGGCACCTGGGCGTCGAACCTGGCGGGGTGGGGAACCTTCGGCGGCGCGAACATGGAGCTGGACCTGATCGGCGGTTACAAGACCAGGATCAGCCCGACCGGCACGCTCGACGTGGGCCTGACCTGGTACATGTATCCGGGCGGCGCGAACAAGACCGACTATGCCGAGCCTTTCGCCAAGCTGTCGGGCACGACCGGCCCGGTCTCGCTCACCGCCGGTGTCGCCTATGCGCCCAAGCAGCAGGCGATCGGCAAATGGTACAATAACGGCGCCAGCGCCGCCGCAGGCGTCTATGACCGTCCCGGCGCCAAGAGCGACAACCTGTACCTCTGGGGTGACGGCGCGGCCGCGATCCATGGCACGCCGTTCACCGCCAAGGCGCATATCGGCCATAGCTGGGGCATGGACGGCCTGGGCCCCAACGCCACCGCCCCGACGCCGACCGGCGATTATTGGGACTGGTCGCTGGGCGCGGACACCAGCTGGCACAACCTGACGCTGGGTCTGTCCTGGGTCGACACCAACATTTCCGACCGCAAGGCCGCCTATCTGCGGCCGAGCTTCAGCAAGGGGCAGGACGGCACCGGCAATATCGCGGGCAGCACCTTCCTCGCCACCCTCACCGCCGGTTTCTGAGGAGCATCGCACATGGACGATCTGATCTGGCTGTTGGTCATGGCGGGTTTGGTGGCGGCGACGCTCGCCTATGCCCGCCTGTGCGACCATGCGTGAGGAGGGCTGAGCCATGACCCTCGACCTCTGGCTGGCGGCGCTGACCGCGCTCGGCCTTCTCGTCTATCTGGTGGCGGTGCTGATCCGCCCCGAACGCTTCTGAAGGAGGCGGCATCATGACGCTTCAAGGATGGGCCCTGATCCTGGGCTTCGTCGCGATCCTGCTCGCGCTGACCAAGCCGGTCGGCGCGTGGTTGTTCGCGCTCTATGAGGGGCGGCGCACGCCCCTGCATGTCGTTCTCGGCCCTGTCGAGCGCGGCTTCTACAAGATGGCGGGGATAGACCCGGACGCGCAGCAAGACTGGCGGCGTTATGCGCTGCACATGCTGATTTTCAACG
>DXIH01000077.1 GCA_019112965.1 Candidatus Sphingomonas excrementigallinarum | reverse complement strand
GCCCGCCCGCGGATCCGCCACCGCCCCGAAATACTCGACCACACGATCCATTCTTTACCTCCCGAACCATGCCGGGAATCTTCAGAATCGGTATCAAGCCACGCCGCAACCCATATGCGATCCCCCTGCCTGCAAGGGGAGGTGGCAGGGCGAAGCCCTGACGGAGGGGTGTAACCATCGGCGAGGATGGGCCCGACTCACGACCGGCGACACCCCTCCACCAGATCCGCTGGTCCCCCTCCCCTTACAGGGGAGGAATAAGTCCATCAGCTTGGCAACCGCATCTGCCAGACGACGCGACCAATTACCGCGATGGAGCCGTCAGGCACCGGCGGCGCGGTGGGATTGTCGCTGGTGGCGACCAGTCCCCCGACCCCTGCCCGCACCCGCTTGACCATTAGCGCGTCGCCGATGCGGATCACGTAAAGCCCGCCGCGCGCATTCGGCCGGACATCGCGCTGGTCGACCACCAGATGATCGCCGTCGAGCAGCCCCGGCGCCATCGAATCGCCGCGCACCCGGATCACCGAGGCCGCCCCGTCGATCAGGCCCAGCCGCCGGGCGAGGCCGCGATCGATCGCCTCGACGCCGATCATCACCTCGTCATCGACCGTCGCCCCCGGCCCCGCCGACGCCGCCACCGTCAGACGGGGCACCAGCATCGGCCCGGTTTCGGGCAACGCGCCCAGCCGCGTCTCGGGCACTCCGAAGAACGCCGCCAGCTGCCGCCGGTCGGCCTCCGCCAGCACGCGCGGGGTACCGCGCTGGACGAACTGCTGCAGGTACGCGTCGTTGCGCCCGATCATCCGCGACAAGGCTGCCAGGCTCACGCCAGCATCCGCCGCAAGCGCCTGTAATGTCGCCCTGATGTCCGTGTCCGCCATGTCTTCGGATATAGGCATAGGATTTTTCCTAGACAAGTTGGAAAATGGAACAGATCATGAACACGGAAACGAGAATCGGACTTTGGGAGAATGTCCATGGAATTGTTGGGAGTGATCGACCGCTATCTGAAAACCAGCCTGATGCCCGAGACGAAGTTCGGTCGACTGGCGGTCAACGATCCCCGCTTGGTCAGTGACCTACGCAAGGGGCGGGAGCCGGGGCCGGAGATGATCGCGCGCGTCACCGCCTTCATCGAAGGCCATCGCGCATGACCGCCTTTGTCCGGATCGAGCGCGCGCTTCCGATGCGCCCCGCTCGCCCCCGCCCCACCGATCGCGGCGAGCGGCTGGCCCGCACGCTGATCGCCCATGCCGCGCGGGCGGGGTGCGGGGTGCAACTGGCGGTGGCGTCGGTAGAGCCCTGGTGTTCGGCGACGTTCAGCGGGTCGGTGATCGTGCTGACGCTGAAGGCGCCGCCCGGCGCAGCCCTGTCGAACTGGCTGGCCGCGCTGCCCGAAGCCGAAATCCCGCTCGGCCGCGACCTGATCGCCGACATCGCGGTGGATTGGGAAGCACGTCAGTTGCGTGTCCTGCTCTGCCTCGACGCGGCGACCGGATGACAGGAGCATGAATTTCTTCTTGATATGTTGTAACAACACTGTAGTCGACATGGCATCACAAATCGGAGCCCTGCCTTGTTCAAGCCTGTCCTTCTGTCCGGTCTGTCCGCCACCGCGCTCGCAACCCTTTTTGCCACGCCGGTCACCGCGCAGACCGACGGGGCAGGCTCGGCCAATCAGGGGGCCAATCGGGGTCGCGAGATCGTCGTAACCGCGCCGGTGCAACAGTCGGAGGCCGATGTGCTGTCGGGCACCTCGATCGTCACCGGAGCGGAGTTGGAACGCTCGATCCGCCCGACCATCGGTGAGACGCTGGCCCGTCAGCCGGGCGTGTCGGCGACTTCGTTCGGCCCCAACGCCTCGCGCCCTGTGCTGCGCGGCTTCCAGGGCGAGCGCATCCGCGTGCTGACCGACGGGATCGGCTCGATCGACGTGTCGAACACGAGTGTCGACCATGCCGTCGTCATCAACCCGCTGCTGGCCGAGCGGGTCGAGGTGCTGCGCGGTCCCTCCGCGCTGCTGTTCGGATCGTCGGCGGTGGGCGGCGTAGTCAACGTCATCGACACGCGCATCCCGCGTTCGGTGCCGGAAAAGGGCTATCGCCTGTCGGGCATGGCGACCTATGGCTCGGCCGCGACCGAGCGTTCGGTGGCGGGCGCGACCGATGTGGCGGTGGGCAAGCAGTTCGTGCTGCACGCCGACGGCTCGTACCTCAAGACCGACGACCTGAAGATCGGCGGCTATGTCCTGTCCCCCCGCGCGCGGGCCGAGGCGCAGGCGTCGGCGGCGCAGGCCCCCAACGATCCCCTCGATTTCGGCGCCATCGCAAACCTGCGCGGTCGCCTGCCCAACACCGCCAGCGAAACCTGGACGGCGGGCCTGGGCGGCGCGCTCATCACCGATACCGGCTCGCTGGGCATTGCCTATAGCCATTATGACAGCCTGTACGGCGTGCCGATCCGCTACGCCCTGACTCCGGGTAGCGAAGAGCCCGAAGCCCCGCGCCTCAGCCTGGTCCAGAACCGCCTCGACCTGCGCGGCGAGATCGAGACGGGCGGCGGCTTCCTCGACCTTATCCGCCTGCGCGCGGGCGCGGCGCAATATCGCCATTACGAACTGGAAGAGGATGGCGGCATCGGCACCGCCTTCTACAACAAGGGTATCGAGAGCCGCCTGGAGCTGGTCCAGAGCAAGCGGAACGGCTGGCAGGGCGCATCGGGCGTCCAGTTCTTCAACCGCGATTTCGACGTGCGCGGCGACGAGGCTTTCCTGCCGCGCAACAACACCGCGCAGGTGGGGCTGTTCACCCTGCAGCAGCTGGATCGCGGCGCGTTCAAGATGGAGGCCGGTGCACGCTATGAGCACACCTCGCTGACCGCGCGCACGGCGGTCAGCGACGACCGATTCTTCCGGGGGCAGCGCAGCTTCGACGCCTTTTCGGGCTCGATCGGCGCCAGCTATGGCTTCGCGCCCGACTGGCGTGCAGGCCTGAACCTGTCGCGCACCGAACGCGCGCCGTCCGCCGAGGAACTGTTCGCCAACGGCCCCCATGCCGGGACCGAAGCCTATGAACTGGGCAATCCGAACTTCAAGAAGGAAGCCAGCTGGGGGATCGAGGCGACCGTTCATGGTCATGGCGAAGGGTACAGCTTCGACGCCTCGGCCTATTACAACCGTTTCTCCAACTACATCTATGATGCGCTAGTCCAGCAGGGTCCATGTGTCGCCGCCGCCGCGCCCTCGGGTCGCGAGGTCGACCTGCCCTGCTTCGCCTATGCCCAGGCCGATGCGCGTTATTACGGCATCGAGGCGGAAGGGTCGCTCCGCCTGGTGACGATCGGCAAATATGCGATCAACGCCGACCTGCTGGGCGATTATGTCCATGCCCAGATCATCGGCACCGGCCCCGCCCCGCGTATCCCGCCGCTGCGTCTGCTGGGGGGCCTGGAAGCGCATTCGGAGAGCGTGAACGCCCGCGTCGAGGTGGAGCGCAGCTTCCAGCAGACCCGCGTGCTGGGCCTGGAGACGCCGACCGACGGCTTCACCCTGGTCAACGCCTCGCTGCAGCTAAAGCCCTGGGGCACGCTGAACCCGACGACACTGACCCTGTCGGCGAACAACATCTTCGACGTCGACGCGCGCCGCCACGCCAGCGTGCTGAAGGACTTCGCACCACTCGCCGGGCGCGACCTGCGCGCGACGCTCAGCTTCAAGCTGTAAGCCAGTCTTTCCTCCCCTTGCAGGGGAAGTGGCAGGCCGCAGGCCTGTCGGAGGGGTGTACCGGTCGGCGAGGTTTCCTATCCTCACCACGGGTGACACCCCTCCACCATGCTGCGCATGGTCCCCCTCCCCTGCAAGGGGAGGAATAGGCGCCGGGGGTGGACAAAAGCCCCAGCCTTCCCGAGAAGCGGCGGACATAAGGAGAGAAACCAATGTCCCCGATGGGCAAGTTCGACTGGGCGGACCCGTTCCTGCTCGACGACCAGCTGACCGATGACGAGCGGATGATCCGCGACACTGCGCGCGCCTATGCCGACGATCGGCTGGCCCCTCGCATCATCGATGCCTTTGCCAACGAACATACCGACCCCGACATCTTCCGCGAAATGGGCGAGATGGGCCTGCTCGGCCCCACCATCCCGGAAGAATATGGCGGCGTCGGCGCGTCCTATGTCGCTTATGGCCTGATCGCCCGCGAGGTGGAGCGAATCGACAGCGGATACCGCTCGATGATGAGTGTGCAGTCCAGCCTCGTCATGTATCCGATCCACGCCTATGGTTCGGACGAGCAGAAGAGCCGCTATCTACCGAAACTGGCGAGCGGCGAATGGATCGGCTGTTTCGGGCTCACCGAACCCGATGCGGGCTCCGACCCCGGGGGCATGCGCACCACCGCCAGACAAGTCGAGGGCGGCTATGTCCTGTCCGGCGCCAAGACCTGGATTTCCAACTCGCCGATCGCCGATGTTTTCGTGATCTGGGCCAAGTCGGAAGCGCATGGCGGCGCGATCCGGGGCTTCGTGCTGGAAAAGGGTATGAAGGGCCTGTCCGCGCCGAAGATCGAGAACAAGCTGTCCTTGCGCGCCTCGATCACCGGCATGGTGATGATGGACGAGGTGGCGGTCGGCGAAGACGCGCTGCTGCCGCATGTCGAGGGGCTGAAGGGCCCATTCGGCTGCCTCAACCGCGCCCGCTACGGGATCAGCTGGGGGGCGCTGGGCGCGGCGGAGTTCTGCTTCCACGCGGCGCGCCAATATGGCCTGGACCGCAAGCAGTTCGGGCGGCCGCTGGCCGCGACGCAGCTCTACCAGAAGAAGCTGGCGGACATGGAAACCGAGATCGCGCTTGGTCTTCAGGCGTCGCTTCGCGTCGGGCGGCTGATGGACGAAGGGCGGTTCGCGCCCGAGATGATCTCGATCGTCAAGCGCAACAATGTCGGCAAGGCACTGGATATCGCCCGCGTCGCGCGCGACATGCATGGCGGCAACGGCATTTCGGGTGAGTATCAGGTCATGCGCCACCTGATGAACCTGGAGACGGT
>DXIH01000076.1 GCA_019112965.1 Candidatus Sphingomonas excrementigallinarum | reverse complement strand
AGGTGATCGGCATCGACCCCAGCCGACCCACCCCCGCCATCCGCCGGGCTGACGGCCTGGACTATGTCGCGACCGACCGGACAGTGCTGTTCGGCCACCACTTTGCCGCGATCGCGGGTGCCGGGCCGCTGGTGGGGCCGGTGCTGGCGGCGCAGATGGGCTATCTGCCGGGGACCTTGTGGATTCTGGCGGGCGTGGTGCTGGCGGGCGCGGTGCAGGACTTTCTGGTGCTGTTCCTGTCGATGCGGCGCGACGGGCGGTCGCTGGGCGAGCTGATCCGCATGGAGATGGGCCCAGTGGCGGGCACGATCGCGCTGTTCGGCGCCTTCATGATTATGGTCATCATCCTGGCAGTCCTCGCCCTGATCGTGGTGCGGGCGCTTGCCGAAAGCCCCTGGGGGCTGTTCACCGTGGCGGCGACGGTGCCGCTGGCGATGCTGATGGGCGGCTACACCCGCTGGGTCCGGCCGGGGAAGATCGGCGAGGTGTCGATCATCGGCTTCATCGGCCTGATCCTCGCCATCGTCTATGGCCAGTCGATCGCCCAGTCGGCGGTGCTGGCCCCGCTGTTCACCTTCACCCCGGTGCAACTCTGCTTCCTGCTGATCGGCTATGGCGCGGTCGCCTCGGTCCTGCCGGTGTGGCTGTTGCTTGCGCCGCGTGATTACCTTTCGACCTTCCTCAAGATCGGCGCGATCGTGGCGCTGGCGATCGGGATCGTCATCATGGCGCCGCCGCTGAAGATGCCCGCGCTGACCAAGTTCATCGACGGCAGCGGGCCGGTCTGGGCGGGGCCGCTTTTCCCCTTCCTGTTCATCACCATCGCGTGCGGTGCGGTGTCGGGCTTCCACGCCCTCATCGCCAGCGGCACCACGCCCAAGCTGATCGCCAGCGAGAAGGACGCGCCCTTCATCGGTTACGGCGCGATGCTGATGGAAAGCGCGGTCGCGATCATGGCGCTGGTCGCCGCCTCGATCCTCGATCCGGGCGTCTATTTCGCGATGAACGCGCCCGCCGCCGTGCTGGGCACCGATCCCGCCAGCGCCGCCGCCGCCGTCACCGCGATGGGCTTCCCCATCTCGGCCGACACGCTGGCGCAGGTCGCCAAGGACGTGGGCGAGCATACGATCATTTCCCGCGCGGGCGGCGCGCCGACACTGGCGGTGGCGATGGCGGAAATCTTCAGCCATGTCTTTGGCGGACAGGCGATGAAGGCCTTCTGGTATCATTTCGCCATCCTGTTCGAGGCGCTGTTCATCCTGACTGCCGTCGATGCCGGCACGCGCGCCGGGCGGTTCATGCTGCAGGACCTGATCGGCCTCGTCGTCCCGAGCTTTCGGGGATCGTCGAAGGTCGCGCCCGGCCTGATCGCGACCGGGCTTTGTGTCGCGGCCTGGGGCTTTTTCCTCTATCAGGGGGTCACCGATCCGCTGGGCGGGGTGAACACGCTGTGGCCGCTGTTCGGCATTTCCAACCAGATGCTGGCCGCCGTCGCGCTGATGCTGGCGACGGTCGTGCTGTTCCGCATGAAGAAGGACCGCTATGCCTGGATCACGGTGATCCCGACCATCTGGCTGCTCGCCTGCACGCTGACCGCCGGGTGGATGAAGATTTTCTCCAGCGACCCGCGCGTCGGCTTTCTGGCGCATGCCGACAAGTTCGCCAGCGCCGCAGCGGAAGGAAAGGTCCTGCCCCCCGCCAAGACCATGGCGGAGATGGGGCGGATCGTCTTCAACGACCGGATCGACGCGGGGCTTTCCGCGATCTTCGTTGGCGTCGTATTGGCGATCCTGATCTATGCGGTGCGCACCTGCCTGATCGCGCGGGCGATCGACCGGCCGAGCGTGACCGAGGTGCCATCCGAAATGGCGGCCGCCGAATGAGCTGGCTCACTCGCCTGCGCCAGATCGGCAATGCCATGGTCGGGATGCCCAGTTATGATGCCTATGTGGCGCATATGGTAGCCAAGCATCCCGACCGGGAACCGATGGACGAGGTGACGTTCTTCCGCGAGCGACAACAGGCGCGCTATGGCGGCAAGAATGGCGGGCGGTGCTGCTGATTTCCACGCGAGGCGCGAGGATGCGAAGAGGAAAGAAGGTTGGTTCGGGCGGAGGCGCGGAGACGCGGAGGAAAAGAGTGGGCGATTCCCCGCTCCGTTCAGCCTGAGCGTAGTCGAAGGCCACGGGATAACGCCCACCACGCGGGCAGAACGCTTCAGCGTTCATGGAGCCTGCGGCTCGACGGTCCTTGGGCGCCTCCCTCCCTTGGCCTTCGACTACGCTCAGGCTGAACGGAGGTTGGGGGGGAAAGCGGCGGCAAGAGCCTCCCGCTCCCCTCTGCGACCTCCGCGCCTCTGCGCGAACCCAAAACTCCGCGCCTCCGCGTCTCCGCGCGAACCAAAACTCTTCACGCCATCGCGGCTTCACGTGGACCGAAAACCCCCGCCCCGCCCCCACCCTTGCCTTTTACCCAAGCCACAGCTACATCGCGTTCCCATCCGAACAGCGCGGACGGACCTTTCGTCGCAGGCCCCTTGGGCAGGCGACGGCGGACCCATGCCCCGCTGACAGTAATTTCAACGCAGGTGCGGGAACGGCACGAGTGGCGAAGACGACCCCCATCGAATTCCTCAACCAGGTCAAGACCGAGACCAAGAAGGTCGTCTGGCCGACGCGGCGCGAGACGGTGATGACCGGCGTGATGGTGGTCGTGATGACCACGATCCTGGCCATCTTCTTCCTGGCGGTCGACTCGTTCTTCGAGACGCTGGTCCGCACCCTGCTGTCGCTCGCGAAGTAAAAGGGTTCTCATGGCGCGCTGGTACATCATCCACGCTTATTCCGGTTTCGAGGGCAAGGTTCGCGACTCGATCATGGCCGAGGCGACCCGTCTGGGCCTCGACCATCTGGTCGACCAGATCGAGGTTCCGACCGAGACCGTGACCGAGGCCCGCCGCGGCAAGAAGATCGCGGTCGAGCGCAAGTTCATGCCCGGCTATGTGCTCGCCAAGCTCGACATGACCGACCAGGTCTATCACCTCGTCAAGAACACGCCGAAGGTGACCGGCTTCCTGGGCGCGATGGGCAAGCCGCAGGCGATCAGCGAGGCGGAAGCCACGCGGATGCTGAACTCCAAGGAAGAAGCCGCCGCCGCCCCGAAGCACAAGGTCAAGGTCGACTACGAGATCGGCGACGCGGTCAAGGTGCTGGAAGGCCCCTTCGCCAGCTTCAACGGCGTGGTCGAGGAACTGGATTTCGACAAGTCCAAGGTCAAGGTGTCGGTGTCGATCTTCGGTCGCGCCACCCCGGTGGAACTGGATTTCGAGCAGGTCGAACGCTCGAAGTAAGCACGGACCATCCGACGAAAACAGGGCCGGGGCGGCGACGCCACCGGCCCTTTTTCGTACCTCAATACCTCACCCACCCCCGTTCAGGCTGAGCGAAGTCGAAGCCCACGCCCTACCCTCACTGCGAGCAATGCCCGCGCCCTTCGACTTCGCTCAGGGCGAACGGAGGTTGGGACAGAGTCACCTTGCCATTCCACCCATAATCCGCTATCGGCCCGCGCTTCCCTAGCATCTTGCGACGGAACCCTTGCGGGAGGGTGTGCTGGCGTACGCCACGCGCCCGTCACGACCGCTAGACTCGAAAAGAGAGACATGGCAAAGAAGATTACCGGCTATATCAAGCTGCAGGTCCCTGCAGGCGCCGCCAACCCCTCGCCGCCGATCGGCCCGGCGCTGGGTCAGCGCGGTGTGAACATCATGGAATTCTGCAAGGCGTTCAACGCGCAGACCGGCGAAGTCGAGAAGGGCACCCCGCTGCCCACCGTCATCACCGTCTATGCCGACCGTTCGTTCTCGTTCGAGACGAAGACCGCGCCTGCGACCTACCTCATCAAGAAGGCCGCCAACCTGAAGTCGGGCTCGAAGGAGCCGGGCAAGGTGTCGGCGGGCAAGATCGCGCGCTCGAAGCTCGCGGAAATCGCCCAGATCAAGATGAAGGATCTGAACGCCAACGACATCGAGGCTGCGACCAAGATCATCGAAGGCTCCGCCCGCGCGATGGGCCTCGAAGTGGTGGAGGGCTAAGATCATGGCGAAGCTGACCAAGAAGCAGAAGTCGGTCCAGATCGACTCCGAGAAGCTGCACGGCATCGACGAAGCGATCACGCTGGCTCGTACCAACGCGACCTCGAAGTTCGACGAGACGATCGAAGTCGCCGTCAACCTGGGCGTTGACCCGCGCCACGCCGACCAGATGGTCCGCGGCGTCGTCACCCTGCCCAAGGGCACCGGCAAGACCGTTCGCGTCGGCGTGTTCGCTAAGGGCGCGAAGGCCGACGAGGCACGCGCCGCTGGCGCCGATGTCGTGGGCGCCGAGGACCTGATGGAAACCATCCAGGGCGGCACCATCGACTTCGATCGCTGCATCGCGACCCCGGACATGATGGGCGTCGTCGGTCGCCTCGGTAAGGTGCTGGGCCCCAAGGGCCTGATGCCGAACCCGAAGCTGGGCACCGTGACCATGAACGTCGCCGAAGCCGTCAAGGCGGCCAAGGGCGGCCAGGTCGAGTACCGCGTCGAAAAGGCCGGCATCATCCACTCGGGCATCGGCAAGGCGTCGTTCCCGGCGGAAGACCTGCGCGCCAACTTCGACGCGCTGGTCGATGCTCTGATCAAGGCCAAGCCGTCGGGCGCGAAGGGCAAGTATGTCCGCAAGGTCGCCGTCTCGTCGACGATGGGCCGCGGCATCAAGGTGAACGTCTCGGAAATCCCGGGCGCGTAAGCCAAGCCGCCAGCACAAGCTGACAGGATCAGGGGGTCGGAACCGAGGTTCCGGCCCCCTTTTCGTTTTGGGGCGAGGCGGTGTCGCCCCCTTCCCCCGCTCCGTTCAGCCTGAGCGAAGTCGAAGGCCACGCCCGAGCCTCGCCGCAAGCGAACCCCATGCACTTCGACTTCGCTCCGTGCGAACGGAGGGATGAGAAAAAGGCGGATTCCCCCCTCCCCTTCAGGGGAGGGGCTGGGGGTGAGGCAGTCCCACAAGCACGTCGCCAAGGGGGGAGGCCCCACCCCAACCCCTCCCCTGAAGGGGAGGGAGTAAAGGGGCTTACCCCAGACCACGCCATCGATTTTGGTCAGTCCAAAACCAATCAACGCGGCAAGTCGTCATCCCGCGCTGGAATCGCGCCCGAGCGCATGACCGTCCACCCGGCCAGCCTATGCCCCCGCACCGCCGCCTCCGCAGGATCTATCCCATCCAGCCGCGCCGCCAGATAGCCCGCGTTGAATGCATCCCCCGCCCCGCTGGTATCGCGAGGGCTGAGCCGCTTGGGCGGAGGGACGATGCCGACACCGGCGACCAGACAGCCCTCGGCGCCCAGCTTCACCACGACCTCGCTTGCGCCCAGCCCCTGCCAGCGACCCTGCACCTCTTCGGCGGACTGGGCGCCGACCAGCATCGCTTCGTCCTCCAGCGTCGGCAGGCCGATGTCGCAGCCGCCGATCGCCCGGCGGCACAGCGCGCGCGCTTCGTCCTGGCTGGCGAACAGGCGGGGGCGATAATTGCCGTCGAACGCGACCCGCCCGCCCCGCGCCCGCACCCGCTGCGCCAGATCGAACAGATGCTCGCGGCTCGGCTCGTCCAGGATCGCCAGGGTGATGAGCGAATATAGCAACAGATCGGCCTGTTCGGCCTGCACCATCACCGCCTCGCTCTCCGGCAGGGACAAGGTGCGCCGCGCGGCGCTCTGCCCGCGCCAATAGGAGAAGCTGCGCTCGCCCGCCTCATCGGTGGTGATCGCGTACAGGCCGGGCATCCGGGTCGGGTCGCGCAGGGTCAGGCTGGTATCGATGCCCTCCGCCGCCCAGTCCTGAAGCAGCGTCGTACTGAACGGATCGTCGCCAAGTGCGGTCACATAGCGGACGTCACGACCCATTCGTGCCAGATGAATCGCGGTGTTCAGCGTATCGCCGCCATGACCCAACCGCCACAGCCCGCCATCCGCCCGCGACAATTCTATCATCCCTTCCCCGACGACGACGATCCGCATTTCGTTTCTCTCCTGCCTCTCTGGACCACACCTGCATAGTGGCAAGGCCAAAATTTGTAACTGGTCAATCCGAATGCTGAATGCTACCGCTAACCCCAGCAAAAACGCGAATTTGGGATGAGGGAATAGCGGACGTGTTGATGATCCAGTCCATGCGGTGGTTCGGCCCCGCCGACCCGATCGCCTTGTCCCATATCCGCCAGGCGGGCGCCACCGAGGTGGTCACCGCGCTCCATGAAATTCCCAATGGCGTGCTATGGCCGCGCGAGGCGATTGCCGAGCGGCGCGCGATGATCGAGGCGGCCGGACTCGGCTGGTCGACGGTCGAAAGCCTGCCCGTGCATGACGCGATCAAGCGCGGCCAGCTGACCGATGAACTGGTCCAGGCCTATGGTGACAGCCTGCGCAACCTGGCGGCCGAGGGCGTGCGAACCGTC